>NZ_JBNCKP010000031.1:0-56766 GCF_049841575.1 Micromonospora sp. DT201 | reverse complement strand
CTTCGGCACAGCAACATCCTTCCAGCCCGCCACCAGGGCAAGCCATCTCAGATGTCACCTATCGGTGCAGCAGACCCCAGCTCTGGAGCCACATCAGGGTTTCGTCGAGCAGCCAAGCGAGCAGCCAAGCCGGCGAACATGGACGGACTGCCGAACCCACAGCGCCCACTGCTAACCATCAGTGCCAGGGGTAACCGCAGCTCAGAGGCCAAGTTGTCCGCTTTGATCGACTCTGCTCGCCACCGAGATCAATACAACGCCAAGTAACGGGCGCAGGTGCCGTGACCTACATCTGAGATCGTCCGGAAGGCCGTTGCGTCGGCGTCCAGCCGGACGACCCGTGCTGCTGGTCGCGGCCGATGGCCTGGACCAGCCCTACTCTGCCGAGTTAACCGGCTACCGGGGGAGGCGGTGGGCACGGTGCGGTGGTCCCGCCGGGATGCCCGCGAAGTCGGGCGCGGTGGGCGGTGCAGGAGCGGCTACTCGGCGCGATCACCGGGGCCATGGTGGTCGTTGAGTCCATGGTAACCAGTCGGGCGTTGCTGACCGCGATGCCCTCTTCATGGCCGGGTTCCGGAAGAGCGTCATCGACACGAACTTGGCCACCGGGTCGCCGTAGAGGGCCCGCTCGCCGTCGATCAGACCGGCGCTTCTCCTCGCTGACCTGCCCGTGCGGCTGCTGGTACGGATGTGCTCCGACCGGGTCCTGTGTAGGCGGGCACCACTGGAACGAACCGGCAGCGGGCGCCCGCCACGACACGGGGGCGAGTTCATCTTCGGCGACCCGGCCAGTTGGGGCGCCCCGGACACGACCACCTCGCCCATTTCAGCCAACTCGTCACTGTGGCAAGGTCTGCACTGGTGCTGGGGCACTCCCCACCGGCAAGCCGACATCGTCAGCTACTGGTGCGGCAGGTGATCCCGCCCCGACCCGCTAGTCGCGACAGGAGCAGGATCGATGACCCGCTACATGATGGCTGCCTCCGACGCCGGTGGCGAACGGCTCGGCGAACGTGTCGCCTCCACAGTGCCCACCCTCGGCGAAGTCGCCGAATTCGGCGACAGCTATCGGACGAACTACGTGTCGGTCTGCGATGAACGCGCCCACATCACCCTCTACGGGCGGGACGTCAGCGGCTCGTGGTCGGTGATCGCGGCCGGTGTCGACATCGAGACCGCCGAGGAGGTGCGCCTCTGGTTCGACCTGACACAGCATTACCGCGGCCCGTCGTCGGCCAGCACCAGTGGCTGGGCCGACCACCCTCTCGACCACGCCTCGACGCTGGATAGCGAGCGGATGGCCGCGGCACGGGCCGTCTCGCTTGTCGTGGAACGGATCCGGGCTAGCCGCCTGGACTACCCCACGCAAGGGCTTGTGGCGGATCGCTTCGAAGCGGGCTGGAGCGTGTACGCGCCGGTGGACGTGGACGAAAGCGATCCGATGGCTTTTCTGGACATGCCGGTGGGCAGGTCGGTTTTTCTGGTGAGCGATGCGGGGCGGGTGAAGGAGATATCGAGCTCGATCCCTGCGCGGCAGGCCGAGGAGATGTTCACCGCCGAGGAGGCGTATGTGCGCCGCCGGCTGGCTGGGGAAGGGTTCATGGCCGACCTCAGGGACGAGGTCATGCGGCTTGACTCCGCGTCGGAAGGCTCCGCAGGCATCGCCTCGTTCACCATCGACACCCCCACCGAGGTGATCGCGGCCAGGGCGTCGGCGCTGCTCGGCCCGATCGCACAGCAGTTGGCCCTGCTCGGTCCGCCGGGGTGGGACCGCTTCGCGGCGGTCTTCTCCTTCACGGTGTCCGGCGAGGTCGCCCAACTGGGGTTCTGGTCCGGTAGTCGGAGCACCGAGGTTCGGGTACCCGAGCAGATTGCCGTGCTGGTCCGCAGGCAGCGGCATCTCGCCGCACGGATGCCGGCCGGGCCGTGGTGGCGTCTGCTGCTCACCGTCAGCGACAGCGCTGGAACAGGCGCCCAGATGACCACGGACTACGACTACGGCGATCGGCCCTTCCCGGACGACCATCTGCTGGCCCCCGAGTGCTACCGGGAGGACCTGGCCGCCTACCCACGCGCCCACACGCCGGCATGGCTCTCCGAACACACGGCCAGTGCCGTCGAGTTCGGTCCTGCACCCCGTACGGCACCGCGAGAGACTGGTGCGACGACCCGAAGGCCCGACGTCCGGCAGGACCAGCCCACGCCATCACCGACGCGACAGGCGCCGGCCCCGCGACCCGCCGTGGTAGCCCCCAGCCCCCGGAACGCGTCCTCCACATCAACACCCCGACAAGAGGCGATGCCGTTCGCGGGGCGGCCGGGGCCCGGCGAGGTTTCGGTCCTCGACACCACCCTCGGCTGGACACGTCTTCACGCCGACCCACAGGTGATCACCTACGGCAGGAAATCGATCACGCTCGACCAGGTGGAGTGGGTCAGCTATTCGTCGATTCAGGTCGCCGAAAAGCGCTTCATGTTCCCCACCTTCTACGACAACAGGTGGGACTTCCAGGTGGGGCGTTACCCGTACTACGGCGGGCCGAAGGTTGCCGTGAGCTTCTCGAAAGGAGGCCGCCGAGCGGAACAGCCGCAGGAGTGGACGTTCCTGGTAAACCTGGCCAGGCAGTATCTGGAGCCCCGGTTACTCAACGAGTTGGTCAGCCAGGTTCGCCGTGGTGAGACCGTCACGGTCGGCGGTAGCGTGAAGGTGAGCCTGGACGGCATCGCGTGTGCGAAGCCACGCTTCTCTCTGCCCTGGGCGTCGATAAGCCCTGCGTCCCTGCGCAACGGCATGATCTGGATCCACCAGGAAGGCATCGAGAAGCCAGTGCTGACCGTGCCTCTGAGCCACCCCAACGCTGTGCTGATCCCGGACCTGTTCGCCGCACTCAAGCGTCCACCACTACCTGCGGATCCGGGTCTGAACGACACCTTCCACGTCGGCTTGGCCTGGCCCAGCCCGGTGTGGGCTGACCGTCCCAGCCAGGTCGATGAGTGACTCGATGATCTCGTCGGCCCCCAGTCAGTGAGTCTGGTCAGCCTCCGGTCAGGGGTCGGGGCACGTTCAGCGCGGCACCCGGTCGCGGGGTCACCAGTTGGGCGGCGACGCTCGCACAGACGCGTGCGCCGTAGTCGAGGCCCCGCTGGTCCGGGTAGCGCACCTGCACCGCGAGTACCCAGTTGTTGGTGACGGCCAGACAGTTGACGTGCCAGTTGCCGTCATAGCCGAGCGAGGTCCAACCGTTCTTGATGCTGACCGGATCCTTCTCGAGCATTTCCTTCGGTAAGCCGTCGATGATGCCCCACCGGCCGCCCTCTCTCGTCTCCTGCTGATCCTTCTTGGCGGTGGTGCCCCAGACGTTGCGCATCTCCTTGAGCAACCAATCAGTCCACTTAGGACCTGCAGCCTTGCCGCTCTTGATGCACTCGCCCATTCGTACGGCGTCCTGGGCGGTCATCTCGGTGAAGCTCCACCAGCCCGCGTAGCCAGGGATGGTGCCCAGCCTCGTCTTGGTCAACCGGCAGAGGCTGATCATCCGTCTGATCACCGCTGTGCGGCCGCCGGCGTTGTAGAGCGCTTCGGCCGAGTCGTTGGAGCTGTAGCGGATCGCCTGCCTGGCCTGTTCCAGGCGATCGTCCGAGGGCGTTCTGTTCGCCTCCGCCGTCCGGCGCAGGAAGTCCGCGACGATCCAAACCTTGATCATCGATTCGGTGGAGTTGGTCGACGTGGCACTGTTGGCCGAGCCGGCGGTCTGGCCGCTCTCGCGGTCCAGCAGTGCCCACGCGAGGAAGCCGTCCACCGGCACCGATACCGGTGCGGCGGCCAGGGTCGGTGGCGGTGGCGGTGGCGGGGTCGGCGCGGGCGGCGGGGTGGTGGGGGTGGCGGATGCGGAGTCGGTCGGATCGGCAGTGGTGGCGAGTCTGGCGTACGCGGCAGGGACCAGCAGGACCCCGCCGAAAACGATCGCCGCGACAGCGAACACCATGATCACGCGAGGGCGCATAGAAGGCGGCTCCAGGGGGATGGGCCAAAGGGGGTACGTGCTGCGGATGGGCGGTACGAGGGCGGGCCGCGCCACGGTGACCCGACCCGCCCCGTACCGGTGTCAGCTGCTCTGGCCGACTTCGTCGACGATGGCGGGGTCCAGCACGGCTTAGAAGGTGATCTTCGCGGCGCTGCTCGGCAGGCCGGCTGAGGAGCCGACGAGGAGGTGGTCGGCGTACTCGGCCGGTAGGTGCATCGAGTGGGTCACCCGACCGGTCAGGTCGACCACGAGCAGGCGATCGTACTCGTCGTCACCCGGTCCGAGGACTGGGGCGGGCTGGTCCGATGCCGGTATCCCGCCCGCGTCGTGGTAGACGCGGATCAGCAGGTGCTGGTCGTCCGTCCAGCCGATCAGGTCGCCGGCAAGGGGCACCTTGACGCTGTGCTGGACCGCCCCGGTGACCGGATCGACCACCGTGACGGAGGTCTGCCGCACCCCTTCGGAGTCCGGCGCCAGCGCCAGTCGCCCGCCGTCGGGGGAGAAGCTGACGTCGTCCAGCGGGCCGCCGCTGGCGGGAACGGTACGCAGCACTCTGCCCGTCAGGTCATAGATGCGGATCCCGATCACCGTGGCCTCATCGACAGACTTGGAGAGCTTCAGTGCGAGCCCGTTACTGTCTGGCGTCCAGATCATGCCGGTGGCCTTGTCGTTCTGCGCGGCCAGGTCGAGCAGTGGGACGAACGTTGTCGTGAGCGTCTCCGCATCCACCAGCACGAAGCCGGGCGTACCCGTGCGCGGCATGTGGGTGAAGAGGATGCGCTGCCCGTCCGGCGACCAGCGCCCGTCGGTTGAATAGCCGGGGAAGTGGGCGTGGCTGGTTCTGCCGAGTTCGGCGATCCACCGTACGTTCCCGCTGGCCCGGTCCAGTACGCCCGCCCGTTTGGGATAGCGCTGACTGTTGTCACCCGTCGCGACCAGCACCTGACTGCCGTCCGGGGACGGCATGGCATACCGGTAGGGCACCCGGTCGTACTGGCCGGTCTTCGCGTTCAGTAGGAGCGAGTAGAGGAAGTTCGGGCTCGCATCATCGATTTTCGGATCGCGGATGCCGCTGTACGCGGTCACCACGAGTGGCCTCAGCCCGTTATCGGCGAACTGGTCGCCGGCCGTACCGCTGATCGGGGCGATGACGGCGACCACGCCGATCAGCGCGGCGCAGATCGCCGCGGCGAAGCCACCGCCGACGGCCAGCTGGGTGACCCGTTGCCGGCGGGCGCTGACCAGTGCGGCCTGGGCCAGCCCGACCGGCGCGGGCGCGGTCTCGGCCAGTTCCTCGAACGCGGTGCGGAGCGCTGTGGTGAGGTGCGGGTTCATCGGTCTGCCGCCTCCTTCGTGGCGAGGATGTCGAGCCTGGGACAGAGTTCGCGCAGCCGGGCGAGAGCCCGTGCGGCCTGGCTGCGTACCGTGGATTGGGTGCAGCCCAGAATCTCCGCGATCTCGCTGTCCGGCCGGTCTTCGAAGTAGCGGAGCACAAGCACCGCCCGGTGTTTGGGCGCGAGCTGCGCCAATGCCTGTCTGAGCGCCAGGTTGAGGTCGACGGTGGCGGTGGCGTCGGTCGTCGTCGCGACCTCCGGCAACTGGTCGGCGCTCACCTCGCGCCCCCGCCGGAGGCTGCGCCACCAACTCGTCTGCTGGCGGTACAGCGCGGTGCGCAGGTACGCCTCGGGGTTGCCGGTGTGGATCCGCCCCCAGTGTCGGGCGCCCTTGGTCAGTACCGTCTGGAGTAGATCCTCGGCCTGTTGACGGTGCCCAGTCAGGGCGAGTGCGGTCCGGAACAGTGCGTGCGAGCGGGCCGCGATGAAATCGCTGAACTCCCGTTCGAGGTCAGCGTCCACGGGTGTACCTATCCCTCATACCGATAACAACGCCAGGCCCGCGGTGGCTGCTGCTTTGCCGGCCAAGACATTTACCGCCTGACCCCGCCTGACCCCGCCTGACCCCGCCTGGCCTCGGACGAGCACGATTCAGACCCGAATCCGCGGGGCAGTTGACGCGACACGGCGGGGATAGACGAACCGCCACATAACGCTCGTTCTGTGCGCCCACGCCTACCTCGCCGTCACCGCCGCCCACGCCAAAAAGGGGGTGCCGGATTCGAGCAAGAGGGTCTCGTTCCTCTCACGCTCGGCGGGGTCCGACGTCTCCTGGCACACCTGATCACCACCATCCGACCCTACGACCACATCCATCGATGGTCACGATGGCGACGCCGACACCAATACCGCGCCAAAACAGCCCACTACCAGCGAAGACTCCAACTCCACCAGGTGCGGCTGGAGTACTAGCCACCCTTGACCCACGTCAGCATCTCCCGCCAGTGATCAGGAGACGGTGTGTGAGCGGCGTTCTCGCCGATGCGGACCTCCGCGTCGGGCATCCGTGCGGCGATCAGTGGCGCGTCGGCAACAGCTCTGCCGGGGTCGTGTCGACCAGCCCAGATCAGGACGCGGCAGGGCACGTCGCGAAGGTGGAATCCCCACGGACGAATGTCTGTGGCCAGCCAGTCGCTGACCAAGCCGGCAGCGCCTTGGCGGGCGCCTTCGAGGTGGGACTCCTCACTTGGCTGCATCCAGGTGTCCTGGCCACTCGCAAGCAGTTCTCGGTGCTGTTTGAGGGGGTCTTCCGCGTACCAGGCGGCAGCGCGAGCCACGTAGGGGCGGCCGAGTCCCGGGATGTTGCACATCGTCCACGCGTGAAGCCGCTGCCAGCCGCGTACCGTCCGCAGCTCCCGGTATGGGCCGGTGAAACCGGCGGCGACGACGCCGGAAAGGCGTTGCGGGAACCGGGCACCACAGGCCACAGCGTACGGCGCGCCACCGGAGAACCCGACCACTCCGAAACGCTCGATTCCCAGAGATGTCATCAGCGCACCGACCGCATCGGCGACGCCGAGCAGCGTTGGCCGCCGCACAGGTGTCGACCGACCGTATCCAGGCCGGTCCACGGTCATCAGGCGAACGCCCACCAACGCCGTGTCGTCCGGGCGGCTGAGCCGAGAACCTGGCGTGCCATGCAGGTAAACCACAGGCACCCCGGCCGGATCGCCGTACTCCGCCCAACCCAGAACCCGATTGTCCGGTAGTGCGAAATCCATTTAGCTTCTCCGCTTCCAGCAGGGGAACCGTGGTCGCCTCCACCAGCACTCGGCGGAGTGTCACGCATCATGTGACGCCAACCGGTCACGGATCAAGCGGAGTACGAACCAGCCGCCGGCGAAGTGGATGCTCCTACTTTCCGCAAGTCCTGGGCGGATGTCCGACGGGTTGGTTCGGGTGTCAGGACCTGCCTGACAGATCAGTCTCGGGGCGCGGGTGACACGTCCGGCTAGACGATCTTCAGGTCAGGGTAACCGCTTTGGGAGTCGAGCGGCTGGGACGTAGCGCCCTAGGATCGGCCGGTGCTGGCTGAGCAGGCAGGTCTTCCGCAGTTTCCCTACCACCCAGACCCAGCGGCGACGGGTTCGGTCGTGGCAGCCGAGGTGGTGTGTGCGTGTTGCGGCCAGCGGCGGCCCTTCACGTATGTCGGCCCGGTGTATGCCGTCGAAGAGGTGGGCAGAAGGCTGTGCCCCTGGTGCATCGCGGACGGCCGGGCGGCGGCGACGTTCGACGCGCAGTTCACCGATGCGCATTGGCGGGTGCCAGAGGATGTCCCGTCGAGCGTGACTGAGATGGTTCTCCGCCGAACGCCGGGCTTCGCCGGCTGGCAGCAGGAGCGGTGGTTGCACCACTGCGGGGACGCGGCGGAGTTCCATGGCGAGGTCGGTGCGCGTGAGTTGGCTGACTTTCCTGACGCACTGGACCACCTGCGGTTGGAGATTGCCGGGTCTGGTTGGTCGGCTGAGGAAAAGGAGTGGTACTTGCAGGCGATCAGCAAGGACGGCCTGGTCACCGCGTTTCTGGTGAGGAGTTGGTTGCCATCGTGGACGCGGAGGATGTTGTCGGCGGCTTCGACGGCGAGGGTGCGGCCGGCGTGGCCGAAGATCGTCGGCGGGTGCCGGGCCGTGGGTGGTTGCGGTAGGCATCCCGCCTGCCATCGACCCAGGGCGAGCCGAGCAGACCACCACCCAGCGCGCCAGCATCCGAACCTGCGTCATGGTCCGCTCGACGTAGCGGGCCGGGCGGCGGCCCGCTCCCCCGCAGGGCGGGCCGATGGCAGACCGGCGTTCGTCCTCTCCCTGCGCGCAGCACTGGCAGGTCTTCGCGACCTTGTTGAGCCAGATCTGGACGTCTCGTACCGACAGCCGCCCGTCGAGTAACGAGAAGCGCGGCCTCATCGCGGGGCGGCGCCTAACAAACGGCTACCGCGACTTTCCGCCCGACGCGGTGACCTGGTTGCGACACGTCCGCACCGCGCAGAGGCTCGGCTTCTCCTTGGCGGAAATCGCTCAGCACGGTGAGCAACTGCGCGACGCGACGGATGACGGACCAGCGTTGTCGGCGCTGTTGGAGGAGAAGATCCGGCTGAACGAGCCGCGTCACGACCCATGCCGAAAGGTCCCGGAGCCGCGTGTTTAAGCCCGAGGCAGCGACGGGATCGGACGGTTGCTCGACAGCGCAGCCTTACCGAAGCTCGCAGCCACGGAGCGTCACGGAGTCCACGTAGGTTTCCGAAGCTCGATCGCCGGTTACCGCGAAGTCATATTCGGCGCGGTACGGCTCCGTCCTGCCAGCGGTAGAGGTCGCGCAGCAGGGAAATCTCGGCGCCGTGATGGATCAGCTCCCTGTTGATGTGCAGGACGATGCCCTCCATGGGAAACCGCTCGGGACCCACCGTGGGCGGATTCTCCAGCTCAGCGTCCGAGAGCTCGCGGACCCCCGCGTTCCATCTCCCATACATCTCATCGAGCTGTTTTAGCGCCTCATCAGCGGTCCCCGCGTAGGCGTACGTCTGGGAGTCGACGTCCTGGCCGCCGAAGTGCCATCCGACCCGATAGCCCAGGCAGGAGACGATGATGTGCGCCAGCCGCCAGGCAATCGTGGTCACCGGTGCCGGCACCGGGCCAGGGGACGCGGAGTCCATCGTCCATTCCCCCGAACCTGCCGACATCGGTGCGGCCGACGTGCCACGTGGGCGGATGCTCCAGCAGCCGCGTACCGGCTCCCAGAAGTACTCCTCATCGGCAAGACCGTGCAGCCGCGGCCGCAGGTTCTTGTGCCAGTGCCGGTCCAGCTGGTCCGCGAGTCGCTGGCTTCTTGTCATTTCCGCACACTACATACAACGGAGATCCGGCTGCGACCCTCGCGGACGCCGGGCCATTGTCTGCCGCGTGCCCCGGTCCGCGCCCGATGGTCGAGAGTCTTCGACTCAACATCATTCGGTTCGGGGTAATCTGCGGACGGCTCCGTCTCAGGGGCGGGTGCGGCCACCGTGGCCACACCAGACCAGGGAGATCCATCATGGCGATCCAGCGGATGGACAACGTCCTCATCGTTGTCGAAGACCTTGACGCAGTCATCTCGTTCTTCGTCGAACTCGGCATGGAGTTGGAGGGCAGAGGGCCAGTCGAGGGACGCTGGGTGGAGCGTGTCATCGGGATCGATGACGTCAAGCAGGAAGTCGCGATGCTGCGGACCCCGGACGGCCATGGCAAGGTCGAGCTGGCGATGTTCCACACGCCGACGGCGATCATCGCCGCGCCGAAGGAGGCGCCGGCGAACACGCTCGGCATTCGTCGCATCATGTTCGCCGTCGACGACATCGAGGATGTCGTTGCCCGCCTGCGTACGCATGGGGCCGAGCTCGTCGGCGAGTTGGCGCAGTACGAGGACATCTATCGCCTCTGCTACGTCCGCGGTCCCGAGGGCATCATCGTCGGATTGGCCGAACAGCTCAACTGACGACGACCAGAGTTCCCCTACAGTGCAGACCCCCCATCCCGACCGACGTCGATCAAGGGGTTGTGGTGGGTGACAAAAGTGGCCGTCAGGTGTTTTTCGGGCACCACAACCGCATGATCGACGAGGGTCAGAGGATTTGCCATACGCGTTTATTAGGCTCTCGTCATGTTCCGTGTGGCTGGGCCTGACGACTTCGAGCAGATCATCCGCCTCTACCGGCAACTGAACTCCGACGATCCGGTTCTGGAGGATGGATCCGACGTCGCGGCTTTTCAGGAGATCCTCGGCTCTCCAGGGCTGCGTCTCTTCGTCCTCGAGCTGGACGGTGTTGTCGTCGCCACGACGTACCTCAACGTGATCCCCAATCTCAGCCGGTCGGCATCGCCCTACGCTGTCATCGAGAACGTCGTCGTCGAGAAATCGCGGCGAGGCACCGGTCTGGGTAGGCAGATCATGGCCGGCACACTCCAAGCCGCCTGGGATGCGGGCTGTTACAAAGCAATGCTGATGACGGGCTCGCGTAACCCCGCGACCCACGCCTTCTACCGAGCCTGCGGGTTCTCGGCCGACGCCAAGACCGCGTATCTGGCTCGACCATCGTGACGAGCACCCGAGGCTAGGCCGTTCCGATCGCGGCGAAACTCCGATAGCGCCGTAGTACCAACTGATGAGGCAGGTCTCGTTCTCGTCGTCGATGGCGCGGCCGACCGCTTGGGGCAGGCTGGATACAGCGCCGTTTCGCCTCCGGGGCGTCAAGGCGACCGAGGGCGAGCCCTGCGAACCATGTTGAAAGAGGTCGACCCGTGGGTCCGGAAAAACAACAGAAGAGCAGGTGGGCACCCTGGTGGGTCTACCTGGTCGTCATTCTCGGCTGCAACTACGTGAAGCAGTACCTGGTTCAGGATCTGCCGGTAGCGGTCAATGCGGCGATCACCGTCGTGCTCGTTGGCTCCCTGTTCCTGGCCATCACCGTGGTCTACCGCGGCATGAGGGGCGCCGAGCGTGGCTGACACTGAAGCGCCAGCCACTTTGACGTGAGTCCGAGAAACGAAGGTTAGGCAGCCCGGTTGTCGGGGAACGTCTCGCGCAGCGCCGGGTCCAGCGGTCGACCGGTCGTCGGCTCGATGAACAGCTCTGCGAGCAGGAGGTCGGCGAGGTGGCTGAGGTTGATGCCCGACTCCTTACGGCCAAGAGCCTGCATCGCGCCGCCGAGTCGTAGAGCGGCCCTTGCCGCGCCGGCCGGCAGGCGGGTGACCCGGCGGCGTCGGCCGACCGCCTCGGCGATGCGCCCGATCATGTCGTCCCAGGTGAGGTTCTCGTCGGCGACCGGGATGTCCGCGCCGCTGGCCTGCTCCAGAGCGTCCACCGCGACCTCGGCGACGCTGCGCGCGGAGGCCGCGGCGCTTCCGCCGGTCGGCGCGACCAGAGGTGTACGCGACCGCGCCCACCGGTCCAGTGGTCCCGCCCAGTTTGGCAGCCGGTCGCCGGCCCGACCGAACACGAATGGCAGTTCGAGTACGGCGATCGGCAGCTCCGAGCCAGCCGCCGCCCGTCCTTCTCGGGCCTGCTCCACGCGACAGCGAATGTAGGTGTGCCGCTCGGCGAGCCGCCACTGTGGGTGGAGCCGGTCGAAATGGGTGTAGTAGGAGCCCATCACGACGCCGCGGGTGAGACCTTCCAGGCGAGCCGCGGTGAACAGGCGCACCACCGGATCGACGTTGTCGCGGCGAAACTCCGGGTAGATCGGTTTGGGCAGCGGCCGTTGCTCGTCGGTGCGCGTCGCGTACACGACGCCGTCCTGACCGGTGAGCAGCGCGCGCAGTTCGTCGACCGAGGCCGACCCGGCGTCGAGGAGGTGATCGACACCGGGATGGGCGGTACGCGCCACGGTGGTCGCCGCATGACCGCGCTCGCGCAGCACGTCCACCACGTGGGCGCCGATCAGACCACTGCCACCCACCACGAGAATTCGCACGCTGCATCGTCCACTCTGGGACCGGCTGGTTGTCAAGCCACGGGCGCCGCCACTGACCGGGCGTCGGTCCCTGCCTGACCCGTTGCGCCCCGGCGGCCTTGATGTTGCCCTGGGTGGGTACTGAGCCCCTGCCCGCCGGTGACGTGGACGAGCCGGTTGCCCTTGAGCGGGTGCAGGGTGACGTCCCGCCGTCAGCGCTTCATAGGCGCCGGGTGCCGGGCCAGCAGCCGGGCGGCGACCTCGTGCAGGACCGCCAGTTCGGCGGCGGGAACCTCGGCGAAGAACGCCGCCTCGGCCTCGTCGAGCAGGGCGGCGCCGTCGCGTAGCACCTGCCAGCCGGCGTCGGTCAGCGCGACGACGTGCCGGCGCCGGTCCTGGGGATTGCGCCGACGCTCGGCCAGCCCCTGCTTCTCGAGCTCGTCGATGACGCCGACCAGCACGTTGGGGTCGATGCCGAGCAGCCGGCTGACGTCCTGCTGCGACAGCGTGTCGTCGGCGGCCAGGGTGGCCAGCACGTTGAAGTGCCGGGGCCGTACGCCCAAAGGTTCGAGGGCGCGCTCGGCGGTGACCATCGCCAGCTCGCCCAGCTTGATCAACCGGAAACCCGTCCGGCCGGACATCGCCGAGCCCGGGCTGGTCGTACCCGTGGGTTGCTGTTCGCCATTCGGTCGCGCCATGCGGCCCAGTTTAGGTCTTGGCGATATTCATAGGCCGGACATACGATACGTCATAGATATGATATGCCTGACGTACGCAACGGCGGCGCCGAGGATCCCGCCGCCGAGTCCACCGAAGCCGCGCGGCTGCTCGACCAGCACGTCCCCACCAGCGTGGCTGGACGCGCACCGGCTCCGACCCACCTGACTAGGAGAGCGCGTCATGTCCGCCCTGGACCCGTACCCCGCTCCGCCCGAGCACCACGATGCCTCGCGGCTGTACCGGCTCGGTCGCCTGCTGGCCGCCCGCCGGCGCACCGTACTCGTGATGGCCGCGCTGGTCACCGTCCTTGCCGGCGTCTTCGGGGCCGGCGCGATGAACGCCCTGTCCCTGTCCCGTTTCGAGTCCCCCGGCGCCGAGTCCGTCCGCGCGGACGCCCTGCTGCACGAGCGGTTCGGCACCGGCAGCCCCAACCTGCTGCTGCTCGTCACCGCGAAGACCGGCACCGTCGACAGCCCGGAGGTCGCCCAGGCCGGTCGGGCGCTGACCACGGAACTCAGCGGGCAGGCCGAGGTCGCTGACGCCGGCTCCTACTGGACGTACGACTCCAGCCCGGCACTGCGCAGCAAGGACGGCACCCGGGCGTTGGTGGTGGCCTGGCTGCCGGGCTCGGCGACCGAGGCGCGCGAGACTCTGGCCGACCTGTCGCCGCGCTTCACCCGCGACAGCGGCCCGATCACGGTGGCCGTCGGCGGGCAGGACGAGGTCTTCCGGCAGGTCGCCACCCAGGCGCGGACGGACTTCATCCGCGCCGAGGTCGTCGTCCTGCCGGTGGTGTTCCTACTGCTGCTCTGGGTCTACCGCCGGCTGTCCGCGGCGCTGCTCACCATCGGGGTCGGGCTGTTCGCGATGCTCACCACCCTCGCCCTGCTCCGGGTGATCACCCTGTTCACCGAGGTGTCCACGTTCGCCGCGAACCTGACCCTGGTCCTCGGCCTCGGTCTCGGCATCGACTACAGCCTGTTCGTCATCTTCCGGTTCCGCGAGGAACTCGCCCGCGGCCGGGACGTCGCCTCGGCGGTGGCCCGTGCGACCCAGACCGCCGGCCGGACGGTCGTGTTCAGCGGCGTCACCGTCGCGGCCTCGCTGGCGGTACTGCTCGCCCTGCCGTTCCCGTTCCTGCGCTCCTTCGCGTACGCCGGGGTCCTGGTCGTGGCCACCTCGGTGCTCGGGGCGGTGATGGTGCTTCCCGCGGCGCTGGCTGGCCTCGGGGCCCGGGTGGCCCGGCGCGGCGTCACGGCGGCCACCGGCCTGGAACGCGGTCGTTGGTACCGCCTCGCCCTCGGGGTCATGCGCCGGCCGCTGCTGACCGGCGGCGCCGCGGTGGGGATCCTGCTGCTGCTCGGCGCGCCCTTCCTCGGCGTCCGCTTCGGGCTGCCCGACGAGCGGATCCTGCCCGCCGACGCGACAAGTCGCCTGGTGCAGGAACACATCCGCGCCGACTTCGCCGTCGAGCAGAGCGACGCGATCCAGGTCGTCGCCGAGGACCTGGCCGACCCGGCGACGCGCGAGGCCGACGTCGCCAGCTACGCCGCCAGGCTGTCCCGGCTGCCCGGGGTGTTCCAGGTGGACTCCCGCGCCGGGTCGTTCAGCGGCGGCGAGCAGGTCCGCCCGCCGACCGACCGGTTCGACGCCGAGCGCGGCACCTGGCTGTCGGTCATCCCGACCACGGCCGCCCTCGACGGGGACGTGCCGGCCCTGGTGCGCTCAGTACGGGCCGTCGAGACACCCTTCCCGGTCCTGGTGGGCGGGTTCCCCGCCGACATGACCGACTTCCGCGACCGGTTGCTGAACCGGCTGCCGCTGGTCATCGCGCTGGTGCTGGCCGTCACGTTCGTGATCCTGTTCCTGATGAGCGGCAGCCTGCTGATTCCGGTGAAGGCGACAGTCCTCAACGTCCTGAGCCTGTCGGTGCTGTTCGGCGCGTTGGTCTGGGTCTTCCAGGACGGGCACGGGGCGGGACTGATCGGGTTCACCGCCACCGGCCGGATGGAACCCAGCATCCCGATCCTGATGTTCTGCGTCGCCTACGGCCTGTCCATGGACTACGAGGTCTTCATGATCTCCCGGATCCGGGAGGAGTACGACCGCACCGGTGACCTGGTCCGCTCGGTGGCCACCGGCATCCAGCGCGGCGCGCCTCTGATCACCGCCGCCGCCGGGATCATGGCGTTGACCTTCGCCGCGTACGCGACCGGCCGGGTCGGGTTCCTGCAGATGCTCGGGGTCAGCATGGCGCTGGCCGTGCTCGTCGACGCGACCCTGATCCGGGCCGTGCTGATGCCCGCGTTCATGCGGCTGGCCGGCACCGCCAATTGGTGGGCACCCGGTCCGCTGCGCCGGCTGCACCGCCGCATCGGCCTCAGTGAGTCCGAATCGGCCGCCGTACCGGCCACATCTCCGAAGCCGATGGCGCGGCTGAGCCCGGCGGCGCGTATCGATGAGTGAGCGTCCCGCCGATCCCTATCGCCGGTAGGGTCGTCTCCGTGGATCTGGACGCCATCGCCCTCCGGCTCGGGGTGCCCGTCGAGGACGTTGACCGGGTGCACCGCCTGGCCGGCGACCGGCCGTCGGCTCCGCTGCCCGCAAAGGCTGACGCGCCCGCGATCCTCGACCGGCTCGCGGTGCGACCGGATGACGCCGCCGAGATCATGGCGGGCTGGCCCGACCCCGATTCGCCACTGTGGACTCCGGAGCTGCGCTGGTTGCTCGACCGCTCGATCGCCCTGGTCCGCGCCGATCTCGGGGGCTACGGCTGGCTGTCGCCCGGTCCGGAGCTGCCGCGCGATCGGGGACCTGCCTGGCGGCACCTCTACGTGTACGCGTACCTCGCGCTGGTCGACGTCGCCCGGGGCTACCACCGCGACCACGGCATCGGAGATGACGTGTCGTGG
Source organism: Micromonospora sp. DT201 (assembly GCF_049841575.1). NCBI lineage: Bacteria > Bacillati > Actinomycetota > Actinomycetes > Micromonosporales > Micromonosporaceae > Micromonospora > Micromonospora sp. DT201. The sequence continues at coordinate 41,297 of NZ_JBNCKP010000031.1, read as the reverse complement.
TTGAGCCTCGCGGACCTGGGCCGCAACCTCGCCATCGACCGGCGGATGCACCGCGAGGGCTGGCCGGTCATGCAGAGTTGGCTGACGCTGCACGTACGCGGCAGCGTCTACGAGCTGGGCCGGCTGCAACACCACCGTGGCGACGGGGCCATCGGCCTGCACGTCCCCGATACGGGACCGCTGACCCCGGAGGCGGTCGCGGCGTCGCTCGACGATGCGCGTGCGTTCTTCCCGCGCCACTTTCCCGACGAGCCCTACACCGCGTTCTCCTGCGGCTCGTGGCTGCTCGACCCGCAGTTGCGGGAATACCTACCCGAAGGCTCCAACATCGCCCGGTTCCAGCAGATGTTCGAGCTGGCCCCCTACCAGGAGCAGGACGGCCCGGACGCCGACGTCGAGGTGCTGCGTTTCGTGTTCCGCACCCTGAGCACGCCGCTCGACCAGTTGCCCCGCCGCACCGTGCTCCAGCGCGCGATCGTCGACCACCTCAAGGCCGGCCGGCACTGGCACTGGCGGCACGGCCGCTTCCCGATCTAGCCACCGGGTCAGCGGGCCCGGCCTGATCACTGACCAGGCCGGGCCCACCACCCGTCATCCGGTGGCCAGGGTGAACCTCTCCCAGGAACCGACCGTCGTACGGTTGGCGATCAGCGACCCCGCCCCGGCGTTCTCGGCGGCCACGATCTGGTTGTTCGCCAGAGCCCGCAGACCGACAGTCCCGTCCGAGTTGTTGATGATCTGGAACGTCTCCCACGGTCCGATCGTCGTGCGGTTCGCGATCAACGGATTCGCGCCCGCGTTGTCGGCGCAGACGTACAGGCCGTTGGCGCGCGAGCGGAGGGCGATGTTGCCGTTGCCGGCGTCCACCCGGTCGAACTGCTCGGTCGTGCCGACGCTGGCCTTGTTGGCGATCAGCGCGGTGGTGCCGACCGCCGACACGTACTGGTTGTTGACCTGCGCCCGCAGCGTGATCCCCCCGCTGGGGGTGGTGGTGCCGGTGGTGAAGGTGAACGCGTCGACGTCGAACAGGTTGCCCGAGCCGCCCTTGAAGACCAGGTAGAGCGTGGTCGTCGAGGCGGGCGGGCTGGTGATGGCGGTGGAGACGTCGACGAAGGTTTCCCAGCTACCGGTCACCGGGACGGTGGCGGTGCCCAGCAGGGTGCCGGTGGCGGACCCGGCACGGACCTCGATGGTGCCGCCGGCACCGGCCGAGGAGACCCGGGCGGTGAACCGGTTCGCGTTGGACAGGTTGTACGGCTGGTACGAGATCCAGTCGTTGTTCTCGATGAACCCGGCCGTGCGGCCACCCTCGGCGTTGGTGTGGTCGGTGGCCTGGACACCGGACTGCGCGGTGAAGTGCTCACCCTGCCGGTGCTTCGGTTGCAGCGTCTTGATGCTGTGCGTGGTGAGCCCACCATTGTCGGTGTAGGCGGCGTCGAAGACACCGTAGATGTTGGCCGCCGCGTCGTGCTCGCCGTCGGTCGGGACGGTGATCGTGCCGCTGCAGCCGTTCTTCGAGGTGATCTGGTGCGCGTGGCTGTCGTGGCCCAACGCGTAGGTCAGGCTCACCTTGGAGCAGTCGATCGTGCCGTCCTGCGGGTCGCTCACCGAGATCTGGTACGGCACCGTGTCACCGAAGGTGAACAGCTGCCCGTCCGTGGGAGAGGTGAGCGTCACCGTCGGAGCGGTGTTTCCCACGGTGACGACCAGGCTCGCCGTGCCGGACAGGCCGGTCGGGTCGGTGACCTTCAGGGTGGGGGAGTAGGTGCCGTTCGTGGTGTACGTCTTCGTCGGGTTGGCCGCCGTCGACGTGGTGCCGTCGCCGAACGTCCACAGGTAGCTCAGCGCGCCGCCCTCCGGGTCGGAGCTGCCGGCCGACGAGAAGTTGACGGTCAGCGGGTTCGACCCCGAGGTGGGGTTGGCCGAGGCGACCGCGATCGGGCTGCGGTTACCACCACCGATGTACTCGATCCGGAAGAGCGCCTGATTGTTCGAGCCGGTGCCGTAGTCCAGCACGTACAGGGCGCCGTCCGGGCCGAAGGCCATGTCCATGACCTGGGTGCCGGACCACGGGAAGCTGGAGATCTCCCCGCGCGAGCCGTCGGAGTTGACCTTGATCGGCTTGATCCACCGGCGGCCGTACTCGCCGGCGAAGAACTGGCCGTCCAGCGACTGCGGGAACTTGATGCTGGAGTTGAGCGAGGCGTTGTACCGGTACACCGGCCCGCCCATCGGGGACTCCGAGCCGCTGCCGAACTCCGACGGCGACCCGGAGTCACCGGCGTACTTGATCCAGGCCGGCTTCGCCGCGGGCAGCGTGCCGAGACCGGTGTTGCGGAACGAGTTGTTGGTCGGCCCACCCGTGCAGTTGTACTTGGACTGCGACGGCCCGGACGGGAAGGTGTATTCGTTGTACGTTTCGGTGCTGGTGTTGCTGCCGGTGCAGTACGGCCAGCCGAAGTTGCCCGGTGCCGCGATGCGGTTGAACTCGACCTGACCGGAGGGGCCACGGCTGGAGTTCGTGGACCCGGAGTCGGGGCCGTAGTCGCCGAGGTAGACCACGCCGGTGGCCTTGTCGACGCTCATCCGGAACGGGTTGCGCAGCCCCATCGCGTAGATCTCCGGACGGGTGTTGGCCGTGCCGGGGGCGAACAGGTTGCCCGACGGGATGGTGTACGTGCCGTCCGCCTGCGGTTTGATCCGCAGCAGCTTGCCCCGCAGGTCGTTGGTGTTGCCGGCCGAGCGCTGGGCGTCGAACTGCGGGTTGCGGTTGGTCCGTTCGTCGAGTGGCGCGTAGCCGGACGACTCGAACGGGTTGGTGTCGTCGCCGGTGGTCAGGTACAGGTTGCCGGCGGCGTCGAAGTCCAGGTCGCCGCCGACGTGGCAGCACTGCCCACGGTCGTTGGCGACCTGGAGCACGATCTTCTCGCTGCTCAGGTTGAGCGTGTCGTCGCTGTTGAGGGTGAACCGGGACAGCCGCAGGTGCCCCTTCCACCGGTCCCAGTCGGACTGCGAGCCGGTGGTCGGGGCGTCCCCGGACGGGGTGCTCAACGTGGGCGAGTAGTACAGGTAGATCCACCGGTTGGTGGCGAAGTTGGGGTCGACGGCGACGCCCTGCAACCCCTCCTCGTCGTGGGTGTAGACGGACAGGGTGCCGGAGGTCTTGGTGTTGCCGGCCACGTCGGTGACCCGCAGGACGCCGTTGCGGGCGGTGTGCAGCACCGAGCGGTTGGGCAGCACGGCCAGGGACATGGCCTCACCCAGCTCGGCGGAGCCGGTGGCGAGTTTGACCTGCTGATAGTCGGAGGCGGGGATGACCACCGCCTGAGCGGTGGACGGTGCGGCCACGGCCAGGGTCACGCTCGCGACGGTGGTGACCGCCGCGATGAGTGCCCGGGACCAGCGCCGGGGGTTCGAAAGCATGATCGTCCTTTCTCGACGACCAGGGCCGGGCGTGCGGGGGCGCACCACGGCCAGGTGGGGGTGGTGAAAGAGCGCGTCGAGGCGCGATCAGCTGGTGGTGACGAGGTCGAACTTCTCCCACTGCCCGATGGTGGTCCGGTTGGCGATCAGCGGGGAGGCACCCCCGTTGTCAGCGGCGACGTAACGGTTGTTCACCGTGGCCCGCAGGCTCACCGTGCCGTCGGAGTTGCGGACGAGCTGGAACGTCTCCCAGGCGCCGGCGCTGGCCCGGTTGGCGATCAGCGCGGAAGCCCCGGCGTTCTCCGCCGCGACGAACTGCCCGTTGCTCTTGGCGCGCAGCGCGACGTTGCCGTTGGCCAGGTTGACCAGGTCGAACCGCTCGCTGGTCCCGACGGAGGTCTTGTTGGCGATCAGCGCGGTGGTGGCGTTCGGCGCGCTCACGTACTGGTTGTTGGCGCGGGCCTTCAGGGTCGAGCCGGCGGGGGTGGGCGGCGGAGTCGTCGGCGGAGTCGTCGTGCGCGGCGAGCAGTCGGCGCTCACGGCACCCGCGGCGACCTGCAGGCCACCGAGCAGCATCCGGGTGAAGTTCGGGTCGGTGTACGACGCCTCGGTGTGCCCGAGGCCCGTGTACCACGCCCGTCCGCCACCGTAGGCCTTGCACCAGGTGATCGGGTGGTCGCCGCTCATGTTGCCGCCGCTGTACGACGACTCGTCGAGGCTGGCCAGGACCCGCGCGCTGGACCGGGGGTTGGTGCGGTAGTTGTACCACTCGTCGGAGCGGACCCAGGTGGTGCCGAGGTGCGCGGTGGACGGGTTGGTCCGGTCCTCGATCTTCACCGTCGCCGTCTGGATCGCCGGGTGCGAGTCGAACCACGCGCCGACCAGGTTGCCGTACCACGGCCAGCTGTACTCGGTGTCGGCGGCGGCGTGCACGCCGACGTACCCACCACCGGCGGCGATGTACGACTCGAATGCCGTCTGCTGGCTGGCGTTGAGGACGTCACCGGTCGTCGACATGAAGACCACCGCCTGGTACTGGGCCAGGTTGGAGGTGGTGAACTGGCCGGCGTCCTCGGTCGCGGTCACGGTGAAGCCGTTGGCCGAGCCGAGCTGCTGGATCGCGGCGATGCCGTTGGGGATGGCCGAGTGGCGGAAGCCGGCGGTCTTGCTGAACACCAGGACCTTGGTCAGCGGTGCCGCCGAAGCCTGCGTCGGAAGGGCGACCAGGCCGGCCAACAACACGGCCACGCCGGTGATGAGACCTAACAAACGGGAACGGGAACGGGAACGCATGCTCTTGCTCCTCTGCTGAGCGTCGACCCGGGCGCGCGCGTCGCTGGGCGTGCGGACTCGCCGGGGCCGGGTTGGCGGTGGTACGGAGCCGGGCCGCCGATGCTCGGCTGAGATGGTGTGGGGTGGCGCGGTGTTGCCGCGCCCGGTGGGATCGTCGGGTGTGGGGGTGCGCGACGCTGCGCCGTGCTCGGGTGTCCTTCCGGCGCTCCCCGCCCGCCGAGGGGGGAGCGGCACAGTCGAGACCGGCAGCGTCAGGAGACGGCTGGCGCGACGGCGACGACCATGCGCGATGGGACCGCCGACGACCTCGATCGACCAAAATGGATGATCGAGGCACATCGACTTGCATCGCTGAGGCAGTAAACCTCCGATGTCTGGGCTCCGTCAAGCCCGCGCTCGTCGGCTCCCACCACGTGAAGCGGGGGGCCGAGCGGCGCATTCCGCCGCCACCCCCGTCACGGCAGGTCGCGAGGCCCAGGCGCTACCGGCGGTGGCGGTCAGCGTCGCCGCCTACGCCCGGCCGGTCGGTACGGGACCGTGCGCGCCTCTCGTGGCCATCAGGATGAGATCGGCGATCGCCTCCGGGTGGGTGACCATGGCGAGGTGCGAGGAGTCGACCTCGATCGTCGTCGCGTCCATCCGCTCGGCCAGGAACCGTTCCAGCTCGGGCGCCGTGGTGCGGTCCTGGGACGAGATCGAGTAGTAGCAGGGCTTGTCACGCCACGCGGCGGTCGTCGTACGGCCCTTGAAGAGGTCGTCGGCGATCGGCCCCTGTGCCGCGTACAGGGTGCGTGCCCGGGCTTCGTCGACCCCACCCGCGAAGTCGTCGAGGAAGGCGCTCTCGCTCAGCTGCGCGTACCCGTCGTGGTGGACGAGACCGGCGTTCGCTGGCGGCGTCGGGTACTTCGCCGCGAGCGCGGTGTAGTCCTCGCCGGCGTCCGGCGCGCGGGCGGCGACGTACACCAGCGCGGTGACCAACGGATGGTTGCCGGCATCGCTGATGACCGTGCCCGCCCAGGAGTGCCCCACCAGCACCGTCGGCCCGTCCTGGCGGTCGAGGGCGCGGTTGGTGGCGGCGACGTCCTCAGCCAGGGTGGTCAGTGGGTTCTGCACGGCGGTGACGGTCAACCCGGCCCGTTGGAGGAGGGGGATGACGTCCGACCAGGAGGAGCCGTCGGCGTAGGCGCCGTGGACCAGTACGACATTACGGGCGGGCTCGTTCGGGGACACCCCACTCATCTGGACCTCCGCATGCGATGACGCGGTGCCACCGCTCAACCGCCGACGACAGTTCTCACTTGACACTCTTCCCTACGGCGGTTGGGTCGGTGGGCCGAATAGCGAGGGCCGGGACCGTCAACGTGCCGCGTTCGCTTCGAGGGTCTGCCAGTTCAGGCGGTCCCGGTACAGACGTCGGATGATGAGCCAGCCGACCGAGAACGGTATGGCCCCCATCGCCACGACGCCCAGAACGTCCGACCCGGTCACCTCGAAGACGGCCCCCACGTCACCGAAGAGCTGGGCGACCGTCTGGAAGGCGACGTGGAAGCCGATGCCCGCCCAGATGTCGCCGGTGGCGGCGCCGAAGGCACCCAGCAGGAGGGCGAAGACGAGGAAGAGCGCGAAGCCGAGGGCGGCGGGGACGAGCCAGCAGGCCATACCGAGCCACGCGCAGCGTAGCCAGCGGCATCAATGGCCGCCCGTCACCGACCGAGGACGAGGTAGGCGAGACCGAGGATGCCCCGGTAGCCGCCGACGTACTGGCGCAACCGGTCGTCGAGTTCCGTGCGGACGTCGGCCGCGCGGGGATCCTCCGGGTACGTCAGCAGCCACTCCTGGCGGCCCGCGAGCCAGGTGGATTCGAAGTCGTCCCACTCCCGTTGGTCGGCGGTGCTCAGGTGCAGCAGCCGCCAGCCCCGTTCCCGTGCGGCCTCGATCAGCCCGGGGAGGGTCACGACCTCCGGGCCGAAGATCTGCTCGACCTCCGACGTCGGGGGTCGGTCCCAGTACGCGTCACCGAACAGCAGCCTTCCCCCGGGCCGGACCACGCTGGCGAGCGCGTCGAGGGCGGCACCGGTGCCGCCGAAGGCGTGTGCCGAGCCGATGCAGAGGACCCGGTCGGCGGGCTCCTGCCACGCCGCGACGTCCCCCATGACGAAGGCGACGTGCCGATTCAGCGACCGACCCACGGCCAGCCGCCGCCCCCGGGCGAGGGCGGCATCGTCGGTGTCGACGCCGACGCCCCTCGTCGCGACCGGGCCGGACACGCCTCCGGCGGCGACCGCCCGCAGCAGCAGCTCACCCCAACCGCAACCCAGATCGAGTACGCGCGCGCCGGGGCGGACGTCGAGTCGTTGCAGCAGCAACGCCGCGTGCTCCTGCGACAGGGGGGTGTTCCAGCGCATCCGCGCGTAGCGGCTGGCGGCGAGGTGGTCGGTTGGCATCCGTTGAGGGTGCCAAACCGTGATCGTCGGCAGGTGTCGGGTCCGGCACCCGGGCGTACGGCAGGATCAGTGCGGTGGACGCGCAGAGGTCGGGGCCCTTCCGGCGGCCGACCCCGCAGGAGGTTGCGGCGGCGGCCGGTCGGGGCTTGGCGGATGTCATCGGCCCTGACCTGCGGGTGCTGTTCTGTGGTTTCAACCCGGGTCTCTACTCCGCCGCCGTAGGGCTGCCCTTCGCCCGTAAGGGCAGCCGGTTCTGGCCGGCCCTGCACGGTGGCGGCTTCACCGACCGGGAGCTGCGCCCGTGGGAACACGACGAGTTGCTGCGCCACGGCCTGGGCATCACCAGCCTGAGCAACCGGGCCACCGCCCGCGCCGACGAGTTGACGTCGGCGGAGCTGGTGGCCGGGGTCACGGGGTTGGCGGTGAAGGCCGAGCGGTACCGGCCGCGGTGGGTCGCGATCCTCGGGGTGACCGCGTACCGGATCGCCTTTGTCCGGCCGAAGGCCGGGCTAGGTCCGCAGCCGGGTCGGCTGGGCCCGGCCCGGGTGTGGGTGCTGCCCAACCCCAGCGGCCTGAACGCGCACTTCCCCCTGCCGGCGTTGACCGCCGAGTTCGCCAGGCTGCGGCGGGAACTCGACCCCGGGTAGCCGTACCTGATGGATCCGTTGTCGCACTGGTGACGACTCACCGTGACGTGGCGGCCAGCGCGACACGGAGGTCGGCGAGCGTCGCGACCGCCCAGCGGCCGACAGCGTCGGGATACTCCGACTCCGGTCGCTTTGTGACGTCCTGGGCCGTGACCGACCACGACACCGGCCAGCGCTTGTCGATGTGCGAACGATCAGCTGGCGGCGCCGACCGGGTGACCTTCCGCGAGCCGGCCGCGAAGCGGCCCATCTCGCGGCGCAGGTGCGCGATCGGAGGCGCGCCGGGACCGGTCATCTCGTCGACCGCTGCGTGCAGGCGGTCGAGCGTCTCGCGCGTGAGCCGGGACGGATGCTGAAGCTGGTACGTGGCCACGGCGAAGAAGTGCGCACGCATCCCCGCCTCCGGTTCGAGAGCGGGTAGCACGCGGGTCTCGATCTCGAGCAGCTCGAGCAGCCGCGTCCAGCAGTCGCCGGTCGCCGGCAACGCCCCTCCGCACTCAGGGCAACGCGCGTGCACGGGCGCCCCTCCTCGCGGTGACCTGCTGCCCCTCACTGCCGGCCCTCGTCCACCAGCTGCCCGGCGAGCCCCTGGTAGTAGGGCTTCATGGCGGGGTGGTACTCGTCGAACTCGGGCCGGGGTGAGCCGTCCCGGGAGGCAACCAGCATGTCCAGGTAGTACTCCCAACCGGCGCCCACCTCGGCGACGCCCTCCAGGTCGGTCAGGTGCTGGACGAACCGCAGCTCGGTGCTCCCGTCGGTCTCGGTCAGCGACATTTCCAGCAACCAGGTGCCGTAGCTGTCGATCATCGACACGGCGAGGCGCTGCTGGGGCTCGCACGCGTCGATGTGGACCTCACACCAGGGCTGCTGCTCCTCGTGCGCCATCTGGACCCGGATGGTCCGTCCGGGCGCGGCGTCGCCTTCCCAGGGGCCGAACCAGCGAGCCGTTCGCTCCGACTCGGTCAGGCTCGCCCAGACGTCCGCGGCCGGGGCGCGGAACGTCCGGGTGAGGACGAGGTCGTGGCCGGTGGCGGTGCGAAACAGGCGTCCAGCGGGTGTACGAGTCATGCCGTGTGCTCCCTTCGGTGCTCCACCGGGCCGCTGCTGCGGCGCTCTCGGCGGGTTCGATAGACCTCGGTCTCCAGTGCGTCGAGGTGCCGCTCCCACCGGTCGGGGGTGACCAGCCCGGCGAGCCAGTCGACAAGCGGGGCGAGCGGGCCGGGGTCGAGGCGGTAGATCCTCCTGCGGCCGACCAACTCGTCGCGGACCAGGCCGCTCTCGCGCAGCACGCGTAGGTGGCGGCTGATCGCCGGCCGGCTGATCGCAAACCGCCGGGCGATGGCGCCGGCGGCAAGTGGTTCGTCGCGCAGCAGGGTGAGGATCTGCCGTCGTACCGGGTCCGCGATCGCGGTGGCCACCTCGTCCACTTCGGAAGCGTAACCTATGAGTTACGGGTTTGGCGTCCTGCTGCGTCGATGGTGGGCACATGATCAGCTGGCCTGGCAGTCTGTACGGCATGGCCGCCCTGCTTCGTTCCCGCGTGACCGACTGGACCGTCGCCGTACCCGTGCTCGCTGTCCTGGTGCTGATCGTGACCTGGGGGCGGAACCTGCCCGGGCCGATCATCGTGGTGGTCGCGGTCCTGCTGGGTGGTGCGGTGCTCGCCGCCGTGCACCACGCGGAGGTGGTCGCCCACCGGGTGGGGGAGCCGTACGGGTCACTGGTGCTCGCCGTCGCGGTCACCGTGATCGAGGTCGCCCTCATCGTCACGTTGATGATCAGCGGGCCGGAGAAGACCCAGTCGCTCGCCCGCGACACCGTCTTCGCCGCTGTCATGATCACCTGTAACGGGATACTCGGCCTGTCCCTGCTGCTCGGGGCGCTACGCCGCCGCGTCGCCGTGTTCAACCCGGAGGGCACCGGCGGGGCGCTGGCCACCGTGATCACCCTGGCCACCCTGAGTCTGGTCATTCCGACCTTCACCACGGCCCGGCCCGGCCCGGAGTTTAGCCCGGCCCAGCTCACCTTCGCCGCCGTCGTGTCGCTGGCGCTGTACGGGCTGTTCGTGCTCGTGCAGACCGGCCGGCACCGCGACTACTTCCTGCCGGTCGACAGTCAGGGCCGGGTGATCGACGCCGAGGAGCACGCCAAACCGCCGACGACCCGTGCGGCGTTGGTCAGCCTGGGCCTGCTGCTGGTGGCGCTCGTCGCCGTGGTCGGCGACGCCAAGACCGTCTCACCGACCATCGAGGCCGGGGTGGCCGCGGCGAACCTGCCGCACGCGTTCGTCGGCGTGATCATCGCGCTGCTGGTGCTGCTGCCGGAGACCCTGGCCGCCGCCCGTGCCGCCCGCCGCGACCGGGTGCAGATCAGCCTGAACCTCGCCCTCGGCTCCGCAATGGCCAGCATCGGCCTGACCATCCCGGCCATCGCGATCGCCTCAATCTGGCTGGACGGCCCACTGCTGCTCGGCCTCGGCGGCACCCAGCTCGCACTGCTCGCGCTGACCGCGGTGACCTCGGTGCTGACCGTCGTGCCGGGCCGGGCCAACGTGTTGCAGAGTGGCGTACACCTGGTGTTGCTGGCCGCCTTCGTCTTCCTGGCCGCCAGCCCCTGACCCCGCCGTCACCAACTCCCGCCTTGTCGACACGCCGTCCGACGTGGTCGCGTTGATCGCGCGACGTCGCGGGGAGTCGGCGTTCGATGCTGCCGTCGCCGCGTCGGAGGCCGGGCCGGACCTGAGTAACGACGAAGTGTTCAACGCGTGGCATCAGCGCGTCGCGCCGATGGGGTACGCAGCGTGGGGGCCGGCGGAGCAGGCGCACGCGATGGTCGGCCGGTGGGGTCTGGCGGCTGTCAAGGCCTACTTCAGTGTCGAACCTCCGGGCGACCTTGCCGCTCGGATCGGTGCGCTTGCCGCACCCGTGTTGGTCATAGCGGGGGCAGATGACTGCCTGACCGGACTCGCGCCGGTAAAGGCGCTGGCGACGCGGTTTCCTGCCGGCCGTGTCGAGGTGATCGCTCGGTGTGGGCATTACCCGTGGCTGGAACAACCGGGCGTGTTCCGGCAAGCAATCGACGCGTTCCTGGACGAGTCGGAGTCGGCGGAGAAAGAACGGCGCCCCAACTCCTGAACCGGCACGCCTCCCGCACGCTCATGCCGTAATCAGCGCGCCGAGGTGTCGTAGCCGCGGACTAGGCAGCCGCGGCTGGGGCGTAATCGGGCTCGCGACCCTCGCTCGCAGCCGTGGCGTTGTTGCGGTCCGCTCTGGAACGCCGGATCACCAGCGCCAGCCCGGCGAGGACGGTCGCGGCTGCGGCCAGCTCCGTCGGGCCGGCGGGCTCGTCGAGCAGCAGCCACGCCGCGCTGAGCCCGAAGACCGGCACCAGGAGGCTGAACGGCGCCACCCTCGCGATTGAGTACTGGGCGATCAGCCGGTTCCAGATCCCGAAGCCGACGAGGGTCGACACGTACGCGACGTACGCCACGGCGAGCAGCCCGCGCCACGACAGGCCGGTGATCGCATCCAGCACCGCCTGTCCGCCGTCGACCACGCCGGCCAGGCCGAGCAGCGGCAACGGCGGCACCAGGCTCGACCAGACCAGCAGCGAGAGCGGTCGCGTCTCGCCGCTGGCCCGCATGACCAGGTTTGCCAGGGCCCAGCTGGCCGCCGCGAAGAGCGTCAGCACGAAGCCGATCACGGAGGCGTGGCCGCCGCTGCCGATCGTCAGCAAGCCGATCCCGACCGATCCGACCAGCACGCCGGCCACCTGCGCCCGCGTCGGCCGCTCGCCCAGCACCGCCGCCGCCAGCAGCACCGACATCAGCGCCTGCGCCTGCAGCACCAGCGAGGCCATACCGGCCGACATGCCAGCCGCGAGCGCCGTGAACAGCGCGCCGAACTTCAGGACGCCGAGCACCAGCCCGTAGGCGACCACGTAGCGAAGCCGGGCGCTGGGGCGCGGCACCAGGAAGACCAGCGGCACCGCCGCCGCGACGAAGCGCAGCGCAGTCAGCACGAGCGGCGGCAGGTCACGCAGGCCCAGCTCGATGACGACGAAGTTGACGCCCCAGATGGCGGCGACGAGCACGGCGAGAAGTCGGTGCGATGCTTTCATGCCGGCTACGTTGCCCGAGACAACGCTTAAGGACCAGTTCAACGTTCTTCATTGCTGATGTAGCGTGGCTACATGAATCTTGACGTACGCCGGCTCCGCGTGCTGCACGAGGTCGCGCTGCGCGGCAGCGTCACCGCCGCCGCCGCGGCGCTGCACGTGACTCCGTCGGCGGTCTCCCAGCAGCTCGTTCAGCTGTCCCGAGAGGCCGGGCACGAGCTGGTCGAGCGGGCCGGGCGCGGAATCGTCCTCACCCCGGCCGGCCAGGTGCTGGCCAGCCACGCGAGGGACGTGCTGGGCGCGGTGGAGCAGGCGGTGGCCGGGCTCGCCGCGCTCCGCCACGGGGTCAGCGGCACGGTGCGGGTCGGCGCCTTCGCGTCCGCGGCCGGCGCGCTGTTGGCACCCGCCGCCGCCCGCGTGCGGGCGAAGCACCCGGAGCTGGACGTGCGGGTAATCGAGGCCGAAGACCAGCAGAGCCGCCTCGACCTGCGCTCCGGCACCCTCGATGTGGTGGTGCTGCAGGAGTACGACCACGTGCCCGCGCCGCTGGTCGACGACCTGAACCGGCATCCGGTCACCACCGACCCGATGCACCTGATCACTCCGGTCGGGTGGCGCCGTCGCACCGGCCGGCTGAGCGAGCTGCGCGACGTGCCATGGATTGCCAGCGCCGAGCACACGCCGTGCCTGCGGTCCACATTGCACGCGTGCCGGCTCGCCGGCTTCGAGCCGGACATCCGGCACCGTGCCGTCGACTTCGCGCTCACGCTGGACCTCGTCGCGGCCGGGCTGGGCGCCGCGCTGGTGCCGGAGCTGGCGCTGCGCCACGTGCCACCGGGGGTGCACGTGGAGCCACTGGTCGAGCCGGTCACCGAGCGACGCATCTTCGCGGTCACCCGCGCCCTCGGCGGCACGCCGCAACGGCCCGCGGTGGACGCCCTCCTGGCGGAGCTGAGCGGGCCGGCCGGCGTCCCCCGTGGACAGCTTCCGCCGATCATCGCCTCACGTACGTGCTTCGACCCCCGATCTGCGACGCCGGTGACAGTGCCGGGTGGCAGCACAGAAACAGCAGGATGAGCGTGTCGTCGGCATCCGGCGGTGCGCGATCGGCCGGCGGTGCGCGCCACTGCTCCGGCAGCGCCCACCGGGCCACCGTGTCCTCCCGCCGCATCCGGGCCTGCTCGCGGCGCAGCAGGTCGGTCAGCCGGCGAGACGCGACGGTGATCAGCCAGCCCTGCGGATTTTCCGGTACGCCGTCGCGCGGCCAATGGTCCGCCGCGGCGATCAGCGCCTCCTGCACCGCGTTCTCGACGGTGTCGAAGTGCCCGTAGCGGCGTACCAGCGCGTCGAGAACCTGCGGTGCCAGTTCGCGCAGCAGGTCCTCGACGGGCAGGTGAGGCACCGGTCGGCCGGCCAGGTCCTCGACGCCGTCCAACACCGGCCGCACGCCGCCAGCCGCTCCGGCAGGTCCTTGCCATGCTAGTTGACTGGTGTTCTACTTGACCGAATCAATCGGTGCCGGAGCGGAAAGGAGGACCATCAGGTGATCAACTTTCATGTCGACCGGTCCAGCAGCGTCCCCGCATACGCGCAGCTGGTCAGGCAGGTACGCGAGGGGCTGCGGATGGGGACGCTGCAGCCCGGGGATCAGCTTCCCACCGTGCGCAGCGTGGTGACCACGTGCACGGTCAACCCGACCACGGTGCTGAAGGCCTACCGGGAGCTGGAGCTGTCCGGCCTGGTGGAGGCGCGGCAGGGGGCGGGCACCTTCGTCAGCGGAACGCTCGGCCACGCGGATCCTCATGTCATGGCCCGTTTGCGCAGCGGCCTGGCCCGCTGGCTCGGCCAGGCCCGCGGCGCGGGTCTGGAGGACGAGGACGTCCAGGCGCTACTCGCCTCGGTGATCATGGAGAAGTCGGTGCACAGGGCGCAGGCCGGCAACGGCCAGCCGCAGGGGGAACCGGCGCCGGGCGCAGCGTTCCCGCAGAAGAATGGCGCAGCATGAGCGGCCCGACCTTCGCCGTCGAAGCACGGGACGTGAGCAAGCGTTACGGCAACGTGTGGGCGCTGCGCGAGTGCAGCTTCCAACTGCCCGCCAACCGCATCATCTCGCTGGTCGGCGCCAACGGCGCGGGCAAGTCGACGCTGATGAGCATCATCGCCGGTACGTTGGCGGCCACCTGCGGCTCGCTGCTGGTGCACGGCCGACCGGTGGTGAAGGGCAGGTCCACCGACGCGGGCGGCTCCGCCGGGAGCCGGGTCGCGATCCTGGCCCAGGACAAGCCGCTGTACCGGGACTTCAGCGTGTCGGACATGCTCCGCTTCGGACGGTCGATGAACCGGGTGTGGGACCAGCGGCGGGCGCTGTCGTGGCTTCAGCGCTTCGACATTCCGCTGGACCGTCGCTGCGGCAAGCTGTCCGGCGGGCAGCGGGCGCAGGTCGCGCTGGCGGTCGCCCTGGGCTCCCGTCCGGCGGTGCTGCTGTTGGACGAGCCCCTCGCCAACCTGGACCCGGTGGCCCGCACCGAGGTGACCGGCGAACTCATGGCGGAGGCCGCCGAGAGCGACATGACGATCATGCTGTCGACCCACATCATCGCCGAGCTCAGTGGCGTCGGTGACCATCTGCTGCTGCTCGACGCGGGCCGGCCCGTGCTCACCGGCGATGTCGAGGATCTGCTCGACAGCCACGTGCGGCTGACCGGGCCCCGCGCGGACCAGCCACCGGGCCCGGGCGCGATCGTCCAGGCGCAGCACACCGACCGTCAGTCCACGTTCGTCCTCCGGCAGCCGGCGTCACCGGCGGCGCACGGCGTCGTCGCTCCCGGCTGGACTGCCCAGCGCGTCAGCCTGGACGAGCTGATCCTGACCTACCTGAAGGCGTCGTCCACGGTGCACCGTGATCTGGAGACAGCAGCATGAGCCCGGTCACCCACGTGCCCGCCCCCAGCAAGCGCGAGGACGACCTCGGGTCCGCCGGGGGCATCCGCGGTCTGCTGTGGCTGACCTGGCGTCAGCACCGCTGGGCCCTGATCGGCACGCTCGTCTTGGCCGCGGTCCTGTTGGGCTGGATGACCTACCTGTCGATGGAACTGACGGACCTGTGGCACCAGTGCCACGAGACGTTCTGCCCGGACAACTCCCCGCAGGGCGTGCGGCTCAGAGGGACAGCGCCCCTGGTCATCACCTTCAGTGCCCTGTCCACGCTGGCGCAGTACATGCCGCTGTTGATCGGCGTGTTCATCGGCGTTCCGGTGCTGTCCAGGGAACACGAGCAGCGGACCCTGCTGCTGGCCTGGAGTCAGGACGTCTCCCCGCAGCGCTGGTTGTGGACCAAGCTGGGCATGCTCGGCCTGTTCGTGGCGGCGGTGACCGCAGCCGTCGCCGGGGTCAGCGACCACCTGCAGCGGACGATGACCCTGGTCAGTCCGGGAAGCCTGTTCGGATACCTGCCGTTTCTGAACACCGGGATGCTGCCGGCGGTCATCAGCATCGCCTGGTTCGCGATCGGCGTCGCACTCGGCGCCGCGATCAGACGCACGCTCCCCGCCGTGTTCGGCGTGATCGTGGGCTTCATCGGCCTGAACTACCTCGTCCAGTGGCGCTACCCCACCCTCATGGAGCCGCTGTCCGCGCACCGGCAGTTGGGCAGGCCGGACGGCCTGCCGGGCAACAACAACCTGGTCGTCAGGGGCGGCATGATCGACTTCGGTATCGAGGGTCCGTCCGGCGCGTTCGACGCCTCCGGGCGCCAGCTCAGCGGCGTCGAACTGCAACGCCTCTGCCCGCCCGACAACGATGGCGGCAAGATGCTCTCCTGCTTCGCCGACAACCAACTCGTGCAGCACCTGCAGTACCAGCCGGGCAGCCGGATCCCCGAATTCCACCTGATCGTCGCGACCGGCTACCTGGGCCTGACCGCGGTGGCCCTCGCTGCCGTCTGGATAATCGTCCGCCGCACCAATCTCAGCGTGGGCTGACCCTCAGCCACCGAAGTGGCGCACCCCTCGGCGATGATCGCGCCGTGCCGCAGGACGATATCGATGCGGAAACCCGAACGGAGATGGTCGGCCGGTACGCCGGCCGACCATCTTGACGACGACGCGCTGTCCGATCAAGTAGCCGCGATGCGCGCTCATGGCGGAGTTGAGCGCGCTACCCCGTCGGCCCGGCCGCCTCGCTCGCCGCGATGGCTCGCCCCGCCTGGCCCCCGCTAGCGACCGGCACGGCCGAGACGCGAGGGTGACGGCCGTAGGCCACGGCAGGCGACCGGAGTCCCCATGTGCGGAGTTGACGGGCATTGTCGATGAGCATTCGACATGCTGTGCTCTACTGCCGGTGTGAAGCGGCGGGCGGGTCTGATTCTGGGCGTGGCGATCCTCCTCGCCGGAATTGCCGGCGTGGTTGGCTGGCGCTGGTGGCACAACCGGCCGCCGTATGGGCCTGACGTGCTGAGCGCCCAAGCGACGCTTCAGCTCGTTGACCAGGCGACAGCAGACGCCGCGCTCAAACCGGTCAACGCGGAGGTAGCCCGTGACGGCGACCAGATCTTCCTCGGGCGCGTCACCTGGACTCGACCGCCAAACCCGCAGAGGGACAGTTCCTTTCGGATCGTTCTGTTGGACAAGCGCACTGGTCTCATGCCTGGCTTCATCGCGGTGACCTCGGCCCTGCCCGACGACGTCGGTACAGGGTTGGACGGATCTCTCGACATCGCGCAGAAGCGTTACCCGTGGCTGCGAGGCGTCGGCACGCGGGAGATCAATGGGTCGTTCTGGAGTTCGGGCAGTGCCATCTTCGTGTCGTCGGCAGACGCATCACCGGTGACGTTTCAGACCGTGCTCCACGCGGCGCGGCCGGGAACACCGCCTGAGCAAATGGTGGCTACGGCACCCGCGGCAGTGGAAGACCTGCTGATTGCCCTGATCGGCGTGGGTCCCGACGGCCAGGTCTATTGGGCGCAACGGCTTCTGCACTGATGAACGCCCGGGCAGCGTCGGACATCGGGCACGGTGAACGCATCTGGCTCCCCTCTGTGTCAAGACAACGCTTGGGAGTGTTATCTCTAGTCAGGGATCGTCGGACAGTTTGTCCGCGACGGGCCGTCTGAGTTGCTTCATCCTTTGTCGTGGACACCGCAGTCGCGCTGTGTTCATCACGGCAGGAGAAGCTGGGTACGCCAAGGTCGCCGCGGTGGCAAAGGTGAGCCGGGCCTGGCTATACAGCCAGCCTGACGTCCGAGCAGCAGTGGAACGGCTGCGCGATATCAACAACCGATCCACAAGCGTCGCCGTCCCCACCCGCCAGCGCACGAGCGAAGCCAGCTTGGTTCGCCGCCTTGAGGCTGCGCACCGCCGCAACCGGGAACTCACCCGGCAGGTCACCGAGCTCCGAGAACTGCTTGCCGCAGCGCATGGGGCACTACGCGATAGCCGTACCGGACGCACCACCCATACATGATGAGCAGCGGTTTCACTCACGCGCACAGCGCTGCGTCGGCTCGGGATTGCGGATGAGGCGTTCAGGCTGGGTCGAGCGAACTGAACTGGATGCCGGCGAGTCGCCATCCGTCGGGTAGTTCGATCCATACCTGACTCAGTCGGACTGTCAGTGTCATCACTTCACCTCGCCAGGTCGCCCGGCTGCGCTGGACGCAGCGCACGATCGCGGCGCGGTCGTAGCGGCGCACGTCGATTTCGGTTGTCGTCAGGGACAGGTAGGCGAAGTCAGCGTGTCGGTCGATCCACTGTCGTTTGTCCAGCAGGTAGCCCCGCTCGCCGATGGACACGAAGTCATCCGCCAGCAGGGCGTTCAAACGGTCAGTGTCGGCATGCAATTCGGCGTCGTCGAATGCTTGCCGGAGTTGGCGGATGTCAGCTGTCACGTGAGGGTCCTGTCGCGTGGGTCGTCGACGGTCAGATTGCCGAGAAGCGCCGAATGGCAGTGTGATTCACATGGTGACGACGAGCTTGCCGGTCGTATGCCGGCGGACGAAGTCGACGCATGCCTGAGCGCCCTGGTCGAGGGTGTAGCGGCGGCCGATCGTGGCCGGTAGTTTTCCGCGGATTGCCAGTTCACCGACTTCCCGCATCCCGCCTAACGCGCCGTCCATGTCCAGCACGAAATGCAGACCGACGTCGTCGCGGCCGATCCACTCCTGCTGCGGTACCGGGTAGGTGATCGTGAGGAGCCGTCCGCCTGGGCGGATGGCGTCAGCCACTCCGGCGAGGTGGTCACTCGGCAGGGTCAGGTTGAAGGCGACGTCGACGTCGGAGGGGTACCCGGATTCCGCGTACCCGGTGGTCTCATCGGCGCCGAGAGCTCGCAGAATGGCGGCGTCAGTGGCGGTCGCCGTGGCGATCACCCGCGCCTTCGCGGCGGCCAGCAGCGGGATCACGGCGGTTCCGACGCCGCCGGTAGCGCCGACGACCAGGACGGTTTCGCCGGGCTGCACTCTGGCGGTGGCCATAAGTGCCCGTGCGGTCAGGCCGACGGTGGGCAGCGCGGCCGCCTGCTCGATGTCGAGGCCGACCGGGCGATGCGCCAGGAACGGGGTATCGGCCTCGAAGACCGCGTACTCGGCCAGCGAGCCGGTGCTCAGCGACGGCCGGGTCGCACCGGCCATCGCCCGCAGCGCCCGCGGCACAGCCTGACCGAAGATCTCGTCGCCCACCTGATAGGGCGTCACGCCAGCGCCAACCTCGCTGACCGTGCCGGCGAAGTCGTTGCCGGGTACGTGTGGAAACCCCAGCGGCACGACGTCGCGGAAGTCCCCGCTGGGCAGCCGGACGTCCGCCGGGTTGATCGAGGCGGCGGCGATCCGGACCTGGATCTGCCCCGGCCCAGGCTGGGGCACCGGCACGTCCCCCACGGTGTATTGCTCGGGCGGCCCGTAGCCGGTCACGACAACTGCCTTCATGCGTTCCTCCATAAACGGACCGGGCGGTCATGTTATCGGTCGCGAAGCTAGCAATAAACGGACCGCGCGGTCAACTTGCTAGGGTGGCAACGTGACCTCGACCCGCCCGTTGCGTGCCGACGCCGCCCGCAACCGACGGCTGCTACTGGCAGCCGCCGCCGATGAGTTCGCGGAGCGTGGCCTTGACGTCTCGGTAGCCGACATCGCCCGCCGGGCCGGTCTCGGCAAGGGCACCCTGTTCCGTCACTTCGCCACGAAGGATGACCTGCTCGCCGCGATCGTCCTCGATCGGATTGACGCGCTCAACGCCGTCGGCGAACAGTTGCTCGACGCGGCGGACCCGGGCGCCGCGCTGCTGGAGTTCCTCACCATCGCCGCAGACCAACAACGGCAACGCGACCTGTCGTTCCTGCAGGAAGCCGGCGAACTGAACGCGAACGTCACCAGGGCCCGCGAGCAGATGTTCCACTCCGTGCACAAGCTTGTCGACCGGGCTCGTGAACACGGCGCCGTGCGGGCCGACGTCACCGGCGCCGACGTCATCCTGCTGATGTGTGCGCCCAACTACGTCACCAGCTACGTGTCGGACGCCTCGCCCGACCTGTGGCAGCGATACCTTGCCATCATCTTCGACGGCCTACGCCCAGAAGGCGCCCACCCGCTGCCCCACCCGCCACCGCCCACTCTTTGACGCCGTCAAACAGGGTCTGACCGCAAATGCCTGCAAACGTCTCCGGGGACTGTTCTCGGCTGGGCCTTCGGCTGCACCCGATCGACAACGTCATGGACATGGCCATAACACAACATCGCTGCACGACAAATCCAGCTGATCGGCTGGCTCAAGATAAACGGTGGAGTTCTAAGCTGGGTCTTGGCGGGTCCGGGAAGTGACTTCTCCGAAGAGCTGGCTTGGGGACAGCGCGTCGCTACATTCGCCGTACTCGATCCGGTCGGTCCGGACCGGCCACCGCCACGCATCGGCATTGACTGGTACCTGCATCGGCTCTTCTTCGGACAGCATCGGCAACCACCTCCGTACGGCAAGGAGCGGGGCGCCCCGCTCCTTGCCCGGAGTCGGGACGCCCCATCGATCGGCAGCGGCTCGCACCGACTCGCTGTCCACCACGGGCCACGCCTTGCCCCTCGCAATCTAGTGCCAGTAGTGCAAGCAAGGCAACCAGTGCCAGGCGTGTCAACAGTGCCGGTCCGGGTAGGCGGCACCATGGCGCCCGTGCCCATCCCGCACTCTGCGCGAGAGATCACAGACGACCTGGCCCGCCGCATCGGTACCGGGGAGTTTTCGCGCGGGTCGCGTTTGCCGACCTACGATGCGCTGGCCGAGGAGTACGGGTCGGCCAGGCGGACGGTCGCCCGAGCAGTCGACACACTCAAGGCGCGCGGTTTGGTCGTAGGCGTGCCCGGCTCTGGTGTCTACGTAGCGGAGTAGCTCCGACCAGCGGTAACCCATGTGCGGCCACTGCTCTGGCAGCGCCCACCGGCTGCGTCTCCGGGTGTGGGGCCGTCGGTGACCACGGGCATCGAAGGCGGCAACTCCACGATCAACGGGCGGGTGGTGGGTGGTGGGGTCGGGTTAGGTTGGCGGGCATGACGGTCGTCTGGGTCGTGGTCGGAGTTTTCGCGGTGGTGGCTGGTGCCGCGTACGGGGTTGTGGTTTGGCGAGGGCGGGGGCCAGGGGTGGGGGAGGTTGGGGGCGACGACCGCACGGCTGGTCGGGATGCCCGCGGCCGGCAGCAGCGCTACGAAACCGAGCGACACGGCGACCAAGGCGACACCTGGCAGCGCGGCCGCGACTCCAGCGGCTGACGGGTCACTGACCGTAGGAGTGGCGGAGCCGGTCATTGATCAGGTAGTTCAGCCGGTGCCGCAGGTACCCGAGCGTGCTCTCACCCGGCACCTCCCCGTCCGTGGTGAGCGTCCACCGCAGCGCGCACTCCGGGCCGGGCGGGTGGGCGGCCAGGTCGAAACGGATCCGGTCCAGCGGCCGGTGCGGCCACAGCGACGACCAGATCAGCAGGACGAGCGTGCAGCCCACCACGACCCTCCTCACCGGACAGCTTCACCCGCCCCGGGTCATTCTGGCCGTAGGGCACCAGTGCCGTGAACCATCCGGCGCCGGCGCACGTGGAACTGGTGCGCGGCGGTCGTATCGTCGGGGGAGTGCGCAGCGCAGCACCGACGCCAGGGGAGGGCACAGTGGGGGCACGGTCGGGACGCAACGCCCGAGGCCCGTTGGCGGGCCTCCTGATCGCCGCACTGCTGTCGCTCGCCTGCGGCGGCGGTCGGGTGGCCGGGCCGGAGGGCGAACGCCCGGCACCGGAGGTGTCGCAGGCATCTCCGGGGGCGGACACCACCCGGGCCGACAGCACCACAAGCGTCGCCGAGTTCGAGCAGGACGTCGCCGACGCGCAGGCGATCGCCGAGCGGTACTGGGCGGCCCAGTTCAAGGCGTCCGGGCAGCGGTTCCAACCGATCCGGCGGATCACCCCGTACCAGCGGGCGGGCGAGGTGTCCTGTGGCGGCCAGCCGCTGCCCCGCAACAACGCGGTCTACTGCTCGCAGGGCGACTTCATCGCGTACGACGTCGCGTGGTCAGTGGGGGCGTTCCGCCAGGTCGGCGACGCGTTCGTGTTCTACCTGCTCGGCCACGAGTACGCCCATGGCATCCAGGTGCGGCTCGGCATCAACTACAGCTTCACCATCCAGCAGGAGTTGCAGGCCGACTGCATGGCCGGGGCGTACCTCGGCGACTCGGTGCGTTCCGGTGCCCTGACCCTCGCCGAAGGCGACCTGGACGAGTTCCGCGAGGGGGTGGCGGCGGTCGGCGACGACCCGGACCAGCCGTGGTTCGCGGAGGGCTCGCACGGCACCGCCGAGCAGCGTACCGACTCGTTCTTCCGCGGCTACGAGCGTTCACTGGAGGCCTGCGACCTGGGTTGAGCGGGTTGCCCGGATCACGTCGGTGCCCATCGCGGTCACCGGCGGTGCCTGGGCCTGGCAGGATCGCCGGTGTCGCCACGACCCTGGAGGATCCGCTGAGCAGCCATCACCCCGCCGCCGTGCTCTTCGACATGGACGGCACGCTCGTCGACAGCGAGAAGCTGTGGGATGTCGCGCTGCAGGAACTCGCGCGGGAGTACGGCGGGGAGCTTTCCGCCGACGCCCGTCGGTCGATCATCGGCACCAGCATGGCCGAGTCGATGCGAATCCTGCACGACGACCTGGGGCAGCCCGAACGGGATCCGGAGATCAGCGCGGCGTGGATCAACGCCCGGATCCTGGAGCTGTTCCGCTCCGGTCTGCGCTGGCGGCCGGGCGCGTTCGCCCTGCTGCGTGCGGTCCGTGCCGCGGCGATCCCCAGCGCGCTGGTCACCTCCAGCCCTCGGGCGCTGGTCGAGATCGCCCTGGACACCCTGGGCCGGGACAACTTCGACACGGTGGTCTGCGGCGACGAGGTGGTGGCCGCGAAGCCACACCCCGAGCCCTACCTGACGGCGGCCCGGCTGCTGGGCGTGCCGATCGAGCGTTGCGTGGCGATCGAGGACTCACCGACCGGGGTGGCCAGCGCGCTCGCGTCCGGCGCGGCGGTGCTGGCCGTACCGGCGGAGGTGCCACTTCCGAGCACTGTCGGCGTACACCAGTTGGAGAGCCTGACCGGCGTGGACCTGGAGTTGCTCTCGGCCCTGCTGGCCGACCGGGCCGCAGCCTAGCCGGGACGCAGCCTAGAAAGAGGGGCCCCGCCGACGCGCTCGCGTCAGCGGGGCCCCTCTTCGGCCATCGTCAGTCGTGGGCGATGGCACCCAGGACGTTGATCCGAGCCGCTCGGATGGCGGGTAGCACCGCGGCCACCACCCCGATGATCGCGGCGATACCGAGGAAGGCGCCCATCTGCCCCCAGGGCAGGATCAGGTCGGTGATGCCCTCGTCCTTGAGCGCCTCGACCACCGCGGCGCCGAGACCGCTTCCGACCGCCACGCCCAGCAGCGCGCCGAATACGGAGATCACCACCGCCTCCACGGTGATCATGCCCATGGTCTGCGACCGGCGCAGGCCGATCGCCCGCAGCAGACCCAACTCGCGGGTCCGCTCCAGCACCGACAGGGCCAGGGTGTTGATGATGCCGAGCACGGCGATCACGATGGCCAGGGCCAGCAGGATCTGGATCATCGTGAGCAGCCCGTCGAGCTGACTGGTCTGCTGCTTGATGAACGCATCCATGTCGGCCACCGACACTTCGGGGCTGTCCGCCAGCAGCGTCTCCACCTGGGGCTGCACGTCGGACACCCGGGTGCCGGGGGCGAGCTGGATGTAGCCCTGGATGGGCTGCGGGATGGTGAAGTCCTTCGCGGCCTGTATCGGCAGCGTCACCGGGTTGGTCAGCTGCGAGGACTCGTAGATGCCGCTGACCGTGTACGTCCGTGCCTCGCCCCGGTTGAGCTGCACCTTCACCGTGGAGCCCACTGACCAACCACGGGAGGTGGCGGTGTCGGAGCTGGCCAGCATCTGGGTAGGCCCGAGCCGGTCGATGTCACCGGCGGTGGCCTTCGCACCGAAGATCTGCCGCAGCGACGTGATGTCACTGCTCGCCGCGACCCAGGTGCTCTTGCCGTCGAGCTTCGCCGTGTCGCCGTACTCGCCGTCGACCAGCTGCACACCGGGCAGGGCCTTCGCCTGGTCCAGGACACCCGGGTCGAAGCTCGGCGGACGCGGACCACCCTGCTGCCCGGCGATCACCAACTCGGCCTTGATGGTGTCCTTGGCGAGCGCGCTGATGCTGCCCTTGGCCGAGTCGAGGATCACCGTGACGCCGGTGACCAGCGCGATGCCGACCATCAGCGCGGCAGCGGTGATCGCGGTCCGGCGGGGGTTGCGGCCGGAGTTGAGCCGGCCCAGCTTGCCCGGAACCGACCAGGAGAAGATCGCGCCGAGCAGGCTCACCACCGGCCGGCTGATCAGCGGGGTCAGCAACGCCACGCCGATGAAGGCGAACAGCACCCCACCGAGGATGGTGGGCAGCGTCTGCCCTCGGGCGTTGCCGCTGAGCCCGAGGAACAGCAGCACCGCGCCGACGCCGGTGACCAGCGACCCGGCCACGGTGACCTTGGTCAACGGCCGGTCCGGGGTCGCCACGTCCTGCATGGCTGCGATCGGAGGGATGCGGGACGCCCGCAGCGCCGGCAGCAGGGCCGCCACCACGGTGATGACCAGACCGACGGCGAACGAGCCGATCACCGCGGCCGCCGGCACGCCGATCCCGGCGAGTGTGAGCCCACCGGCCAGCTTGCCGAACAGGAACGCCAGCAGCGCTCCCACCCCGATGCCGGCGGCCAAGCCGAGGACCGAGGCGATCAAACCGACCGCGATGGCCTCCAGCACCACCGAACCGATGATCTGCCGCCCGCTGGCCCCGATGGCGCGCATCAGCGCCAACTCCCGGGTCCGCTGCGCCACGATGATCGAGAAGGTGTTGAGAATCAGGAAGGTGCCCACCAGCAGCGCCACCGCGGCGAAGCCGAGCAGGATCTTGTTGAAGAAGGCCAGGCCCTCCTTCAGGCTGGCCGAGGCGTCCGCGGCCACCTGCTCGCCGGTCTTCACCTCGAAATCCGCGCCCAGGGTACGGGCCACGTCGTCGCGCAGCGTCTCGTCGGAGACCCCGCCGGCGGCCTGAACGGTGATGCTGCTGAAGGTGTCCGGCTGGCCGAGCATCAGCCGCTGCGCCACCGGCGTGGTGAAGAAGACCTCGTTGACCCCGCCGATCGAGTCCCGATTTCCGCTGTAACCCATGATGCCGACGAGCGTGAAGTCCCGCTTCTTCGACTCGAACGCGGTCAACACGCCGACCTTCTGGCCGACCTGCACCTTCGCCGCGGTGGCCAACGACTTGTTGACCACGATCTCGTTCTCGGCCTGCGGCTCGCGCCCCTCGCGCAACTGCATCAGGTCGCTCTCGCCGGTCCAGTTCTCGCCCAACTGCGGCGGGCCGAACGAGGTGAGCACCTTGCCGTTGCTGCCGATGACGCGAGCGCCGTCGGCGTTGACGATGCCGGTCGCCGAGGCCACCCCCGGCACCTGCTTGACCCGGTCCACCACGGCGGCGGGCAGCGGGGCGGCGGTCTGCTCGCCCTCCAACTCGCTCAGCTCCACCTTCGGTTTCGCCGCGACGTTCACGTCGATCTCGGAGAAGCCGTCGGCGAAGACCGAGTCGAAGGAGCGGCCCAGCGTGTCGGTGAGCACGAAGGCGCCGGAGACGAACATCACACCGAGCACCACTGCCAGCCCGGACAGGATCAGCCGGACCTTGCGGGCCAGCAGACTCTTCATCGTCGCCCGGAACATCAGTTGCCCACCTCAGCCGGAGTGTCCAGCTTCTTCATGGTGTCCAGCACCGTCTCGGCGGTCGGCTCGATCAGCTCCGAGACGATCTGCCCATCGGCGAGGAAGACCACCCGGTCGGCGTACGCGGCGGCGGTCGGGTCGTGGGTGACCATGACGATCGTCTGGCCGTGCTCGCGAACCGAGTCGCGCAGGAAGTTGAGCACCTCCGCGCCGGAGCGTGAATCCAGGTTGCCGGTCGGCTCGTCCGCGAAGATCACCTCGGGACGGGAGACCAGCGCCCGCGCGCACGCCACCCGCTGCTGCTGCCCGCCGGAGAGTTGTGCCGGACGGTGGTCCAGCCGGTCCTTCAACCCAACCGTGTCGATCACCGTGTCGTACCAGGCCGGGTCCGGCTTGCGCCCGGCGATCGACAGCGGCAGCAGAATGTTTTCCTTGGCGGTGAGCGTGGGCAGCAGGTTGAACTGCTGGAAGATGAAGCCCACCTTGTCGCGGCGCAGCTTCGTCAGCCCCGAGTCACCCAGCCCTGTGACGGTCGTCTCACCGATCGCCACCGTCCCCCGGGTGACCGAGTCCAGGCCGGCCAGGCAGTGCATCAGCGTCGACTTGCCGGAACCGGACGGCCCCATGATCGCGGTGAACCGGCCACGTTCGAATTCCGCGCTGACCCCCCGCAGCGCGATGACCTGAGCCTCGCCGCTGCCATACACCTTCCACACGTCGTTCGCCCGGGCCGCGGCCTGCGCCTGCCGGCCTACCGTCGCGGTCACGTCATCTACCTCTTCCGTCTGTCCGAGTTCACGCCGCCCCCCGATGGTCCGGCGCGACTGTTTCATCATCGGCGCTGCTCACGCCCGTTCCGTCCGCCTAAGGGGTGACCCGGGGCGGATTTCCTGCTGCGGGTGCACCCCCATGCCGAATCAGGGTTGCCCCTGACCCGACGACCGGTCGACCGTGTTTCCGACCGGCGATACGCCGTCGACCCGACGCTCCTACCTGACGCCACAGGAGGGTCAACCGCGCCGAGCCATCTCTGGTCACGGTAGGTGACGACGGCAACGGTGGCCGTCACCCCAGGGTGGGATCTTCGAGTACGCCGGGTGAGGTATTCGGACCGGCGGAGGCTACGCCCGGGGGCGGACCAGTCCTGACTCGTACGCCAGCACCACCGCCTGCACCCGGTCGCGCAGCCGCAGCTTGGTCAGCACATGCCCGACATGGGTCTTGATGGTGGTTTCGCTCACCGACAGCGCCGCCGCGATCTCGGCGTTGGACAGGCCCCGGGCGACCTGCACCAGCACCTCGCGTTCCCGGTCGGTGAGCGCGTCGAGCGCGGCCGACGGAGTCGCCGTCGGGTC
Source organism: Micromonospora sp. DT201 (assembly GCF_049841575.1). Lineage (NCBI taxonomy): Bacteria > Bacillati > Actinomycetota > Actinomycetes > Micromonosporales > Micromonosporaceae > Micromonospora > Micromonospora sp. DT201. The sequence goes on along the minus strand of NZ_JBNCKP010000031.1, from coordinate 14,746 downwards.
GGGCAGCAGCACGGCGAAGCGGTCCAGCAGTCGCCGCAGGATCCGTGGCGTCACCACCGCGTCCCCACCCGCCACCGTACGGATCGCCGAGATCAGCTCCTCGGCCGGCACGTCCTTGGCCAGGAACCCGCTGGCCCCGGCGCGCAACGCGCCCACCACATACTCGTCCAGGTCGAAGGTGGTCAACACCAGCACCCGCACCGGCAGTCGGGCGTCGACGATCGCCCGGGTCGCGGCCACCCCGTCCATCCGGGGCATCCGGATGTCCATCAGAACGACATCGGGTAGCAGCCGACGGGACAGCTCCACCGCCTCCAGGCCGTCGCCGGCCTCCGCCACCACCTCCAGGTCGCCCTCGGTGCCCAGCACCATCCGGAACCCGGTGCGCAGCAGCGGTTGGTCGTCGGCGAGCAGGATCCGTACCGGCCGCGCCGTGGCCTCCCGTACGGTCATCTCGTCTCCTGTCCAGCCGACGTCGTGCTGCCGCACCGGTCATCCTCGCGTACACCGGCCGGTGCGTCGCGGATCACCGTATTGGCCGGCCCGTCGCTCTGTCCCGACCGGAACGGCACGGCTTCGGTCGACTTTCCGGCACCGGTGTCGGGCATGACGGCGCAACAGGCGCGAGCGATCGGGGCCCGAACGGTCTCACCGCGCCGGGCGCGAACCTCGCCCGGAGGTCGTCACTCGTCGGCGCCCGGGGCGACCGGAGCGGACCGGGAGTCGCGCAGCGGATCAGCGCTGGCCGCGGCGACCGGGAACGGCGGCGGAGTGCCGCCGAAGCTGGGGCACAGCGCCTGGTGGCTGCACCAGTCGCAGAGCCGGCTCGGCCGGGGCCGGAAATCCTGTCGGGCGGTGGCCTGCTCGATCGCCCGCCACAGGGCCACCACCGTGCGCTCGAAGCGGACCAACTCGTCGGCGTCCGGCGTGTAATCCAACACCTCGGCGTCGCGCAGGTAGAGCAGCCGCAGCACCTTGGGCACGACCCCCCGGGTGCGCCACAGCACCAGCGCGTAGAACTTCAGCTGGAACAACGCCCGCGCCTCGAACGCCTCCCGTGGCGCGCCCCCCGTCTTGTAGTCGACCACCCGCAGCGCGCCGTCCGGTGCGACGTCGAGCCGGTCGAGGTAGCCCCGGATCAACAACTCCTCGTCGACCACCGCCGAGATCAGGCTCTCCCGTTCGGCCGGCTCCAGCCGGGTCGGGTCCTCGACAGCGAAGTAGCCCTCCAACAGCCCGGCCGCCGAGCGGAGGAACTCCACCGGACCTGCCGGCTCCGCCCCGTCGAAGAGCCCGGCCAGATCCGGCTGCTCGGTGACCAGCCGGTCCCACTGAGGTGCCACCAGATCGCCGGCCGCCGCCGGCGTGCGGCCCTGCGCGGGCAGGTCGAACAGGCGCTCCAGCACCGCGTGCACCAGCGTGCCCCGGGCCTGCTCGACGGTGGTGCGCTCGGGCAGCCGGTCGATGCTGCGGAACCGGTAGAGCAGCGGACAGGTCTTGAAATCCGCCGCACGCGACGGGGACAGCGACGCCCGTACCGTCGGCGGCACCTGCGCCGGGGAGGGGGGCTGGGGGGTCGTGAGCGGTTCCGCTGTCATGTCGGCAAAGGTTAGGGCACCGGTATGACACCGACCGCCGCCCGCCCCGCACAGCGACGGTCCGTAGCATCGTGGCGATGGAGCAGACATCCCGCCCGCCGCGCCGACCCGAGAGGCGCCTAGGCCTGAACGTCGGCCGGGTGTTCGGGGTGCCGCTGCACCTCAACGGGTCCATGGTCCTGCTCGCCGTGCTCCTCGCCGTCCTGTACGCCGAATTCGCCCGCCGACAGCTGGACCTGCCGCAGATCAGCGGCTACCTGATCGGCTTCGGATTCGTGGTGTCGCTGCTCGGCTCGGTGCTGCTGCACGAGCTGGGCCATGCCCTCACCGCCCGGCGCTACGGCATCGGTGTGCGCGGAATCACTCTGGAATTACTCGGCGGCTACACCGAGATGGACCGGGACGCGCCGTCCCCCCGCATCGACCTGCTGGTCTCGCTGGCCGGCCCGGCGGTCTCCGCGGTGCTCGGCGTCCTCGCGGTCGCCGCCACCCTCGCCCTGCCCGAGGGGACGGTGGCCCACCAACTCGCCTTCCAACTCGCGGTCAGCAACGTCATCGTCGCGGTGTTCAACAGCCTGCCCGGGCTGCCGCTCGACGGCGGCCGGGCGCTGCGCGCCGCAGTGTGGGGGCTGAGCCGCGACCGGCACCTCGGCACCGAGGTCGCCGGATGGGCCGGGCGCGTCGTCGCCGCCGGCACCGCAGCCCTGGTCCTGCTCCTCACCCTCGCCGACTACCTGGCGCCGCTGGCGCTGCCGCTGATGCTGCTGGTCGCCGTCACCCTCTGGCGCGGTGCCGGGCAGGCGATCCGGGCTGCCCGGGTCAGCCGTCGGTTCCCGCTGATCGACCTCACCCGGCTCGCCCGTCCGGTCTGGCCGGTGGCCACCGGTACGCCGCTGGCCGAGGCCCAGCGCCGACGCGCCGAAGGCGGGCAGCCCGGCTCGCCGCTGCTGGTCACCGACTCCACCGGCCGGCCGGTGGCGCTGGTCGACCCGGCCGCCGCCGACGCGGTACCCGTCGAACGCCGACCGTGGCTGGCGGTGGACGCCGTCGCCCGATCGCTGGGCTCACTTCCCTCGCTGCCGGTCGACTTGGACGGCGAGCGGGTGATGGAGGCCGTACAGACCCACCCGGGCGCGCAGTACGTGGTGACGTCAGGCGAAGATGTCGTCGGCATTCTGCACATCGCGGACCTGGCACAGCTCCTCGAACCCAACCGGAAGATGACACCGTGACCGCAACTCCCTCCACCGTCGGAGCCGACCCCTCCACCCCGGCGCTGACACCCGTGCACCGTGGGCCGTTCCGGCCCGGCGACCGGGTCCAGCTGACCGACCCCAAGGGGCGGATGCACACCGTGACGCTGGAGCCCGGCAAGGAGTTCCACACCCACCGCGGCATCCTGGCGCACGACGCGCTGATCGGGCTCCCCGACGGCAGCGTGGTGACCACCGCCGGTGGCGGCACCGCGTTCCTCGCCCTGCGGCCACTCCTGTCGGACTACGTGCTGTCCATGCCGCGCGGCGCACAGGTGATCTACCCGAAGGACTCGGCGCAGATCGTCGCGATGGGCGACATCTTCCCCGGCGCGAAGGTCCTCGAGGCCGGCGCCGGCTCCGGCGCGCTGAGCTGCTCCCTGCTGCGGGCCGTCGGCACCGAAGGCGAACTGCACTCGTTCGAACTGCGTGACGACTTCGCCCAGATCGCCAAGCGCAACGTCGAGGCGTTCTTCAACGGGCCGCACCCGTCGTGGCACCTACAGGTCGGTGACGTCGCGCAGTGCCAGGAGACCGGCTTCGACCGGATCATCCTGGACATGTTGACCCCCTGGGAAACTCTCGACATGGTTGAGCGGGCGCTGGTGCCCGGCGGGGTGTTCATCGGCTACGTCGCCACCACGCCGCAGCTGTCCGAGCTGGTGGAGGCTCTGCGCGAGCGCGGCGGTTGGACCGAGCCGCGGGCCTGGGAGTCCATGGTGCGCGACTGGCACGCCGAGGGCCTCGCCGTTCGGCCGGACCACCGGATGATCGCGCACACCGCGTTCCTGGTGTCCGCGCGCAAGCTGGCCCCCGGGGTCACCGCGCCGCCGCGTCGGCGCAAACCCAGCAAGGGCACCGAGGCGTACGCGCAGCGCCGCCAGGTGCTGCGCGAGGCGGAGGCGGCCCGACAGGCCGCCGCCGCCCAGGCGGCAGGTGCGCAACCCGACGGTACGGGGGAGATGGACAGGCCGTGACCAACGAGCTGGGCGCCGGCATCGCCGAGCAGGGGGAGGCGCTGGCATGAGCCGACCGGGCTACGGCGGCGGTGACCTTCCCGCAGTCTTTCCCGACTGGTCGCCCTACCAGGATCTGGAATCGGCGGCGCGGGCCTACCTGCGCGACCCGGACGTCGCCCTGGAGGCGCTCGGCGGCGTGCTGCGCGGCGCGTCGGTGCTCGGCTTCACCCTGGAACGCTTCGTCAACGAGGTCAACGGCGTGTGGCAGGAGGTCGTCGTCTGCGACGGCAGCCGGCTGATCCTCTGGCACGGTGAGGACGTACCTCCGGAGGAGGGCCCGCCGGGGTCGATGACCTCGTCGTTGCGGGTGGTTCCGGTCTCCACCGTCACCGAGGTCGGCTGCCGGCGGCGGCTCAACCGCTCCGACAGCGGCGAGATCCGGGTCGACAGCATCGACGTCTACCTGCTGCTCACCTCTTTGGACGAGGCACCGCCGAGCGAGGAGATGGTCGGCACACCACGGCACGACGCGCTGCGCTTCGGCAAGACCCTCGACGACGGTGGGGCTGGGCAGATCGCCCGGCTGGAAGAATTCGCGCGGTTGGTCGCCTCGGTGGTCGGCCGTCCGATGCTCTGAGGCGTACCCCAGTTCCACCCGCCCGGCCGGGCCGCTTGGCCCGGCCGGTAGGCGGGTGGGTCAGTCTTCCTCGGCGTCCGGGCCGGCGACCTCGACACCGTCACCGCGCACCACGTGGATGCAGTCGCCCGGGCACTCCTTCGCGGAGTCGATCACCTCAAGCCGCAGGTGCTCGGGCACGTCGACGCGGCTGCCCGGCGCCATCAGCAGCTCACCGTCGGGACGTTTGACGTACGCCAGGCCGTCGATGTCGAACTCGAAAACCTCCGGCGCGTACTGCACACAGAGCCCATCGCCCGTGCACAGATCCTGGTCCACCCAGACCTGCAGCTGATCGGTCGCGACCTCGGTCACCGGTGCACCCCCCATGTTCTCGCGTCGTACAGTCCGACGGTACCCGAACGCCGGTACCGGCCCGCCGGGCCACCCTTGGCGATCAAGGTTCGGTGACGAGGGTGTTGCATGGGACCGAATCGGCCTCATAGCGGCTAGTGTTAGGGCAGAACGTTCAAGCCCCCCGGGGAGGTGGGACGTGGCAGCACGCAGCGACGACGCGGACTCGCGCGCCGCACGGTGGGAGAAGGAAGCCCACGATCTCTCCACGCAGGTCGCGTTCCTTCAGGAGGAACTCGCTCTGGTGCGGCGAAAGTTGACCGAGAGCCCCCGACACGTCAGGCAGCTCGAAGAGCGGCTGGCGGCCACCCAGGCACAGTTGGCGCGGCTCACCGAGAACAACGACCGGCTGGTGAGCACCCTCAAGGAGGCTCGCACGCAGATCGTGACGCTCAAGGAGGAGATCGACCGGCTCGCGCAGCCGCCGAGTGGTTACGGCGTCTTCCTGGCCAAGCACGACGACGGCACGGTGGACGTCTTCACTGGCGGCCGCAAGTTGCGGGTCTCCGTCTCGCCCGCACTGGACGTGGCCGAGTTGCGCCGCGGCCAGGAGGTCCTGCTCAACGACGCGCTCAACATCGTCGACGCGTTCGGATACGAGCGGGTCGGCGAGGTGGTGATGCTCAAGGAGATCCTTGAGGGACCAGGTGGCGGGCCGGGTGACCGGGCGCTGGTGGTCTCGCACTCCGACGAGGAACGAATCGTGCACCTCGCCGAGACGCTGATCGGCTCGACGATCCGCGCCGGCGACTCGCTCATGATCGAACCCCGCTCGGCGTACGCGTACGAGCGGATCCCGAAGAGCGAGGTCGAGGAGCTGGTCCTGGAGGAGGTGCCCGACGTCGACTACGGCGACATCGGTGGCCTCCAGTCGCAGATCGAGCAGATCCGCGACGCCGTGGAGCTGCCCTTCCTGCACGCGGACCTGTTCCGTGAGCACCAGCTCCGTCCGCCCAAGGGCATCCTGCTCTATGGCCCGCCCGGCTGTGGCAAGACGCTCATTGCCAAGGCGGTGGCCAACTCGCTGGCCAAGAAGATCGCCGAGCGGCAGGGCAAGGAGAAGCACACCAGCTTCTTCCTCAACATCAAGGGCCCTGAGCTGCTCAACAAGTACGTTGGCGAGACCGAGCGGCACATCCGGCTGATCTTCCAGCGAGCACGGGAGAAGGCCGGCGAGGGCACCCCGGTGATCGTGTTCTTCGACGAGATGGACTCGATCTTCCGGACCCGCGGCTCCGGTGTCTCCTCCGACGTGGAGAACACCATCGTCCCGCAGCTGCTCAGCGAGATCGACGGCGTGGAGGGGCTGGAGAACGTCATCGTCATCGGCGCCTCCAACCGGGAAGACATGATCGACCCGGCGATCCTGCGCCCCGGTCGGCTCGACGTGAAAATCAAGATCGAGCGACCGGACGCCGAAGCAGCCAAGGACATCTTCTCCAAATACATCCTCTCCGGGCTGCCCCTGCACCCGGACGACCTGGCCGAGCACGGAGCCGACCCCCAGGCCACCGTGGCGGCGATGATCGACGCCGTGGTGCTGCGGATGTACTCGGAAACCGAGGAGAACCGCTTCCTCGAAGTCACCTACGCCAACGGTGACAAGGAAGTCCTCTACTTCAAGGACTTCAACTCCGGCGCGATGATCCAGAACATCGTCGACCGGGCTAAGAAGATGGCCATCAAGGAGTTCCTCACCTCCGGTCGCAAGGGGCTGCGCTTGCAGCACCTGCTCGACTCCTGCGTCGACGAGTTCCGCGAGAACGAGGACCTCCCCAACACCACCAACCCCGACGACTGGGCCCGCATCTCCGGCAAGAAGGGCGAGCGGATCGTCTACATCCGCACGCTCGTCTCCGGTGGCAAGGGCACCGAGGCCGGCCGGTCCATCGAGACCGCCAGCAACACCGGCCAGTACCTCTGATCGTCCAGCGGCGGCACCGGACTCGTCCGGTGCCGCCGCTGCGCACATCCCGCCACGGCCCGGTGCGATCGCGCCAACGGCCGCACCCGGTCAGACCGAACCAGGCATTAACTTCTCCACCCTCGCCGAGCCCTCCCGGACCGCGCAGATCCCGCGTCGTAGCCCTCGCCCACCGCGGCTCCTGGTGGCCGACCCGGCCGCTCAGCAGGCCATCGACAGAATCCTCACGGCGAACCCGTCTCTGCGGGCGGGCCTGACCGTGGTGCCACTCAAGACCGCCGGGCCACCGTAGCCACGCCGCGCCGACCGGCAGGGCCGCGCGGTGGGCCACCGCGCAGACTAGTCTCGATGGTGTGAGCGGCGGGTACGCCGGCTCCAGGGGCGAGCGAAGCGAGTGGTCGCATGACGGTACGTCGGATCATGGGCACCGAAGTCGAGTACGGCATCTCCGTACCGGGACAGGCCGGAGCCAACCCGATGGTCACCTCATCACAGGTGGTCAACGCCTATGGGGCCCGCCCAGAACTCAACCGGGGCGGGCGAGCCCGATGGGATTACGAGGAAGAGTCGCCGCTGCGCGACGCTCGCGGCTTCACCTACTCCGGAGCCGCCTACGACCCGGCCGAGGCGTTGGCCGACGAGGACCTCGGCCTCGCCAACGTGATACTCACCAACGGGGCACGTCTCTACGTCGACCACGCCCACCCCGAATACTCCACTCCGGAGGTCACCACCCCCCGGGACGTGGTGCGTTGGGACAAGGCCGGCGAACGGGTGATGGCCGAGGCGTCCCGCCGGGCAGCCAGCATCCCGGGCAGCCAGCCGATCCACCTCTACAAGAACAACACCGACAACAAAGGCGCCAGCTACGGCGCCCACGAGAACTACCTGATGCGCCGGCAGACCCCGTTCGCCGACATCGTGGCGTACCTGACGCCGTTCTTCGTGACCCGCCAGATCGTCTGCGGTGCTGGCCGGGTCGGCATCGGTCAGGACGGCGGGCAGAGCGGCTTCCAGATCTCCCAGCGCGCCGACTTCTTCGAGGTCGAGGTGGGCCTCGAGACCACGCTCAAGCGGCCGATCATCAACACCCGCGACGAGCCGCACGCCGATGCCGACAAGTACCGCCGGCTGCACGTCATCATCGGCGACGCCAACCTCTCCGAAATTTCCACCTACCTCAAGGTCGGCACCACCGCGCTGATCCTCAACATGATCGAGGAGAAGGCGCTCGGCGCCGACCTCGGCATCGCCGACCCGGTCAGCGAGCTGCGCGCGGTCAGCCACGACCCCGGCCTGTCGCACCTCATGCGAATGCGTGACGGCCGCCGGCTCACCGCACTGGACCTGCAATGGGCGTACCTGGAGCGGGTCCGGTCCTTTGTCGACGACCGGTACGGCACCGACGCCGACGAGCAGACCGTCGATGTGCTCGACCGCTGGGAGAGCGTGCTGGACCGGCTCGGCCGTGACCCGATGCTCTGCGCCGACGAGTTGGACTGGGTGGCCAAACTGCGGCTGCTGGAGGGTTACCGGGAGCGCGAGAAGCTCGGTTGGGGCGCGCACAAGCTGCAACTGGTCGACTTGCAGTATTCCGACGTCCGGCCGGAGAAGGGCCTCTACAATCGCCTCGTCACCCGGGGGGCGATGAAGACGCTGCTCACCGACGATGAGACGCGCACCGCGATGACCGAGCCGCCGGAGGACACCCGGGCCTACTTCCGTGGCCGCTGCCTCGCCCAGTACGCGTCCGAGGTCGTCGCCGCGAGCTGGGATTCGGTGATCTTCGACGTGGGCCGGGAGTCGCTGGTCCGGGTGCCGATGATGGAGCCGGAACGCGGCACTCGCGCACACGTCGGAGCACTGTTCGACCGCTGCGCCAGCGCCAAGGACCTGCTGGAGACGTTGACCGGGGGCTGAACACGCGCCCGGATGCCCGTCGTGTGCCGTAAGCCGGCGCGCGGCGGGCTTTTCGTCGCCCGCGCGAGGTAAGTTCATCGCAGACGATCGTGGAGGAGGCAGCAGTGGCCACTCATGACAGCGGCGGCCAGTCGCAGTCCGGCAAGTCCCGTCAGGGCGAGGAAATCGAGGACGTCACCACCGAGGCCAACCCCGAGGTGGCCGAGCGGCACGCCGAGATCACCGAGGACGTCGACGACCTCCTCGACGAGATCGACTCCGTCCTCGAAGAAAACGCAGAGGAATTCGTGAGAGGCTATGTCCAAAAAGGGGGTCAATAGGGCATATGTCCGATTCGCCGGACTCTGTGGACAAGGCCTGCCCGCAGTGTAAGCGGGTTCTAGCCCGCACGGAGTTTCACCGCGACCGCCGGCGTGCGGACGGTCTCGCCTTCTACTGCAAGACCTGTGCCGCAGGTCGGTCGGAGGCGAGCCGACGCAAGCGGGGCATCGCTCCCCAGCGGAAGTCACCTACGCCCGTCGGCGAAGGCCTCAAGTGGTGCCCGGACTGCGAGCAGATTAAGCCATTTGATGAGTTCCCCACCACCACGACCAAGGCCAGCGGTCGGCACAGCTACTGCAAACCCTGCCATAATGCCCGGGGTAAAGAGACCGCGCAGCGGCTCTACGGCGGAACTCGCGAGTACCACCTTCAGCGGCGGTACGGCGTAGGGGAGAAGGAGTTTCAGGAGCTCCTGGCCGAGCAGGGCGGGGTCTGCGCGATCTGTGGTGTCGCGGACCCGCAACATCTGGACCACGATCATCGCACCGGATGGGTGCGCGGGATACTCTGCTTCAACTGCAACGGTGGTCTTGGCCAGTTCCGTGACAGTCCCATGAGGCTGGCCAGGGCGATCACGTACCTGAGAGGAACCACGTGGCAGCGGGCTTTGATCCATCCGGGCGTCTACCAGATGTGTTCACCAACGCGGGGACGTCCTCCTTCACGACGTTCCTGAGTCGGGTGGCTCCCGAGATGCTGCCCGGTCGGCGGCCGCTGCCGCCGGGCATGGCAGCCGACCTGGCGCCACACGCGACCACCATCGTGGCCATTTCGGCCGCCGGTGGCGTCGTGATGGCCGGCGACCGCCGGGCCACCATGGGCAACCTGATCGCCCAGCGCGACATCGAGAAGGTGCACCCGGCCGATGCGTACTCGCTGGTCGGCATCGCGGGCACCGCGGGCATCGGCATCGAGCTGATGCGACTGTTCCAGGTGGAGTTGGAGCACTACGAGAAGATCGAGGGCGCGATGCTCTCGCTGGACGGCAAGGCCAACCGGTTGGCGTCGATGATCCGGGGCAACCTGGGCGCGGCCATGCAGGGGCTGGCCGTGGTGCCGCTCTTCGCCGGTTTCGACCTGGCCGCCGCCGACCCGGAGCGGGCCGGGCGGATCTTCAGCTTCGACGTGACCGGTGGTCCGTACGAGGAGACCGGTTATGACGCGATCGGCTCCGGCTCGCTCTTCGCTAAGTCGGCGTTGAAGAAGCGGTTCCGGGCCGGCGTGTCGGTCGACGACGCCACCCGGCTCGCGGTCGAGGCGCTCTACGACGCGGCCGACGACGACACCGCGACCGGCGGACCGGATCTGACCCGTCGGATCTATCCGGTGGTGATGACCGCTACCGCCGAGGGCACCCGCCGGCTTACCGACGCCGAGACGGCGGCGATCGCCGAGGGCGTGGTCGCCAGTCGGATGGAGAACCCGGGCGGTTGAGCCCCGCCCACCCCCACCAGTCAGCAGTCGTCGTCAGCACCGCGCCGTAAGGAGAACCGCCGCCGTGGCCATGCAGTTCTACGCCTCGCCCGAACAGATCATGCGCGACCGCTCCGAGTTGGCCCGCAAGGGCATCGCTCGGGGTCGCAGCGCGGTGGTCCTCAGCTATTCCGGCGGGGTGCTCTTCGTCGCGGAGAACCTCTCCAGCGCTCTGCACAAGGTCAGCGAGATCTACGACCGGATCGGGTTCGCCGCCGTCGGGCGGTACAACGAGTTCGAGAATCTGCGCCGGGCCGGTGTGCGGATGGCCGACTTGAACGGGCTCAGCTACGACCGGCGTGACGTCACCGGCCGGGCCCTGGCCAACGCGTTCGCGCAGACGCTCGGTGCGATCTTCACCGAGCAGTCGAAGCCGTTCGAGGTGGAGATCTGCGTGGCGGAGGTCGGGGCCACCGCGGACGATGACGAGCTGTACCGCCTGACGTACGACGGCTCGGTGAATGACGAGCCGGGGCGGATGGCCATGGGTGGCCAGGCTGAGGCGATCACCGGCGTGCTGAAGTCCCAGCACCGCGCGGACATGTCCCTCGGCGAGGCGGCCCGGGTGGCGGTGCAGGCGTTGAGCACCGTTGGTGGCGAGGGCGGCGCCGCTCGGACGATCGCCGCCAACCAGTTGGAGGTGGCGGTATTGGACCGCCACCGCGTTGGGCGTACGTTCCGCCGGATCACCGGTGCGGCGCTGACCGCGTTGCTGGACGGCGATGTGTCCACCGCCGAGCAGCCGGCGGAGGCGGGTGGCCCCGACACGCCGGCGCAGCCGACCACGGAGTCGCACAAGCCGACCACGTCGGCGGCGTCCGCCGACCTGGAGGACAAGCCGGCGGACGGCAAGTAACACCTGGCGATTGCGGCGGGCGGCTGAGTTGATGGCCGCCCGCCGCAGCCTAGGTGGTGCCAGGATCAGGCCGCTCCGGTTACTCCAGGCGTGACAGCCTCGAGGGGAGGGGCGTCGGCGGGCGCCGAACGGGCGGTGCGCTTGCGCAGCAGCATGGCCATGACGGCGGCGACCACGACGGAGCCGATGGCGTAGCCGAGCTCGACTCGCAGCGCGGTGGAGACCGGGGCGAGCGTGGCGACGATGAGCGCGGCCACGCCGATGGCCCAGGCGAGGGCCTGTGCCCGATGCCGGTCGAGGGCGAGTAGTGCCTGGCCGAGGACCATCGCCCACAGGTAGGCGAGGGTGGCGACGGCGAGCCAGGCGAAGTCGCCGTGGCCGAGGCCGGGTGCGTCGAAGAGGGTCTGCACCAGCCATGGGCCGAGCAGCACGGCGAGGACGGCGCCGGTGACGCCGAGCGCGGTGACGATGCCGAGTGCCCGGCGCAGCAGGTTGTGGAAGCCGGCGAGGTCACCGGTGGAGGCTGTGGTGGCGAGGCCGGGTAGCAGTGATGCCTGCAGCGATGCGAAGACGAACAGCGGGATCCGGACCAGCACCAGTGCGGAGAGCAGTGCGCCGGCAGTTGCCGCGTCGGATGGGTCCAGCACCTTCACGTTGATCACGCCGATGTTGACCACGACCTGGGCGAGCAGGCTGGAGGCGGTGAGCAGCCCGAGGCCGCGCAGCAGGGTGGCCCAGGCCACGGGTGCGCCGCCGCCGATGGCCCGCAGGACCGGTGGCGCGGTGAGGATGGCACCGGCGACGGGCGCGACGACCAGCACCGCGCCGTACCAGACGGGGTTGGTGACGCCGTTGAGGCCGAGCATGGCGACGAGCGCGATCCGCAGGCCGCCGTCGATGCCGAGCTGGGTGCCGTACCAGGGGAAGAGTTGGAGGCCGGAGAGGACGCCGCGGGTGGTGTGCGCGATGGCGAGCCCGGCCAGCGCCCCGATGAGGACGGCGACCATGGTGCCGTCGCCGTCGAAGAGCCGGTCGGCGAGCGGCTGCCTGGCGGCGATGATCAGCGCGACCACGGCGGCGAGCAGGCCGGCGGCCAGGGCCGCACCCCGGGCCAGTACCGGACCGGGGGAGAGGCCCTGGCTGTGCCGGGCGGCGATGAGTCGGGCGACTTCCTGCTCGACTGGCATGAACAGGCCGATGCCGAGGGTGAAGACGATTGACCAGAGCACCGAGAGGGAGTTGTAGTCCGCTTCGGTGAGGCTGTGCCCGGCGACGGCCAGGTGGACGTAGGAGGCGAGCCCCAGCAGGGCAAGGCCGGCGCCGACGGCGACGGTGCCCGGTGGGACGAGACTCAGGAGCTTCCGGATCACCGGCGAATGAGCGCCAACGTGAGGACGGCGAAGGCGCGGCCGAGGTAGATCATGGCTTTGGCGGGGGAGTGGCTGGGGGTGCCTGCCATCCGCTTGCGCATGGCCACCGGCACCTGGCGGATGGTGTAGCCGCGTCGGGCGGTGTGCACCAGGGTCTCGACGGTGTCGCCCAGGTACTCCACCGGGTACCAGGAGGCGAACATGTCGATCACCCGGCGGTTGGCGGCTCGGAACCCTGAGGTGGTGTCGGTGAGCTTGGTGTGCGCGACGCGGGACAGCACGCCGGAGAGCATGACCATGGCCCAGCGGCGGGGGCCGCGGACGTTGTAGTCACCCTCGCCGGCGAACCGGGCGCCGATCACCAGGTCGGTCTCGTCGAGCAGGTCGACGAGTTTCGGCACGTACCGGGGGTCGTGCTGGCCGTCCGCATCGATCTGGATGGCGACGTCGTAGTCGTGGTCGCGGGCGTACCGGTAGCCCACCCGCATGGCGCCGCCGACGCCGAGGTTGTACGGCAGTTTCGCGACGCGGGCGCCGGCTGCGGCGGCGACCGCGGCGGTGCGGTCGGCGGAGCCGTCGTCGACGACGATCACGTCGACGCCGGGGAGCTCACCGCGGACCTCGCCGACCACGTCGGCGATCGAGCCGGACTCGTTGAACGCCGGGATGATGATCAGGACCCGCTTGCCGTTAACCATCGGTGCGCACCAGTTCGTCTCGGGCCGCCCGGTCCGCGTCGATCTCCGTGCGGAGCAGGGCGAAGTCTTCGGCCAGGGTGCGGGTCTCCTCCTCCAGGTGGCTGACCTCCCAGCTGAGGTGCACGCAGACCAGCAGCAGGAAGACGATGCCGAGGAAGAGCACGAGGCTCACGCCGGAGGCGACGCCGAGCAGTTCGGCGACGTTGTCGAGCAGGCGGGGGAAGAGCGACAGGGGGATGACGATGACCAGGACGCCGAGCCAGAGCATGCCGTATTTTTCGCGGAGCTGGCGGCGGCGCAACAGCTCGACGATTGTGGCCAGCAATATCAGGCCGGTCAAGCCGGTGACGAGCGTGAGCTTCATGGGACCTTCCACGGAGCGGGCGGAGCGGGGGAGCCGAAGGCATCGACCAGGGTGGCGTGCCACTCGGGGAGCGGCGGCAGGCCTGCGGCCGCCCAGCGGCTGTGCCCTAGCACACTGTACGCCGGACGGGGAGCAGGAAGAGGATACCGGTCACTGGTGGTGGGTCGGATCCGGTCCGGGTCCAGACCGGCCAGCGTGAACGCGGCGCGGGCCAGCCCGTACCAGGTCGTCTGGCCGGCGCAGGTGCTGTGGTAGACGCCGGGAGCGGCCCGACCTTCCAGGGCGGCGTCGGCGAGTGCGACGAGTTGCTCGGCGAGCCGGTAGGACCAGGTGGGCTGACCGTGCTGGTCGTTGACCACGTCGATGTACTCCCGCTGCCCGGCGAGCCGGAGCATGGTGGCCACGAAGTTCGGCCCGTGCGCGCCGTACAGCCAGGCGGTGCGGACGACGTACCCGTTGTCGGGCAGCAGCCGGGCGACGGCTTGTTCGCCGACCAGCTTGCCCCGGCCGTAGGCGTTGACCGGCGCGGTGGGCGCGTCCTCCGGGTAGGGGGTCTGCGCGTTGCCGGAGAGAACGTAGTCGGTGGAGACGTGGATCAGCCGCGCACCGCTGGCGGCACACGCCGACGCGAGATTTGCCACGCCGTTGCCGTTGACGGCGGTGGCTGCCGCCTCGTTGGCTTCGGCGCCGTCAACATTGGTCCACGCCGCCGTGTTGAACACGACGTCGTACTCGGAGACCGCCTCGCGGACGGCGGAGGGATCGGTGATGTCCAGGTCGGCGCGGCCGGCTGCGGTCACCTTGAGGTCGGACCGGGTGTGCAGCACGCTGACCAGGTCTCGGCCGAGCATTCCGCCGGCGCCGGTGACGAGTAGTCGGGTCATGCGGCGGGTGTGGTCTTGAGGGGTTCCCACCAGGTGCGGTTGTTGCGGTACCAGGTGACGGTGTCGGCGAGGCCCTGGTCGAGGGTGATGCTGGGG
>NZ_JBNCKP010000030.1:0-57497 GCF_049841575.1 Micromonospora sp. DT201 | reverse complement strand
AAGGATCTCCGATCCCCGTCCTCAGGTCAGCACCCCCAACTCACACGGGGTGTCTCACACCATCCTGACCAAGAGGGATGAACCGATCGACCACAACCTGCAGGTCCCGCACGGGGTCATTCTCTCCAGACCGGGATCCACAAGGCCACTGGCTTACCTGGTGGGGCCCTGCACGCCGGTGAACCTGTGCACCGTCAACTTGGAAGAGCGCAATCAACCGGTCGTGATGCCCGAAACGCCTAGTCGCGGCGGCCATGCGGCTACGGTTCGCGCCCGCTCGTGCCCGTCCATCCTCGTGACTACTGGCCCGTGGAAGGCCCACGGCGGTCCCCGGCGTGCGGCTTCGGCCAATCGACGACCGGGCACGCCTGTGCCCCGGAAGCGAGGCAGTGGTTGAGATCGCGGGCGTCGAGCCACGCCTGATGGGCTGCGTGGATCCTGCTCAGCCCGTCATGCTCCTGGCGCAGCGCCAGGAAGTCGTCCAAGCACTGAAACAGCGTTTCGATGGCTCGTGCATCAGTCTCGGGGTCCATGTCCCCCAGGCTCGTCGCGCCTTCCGGATCCGTCAGCCGAAGAACCAGGTGCCACCAGACCACGTTGTTCCCGCACCCGGCACGGGTCACCAGCCACTTCTGGAGGCCAGTGAGCAGGTTGAAGTCGTTGCCGTGGTTGCAGCCTTCCACGAAGGCAACGACACTAGCGAAGTCTCCCCGGGGCATGTACATGTGCGGTCGCTTACGCACCGCCGCGAACAGCTCCCGGTAGTTCCCAATCACCAACGCATTTCACCACCCATGCAGCCCCGCTGTCCGTGCTGATCCTGCCCGCTTACTGCCATGGTCATAGGGGCAGAAGGCGAGTCGTGCCAGGAACGATACGGCTTGGGTAGCGGATCTCCTCGTCGGGCAGTCGCAGACCGTCCAGCCTCCCCAGACGGGGACAAGGTGGAGCGCCTCACCAGCCGAACGACCTTGTCCCCGTCCGGGGAGGCTGGTAGCCCTTGTGGTGCCCGGTGAGGGGATCCGCGGCGGCATCTCTGAGGAGGTCCGGGGTCCGGGGCGGAGCCCCGAGGTCTTCTGATCGCGTCGTCCCCAAGCGTGGCCGGCCGGCCCGGCCGATGCCGGCCAGAGGTCGCCAGCAGGCCGGGGCCGGGCCGGCGCGGCCCGCTTTGCGGGCCGCCTTGATACAGCAAGAGAAGAATTCGGCAATCAACCGCACTGGTCGCACTGGCCGCTGAAGCTTGACCGACGGTCAAGCAGCGCCAGGCCAACTCCAACTTGACTGATCTTGGTCCCCAAAACGGCGAAAGGGCCGACCCGATTTCCGGATCAGCCCTCTGACCTGCGTCGGGACGGCCGGATTCGAACCGACGACCCCTTGTTACCGTCCGTAGCCACCCCAACCTTGTCATTGACTGTCAGAAGTAGGCGCTGAGCTGCGCAGACATGATCAAGCGGTCACCGCTACTTGTCACTGGTTGTCAACCACACGCGGGGTTTTCGGGGGGTAAACGGGGGGCCGACAGGGCGTCACCAGTCCAGCGCGTCCCGCTCCCCCATCAGCAGAACACCCGTCACCAACGGAACGGCGCGCCCCTACCCATCGCTACACGCTGGCCGCAGGCATGGGGGTTCGTGTCGGTGGGTCGACGACAACCGGACATCCATAATCGCCATCAAGGGTAGCGTGCAACTGGTGCCGCAATAGCGAGCGCCAACCGGCTGACGATGGGTGGTGCCGGCGACTCACAGCCGATCGACGCTGCATCCTCAGCCGCAGGTGGAGCCCGGAGGCCCGGTCCTTAGAGCTCCTAACTGTTTGAGCGTTGTACTCGGCGCCAGCAGATGATGCCGCGGGCGAGGGTGAGGAACGCTTCGTGGATGTCGTCGAGCAACACCGCGAGCGGCGACCGGAGGTGGCTGCCATGAACGACGAAGCGCTCATGGCGTGGCGCGCAGCCGCTGCACATGTCGACCGGCATGAGCTTGGTGAGGCGCAACGGCTGCTGCGCCTGTGGGTCGACTGCGAGGGTCTTGCGCCCCTCACGCGGGCTCGGATCCTACTGGAGTGGAGCTGGCTGCTCGCTGCCCAGGGACATCGGGCGGAGGCCTCCACCGGCTACCGGAAGGTGATCGCTCTGGCTGCCGCCGACGACCGGCTGTGGGACCTACGGGCTGAGGCGTTGCTGGAGGCGGGAATCCTGGAACGCAATAACGGAGGGCTCGCGGACGCAGAACAGCTGCTGGCGCAGGCCGGCGAGGTTGCGGCACACCACAACGACTGGCTGCGGGCGGGGCAGGTTCTGGCACAGCGGGCCGCGGTGGCCCATCAGCGCTACCAATTTCTGCAGGCACGAGAGCGGCTCACCGAGCTCGCGGAGGTGCTGTGGCGTTGTCCGCCCTCGGACCGGACCGAGCAGCTACGGGCCGATCTCTGTCATCGCGTCGCCGTGTCGGCGCGTATCGCCCGGGACTTCGACCGGGCCCGCGAATCGCTGGCCGAAGCCCGGGAGCGGTACGCCGGACTCGGTCGCAGGATCGGGGTGGCCAACACCGAGCGGGAACTCGGTGCGGTGCTGGAACAGGTGGGTGACGCGGCGGGCGCACGCCGGGCGTACGAGCGGGCCCTCGCCCAATATCTGCGGGCCGGAAGGGCGTTGGGCGCGGCGCACGCCGCGCGGCGACTCGGGCAGATGCGTTTGCTCGACGTGCCGGAGGATCCCGGCGCGGCCGGCTACGCGCGCCGCCGGTTCGAGCAGGCGTTGCGTCTCGGCGACGGCGAGCCGGGCAATCGCATGCTCTGCGAGATCTACCTGGCCCGGCTCGACCGGTTGACCGGCCGTCTCAACGCGGCGGAGAACCGGCTGGCGGCATTGCCGTACGGCGACGACCCTGATGCCCGCGACCTGTCCCAGGCCGCTCTGGAATGGGCCATGGTGGCCCGCGATCGTGGTGACCGGGCCTCGGCCATCGAGTTGCTTGAACAGGCGGTGCTGCCGCTGGACGCCGATCGGGACCCGAGCGCCGCCTCGATCGCGCACTACCAGCTTGCGT
Source organism: Micromonospora sp. DT201 (assembly GCF_049841575.1). Lineage (NCBI taxonomy): Bacteria > Bacillati > Actinomycetota > Actinomycetes > Micromonosporales > Micromonosporaceae > Micromonospora > Micromonospora sp. DT201. The sequence continues at coordinate 54,444 of NZ_JBNCKP010000030.1, read as the reverse complement.
ATCAACTCATCCTCGACGACCAGGTGCTGGCCGCCCGGGATCACGCGGTCATCGCGTTCACTCTCGCCGAGAAGGCCGGCCGCCGGCTGGCCGACCCGGACGACCGCGAGACCTTCTACCGGGATCAGCGGCAAGCCTACATTCTTGCAATGCATTGCGCCGCACGCGCGGGCGACGGTCCGGCGGCGTTCGCCGTGGCGACGGCGGCTCGAGCCGAGGCGGTATCCGCGTTCGTGCACAGCGGCGCACGCCTCAGCGATGAGCTGCGCGAGCTCGTCGATGCCATCGCCCTGGCGCGTGACACCCCGCAGCTGCCTGAGCTGTACCGGCGGCTAGAGCGGGCGACCACCACAGAGCTGCGCCGCGCGGTCACCCCGCAACCGGCCGACCTGGCGGAGACCCTGGCCACGCTGCCACCGGGCGGGCACGCGCTCATCGTCGACGTGCTGGAGGACGAGTCCACGATTTGCAGCCGGGTCTGGTTGCCGCCCGACGGCACCCCACGGGTGGACGAGGTACGTATCAGCGACGAGTTACGGTCCTGGCTAGACCGGTACCACGCGGCTGAGCCCGGCGTGGCCGCGGTCGTCCAGGACGCCGAGCTGGCCGCTCTGGGAGCGGCGATCATCCCGCCGGGACTGGCGCAGGTGCTCGCTGCGGGCGAGGAACCGGCGCTGGTCGTGTCGACCGGTGGGCTTCTCGGCCCGGTGCCGCTGGCCGCGGTCCGACTGGGCTCGCGCTACCTGGCGGAGTTAGCCCGCATCGTCGTGGTTCCGGCCATCACGCTGTGGACCTCCCTGCGCGGGCGGGCGCCGCGTACCGGTTCGGGCTTCTGCGCGTACCTCGACCCCGATCTGCCCGGAACGCAGCGCGAGAGGAAGTTGCTACAAAAGGCCTTCCCGCGAGCGCGGCTCCTGCCCCGCACAGCCGTACGTCCGGCCCTGGCAGATGCGGGCGGTTCGGCGGGGCTGCTGCTCAGCATGCACGGAACCGCTGCGAGCGGGCTCGGTCAGGCGCTGCTGCTGGCACCGGGCGACCCGCTGACCGCGGCGGAGCTGCTCACTTGCCGGCTGCCGGACGGGGTGCTGATGCCGGGATGCTGGGCCGGGCGGCTCGATCTGCGCGGAGTGCAGGAACCGCTCGGCCTGCCCACTGCGGCGCTGCTGGCCGGTGCACGTTGGGTGCTTGCCGGTACGGTTGACGTTGCCGGAACGAGAACGGCCACGTTGATGGGTGCCTTCTACCAGCGGCTGGCGGATGGCCTTGCGCCGGTCGACGCCTTGCGCGCTGTGCAGCTTGGCTATCTGAGCCGATATCGCACGGTTCCGCCGATCCTGTGGGCAGGCCTGACCATCGTGGGTGACGGGTACACGCCTGCAACGTTCGGAGCCTGACCGGCGAAGCTCTCACACCCCGATGTGCACGAAGGACGCCCAGATGCTCGGATTCCTCGGGAAGCGTTTGCGCAGGCTGCGTAGCGTCTCCTGCAGGGCACGGGCGGACGCGGAGGAGTCGAGCCGGCCGGCCACGACGATGCGCCGGTAGACGGAGATGCTGACCTCGGCGGCCCGCCGGTCGGACACCGACCAGAGCGTACCGATGACGCGTCGGTATCCAACGTGGTGCAGCGCCACAGCGACGGTCAGCCCCTCGTCCAGCAGCCGAACCCCGCCGACGGCCGTTTTGCAGGCCGAGAGGAAGGCAAGGTCACCGCGCAGCGCCGGCGCACCGGCGCGCAGATCCGCCACAGTGAGAAATCCGTCGTGCACCGCGAGCCCGTTGCGGCCGGGATTCCGCAGATCCTGTACGCCGTGACAGCTGAAGTGCGCGACCCGGTGCTCAGCGACCTGCGCGACGACCGCTGCGCGCGTGGCCCGCGCGCCCACCAGCTCAGTGAGATCTCCGCCGGTCAGCTCACGCAGCGCGTCGAGTTCACGGACGGCGTTGGGCAACGGATCCGATCCGGGAGTCGCTGGCTGGATCACGGCGAGGACATCGGTGACCGACGTCGTGGCTTCCGGCTCGCGGCGCTCGGTCAGTGCGCGCACCGTCGGCGTGTACGACGCGACCACCCGGTCCAACGCGCTCTCCCGGCCGTCGATGCTGCTGGCGGCGTGCAGCGGAAGCAATGTCAACGGGCCGGTGGGGCACCACCAGACGCGGTGGTCGGGCCCAGGTGGGCTTATCTCGGCGAGCACCGGGGCGACCACGGTCCGCCACAGCCAGGACAGCGTCGTGGTGACGGCCTTCTCGTGGGTGGCCGGGTCACCGCCGGCGTCGGCCGTCTCATGGGCGCGCAGCAGGTCGTTGGTCAGGTCGTACGCGTCGTCGAAGGTCAGGTCGGGCAGCCGGACGACCCGTACGCCGTCGCATCTGGTCAGAAGCAGGGCGTCACAGCGGTGCCGGCTGACGGTGACAACGACCGTGGTGCCGTCCGGAAGCCCGGCACGCAGTTGCTCGAATGTCGGCAGCCTGAGGAAGCGGGAAAGACCCGGTAGCCGACGTGCCCGTGTCACCGCAGCTTCCCACGCTTGGGCGGCGGTCATCCGTTGCTCGTGGGCTCGCGGGTCGGCGGGAGACCCACCGGGGTCGCGGTCGAGCACCGTACGCAGGGCTTGCAGTTGCGCGCCCAGCTCCGGGGACGCGGCAACCACCTCGGAGAGGTCACCGCGGGTGGCAAGCCACTGCCCCCACAGCACTGCGCGGCCACCTTCGACCAGTTCGACGGCCTCTTCAGGGCGGCCCGCCTCGGTCGCGGCGGCGGCCGCGTCGTCGATCAGGCCGGCGTACGCACCCACAAGATTCTCGCGTTCGGTCGTCGGCAGGCTGCGCCAGGCGAGAAGAGGCAGCAGTTCGACCGCCGTCCGATAGGCGGTCACGTTCTGTGCGCTGCCGAACTGCAGATCTGATTCCAGATCCGCCCAGGTGCGGGCGGCGTCCAGGCGGAGCTTCGCGGGGGCGGCGACCGATTCGGCGGCCTCCCGGAATAGCGCAGCGGCCTCTCTGGCGTCGGCGGGGTCCGTCGACTGCTGAAAGCGGGCCATCAGCGATTGGCCTAGGTTCAGCGCATCGAGAGCGCGGGAGGGGTCATCCGTGTTCAGGGTGGCGTGCCCGGTTCGGCCGGCGTCGACGGCGGCGTCCAGGTCGACACGATCGCCGGTGCATCCGAACAATGCGCGGAGCCCGATGCCGAGGTTGACCGACGCCGGGCCGTAGAACCGATGCTCCGGTTCGATTGCGGCGAGCGCTGTGCGAAGCATGTCGACCGCCTCACGGACATCTCCCACTTCGTTTGCAGCGTGATAACGGTCCAGCAGAGCGCATCCCAGATGGATGGCGCACGGCACGACGTGCGGGCTACCGTCCCGTGCCGCACGAAGACCATGACGTGCCGCGTCAATGGCCGCCTCCAGATCCGCGTGATCACCGGCCAGCCGGAACCTCTCCCGCAGCGCCGCGCTGTAGTTCGACCACATCGCTGCCGCCTCATGGTGGTCCCGAGCGATGTCGAGCGCCTCGGCACCCGCCGTGATCGCTTGGTTGAGATCATCGCGGTGCCGGTAGTGCTCGTAGCGGATCCGCAACAGGTTGCCCAAGTTGGTGAGGTGACCGGCACGCCTCATGCGGTCGGCATCTCGGGCGGTCACCGCCTCTCGCGCTGCGGTCACCGCGGCTGTCAGGTCCGACGGCCGCCCGGTCATCTCAAACAGGCTGCCCAGTGTGACTGCGAGAGTCGACAGCGCGCCGGCTCGTAGGGGGTCGCCGACAGGCATCAGCTCGACCCGCCGGCGGGCCAGGTCCGCCGATCGAGCGAGATCGTCGTGCCGACGCGTAAGCTGAAACCGGTGTCGCAGGGCGACAGCCAGGTTGGACGACAGGATGTGCGTTCCCCGCTCGTCCGCGCCGGGCAGCTCCTCGTCGATCAACGCGATGACCTCATCCAGTACCGCGAGGTCCGCGAAGCCCCGCAGCATCAGAGCACCGGCGAGGTTGGCGACCAGCACCGACGTCTGCGGGTCGCCGGCCGTCCGTGCCAGCGTGACGGCTTCGCGGTAGGCGCGTACAGCATCATCGGCATCGCCGGGTTGCGGCCGGTGCCGACAGCGTGCGGCCAGTGCGGCGCCCCACTGAGCCAGCGCCGCGATCCGGCGCTCGACGGCGGCCGGGTCATCGGGACTGTCGCCCGCCGGGCGCAGGCCCAGCACCGGCCAGAGCGGCTGCGGCACCCGCTCGGGGGACAGCGGGGCGATGTAACCGAAGAACTGTTTGGCCGCTAGGTAGTCGAGTTCCTGCCGGCCGGGCGGTAGCACTCGATACCGGGCCCAATGCAGCGCTGCCACGAGGTACAGCGCTCTGGCGATGCCCTGCTGATCGAAACGACCGGTCCGCACGGCCTGCAGCACCGATCGCGCGTCGGACAGCGCCTCGTCGGAGGTGACCGCGGCACCGTCGTGATTTTCCACGAACGACCGGACTCGGTCGGCCAGCGCGGTCAGCAGCACCTCGTCAGCATCCTCCATCCCGGCATTGTCGCGGAGACTCGCCGGTATCCGTCGCTCCGTCTATTCTCGATCGTGACGGCGGGAGGACGCGGTGCCCGATCGCATGGCGTTGGCGGCGGCGGTGCGGGCAGCCACCACCGGAAGCGAAGCCTGGGTCACGGCGATGGACGATCTGGCCGAGTCGTGGGCGGGCGACGGTGAACTCAACAACGCCATCAGCATCCGGCGGCAGGCGCTGGACGGTCTCGGTGCTGAGGTTCCGGCGTGGATGCGTCTCGACCGGTCCACGAACCTCGGCATCGATCTGATGGACCGCTACCGGCGCAACCGCAGGATCGCCGACCTCAGGGAAGCCTGCGCAATCGCCGAGCAGGTCTGGGCGGCCTCACCGCCTGCTGCCCGGCTCGAGGCCACCGCCAATCTCGCCGGCCGCCTCGCCACACGATCAGATGTGCCCGGCGAGCCGGATTCCCTCGAGCGGGCCCGGCAGCTGCTGGAGGACGCACTCATGGCGGCGACTACCGACGATCCGGAGCGGCCGGTGGCGATCTCCGCGCTGGCCGGCGTCCACCTGCAGCTCTGGCGGCGCGGCGGCGAGCGAGACCGGCTCGACGCCGCGTTGCGGACCGTGACCGCGGGCCTGGAGCAAGCGACGGCGGGTCCCGAGATGGTCAACGTGGCCGGCCTGGTCGCCGAGGCCGCCGAGCAGCGCTACGACCGAAAACTCCTCGCCCTTGCCGAGCAGTTGGCCCGGTCCGCGATCACGGTCGGACGCCCCGCCACCGCCACGGTCCGGGTGGCGCTGCACCGGTTGCTGGCGTCGGTGCTGCTCACCCGATACGAGTGGACCGGCAAGCGGGACGCCCTCACCGAGGCGTCGGTGTCCGCCCAGAACGCGGTGCGGGAGGCAACCGTCGACGCGGATCGGGCCCTGGCGTTGTCTGTCCGGTCGACGGTGCGCTCAGTCATGGCACGACTGCGTGACGACCAGCCCGGGTTCGCCGCCGCGATCGGCGACGCCCGGGCAGCTCTGGACCTCGTCCGCGGGCAGGGGCGTGACGGCGAGTACGCCACGAACCTCGCCTCCCTGCTGGCCGAGCGCTACGACCTGCTCGGCGACAGCACCGACCTGGACGAGGCAATCAGGCTTCTCGATCGCCTGCTGGCCGAGGGCGTGGACCGGGACACCCGCCCCACCGTCGCCAATAACCAGGCGAACAATCTACTGGCCCGATTCGAGCTTCGTGCCGAACCCGGCGATCTCGACCGGGCGGTCGCACTCGCAGAGGAGGCCGTCGAGGCAACCGCACCCGACAGCTGGGACCTCGCGGCGCGCCACGACACCGCGGGCCGCCTCCACGCGGCTCGGGCGCACCATCGCGGCAGCCGGGACGATCTCGTCACCGCCGAACGGCACGCCGAGCAGGCCGTCGCCGCCACCCGCGAGGGCTCTCCGGACCTGGCGCTGTACCTGAACAACTGGGCAATGTGGCTGACAGATCGATGGGAACAGGACGGCGCGGAGGACGCGCTGTCGCACGCCATCGACCGCCTGCAACAGGCACTGGCCGCGGCAGGCCGGGCCGAGGACGACATCGAGGGGTCGATGACGGCGACGATCGCGTTCAACCTCGGCGCCCGGCTGCAGGACCGGTTCGACCTCGATCTGCGTCGCGGCCGTACCGACATGGAAACTCTGCAACGTGCCGCCGACCTGTTCGACGAGGTGCTCGGTGCCGGTTACCCGCATCTGGCGGTGGTCGCCGGCAGGCGGCTCGGTGACATCGCCTGGCGGGTGGGGATGTGGCCAGAGGCGGAGCAGGCGTTCGGGGCCGCGCTGGAGGCCGCCGGGACGCTGACCGGGATGCGGCCACGGCATCCCGACAAGGAACGCGCCCGCTCGGGTGTGCAGGGCATTGGCGCGCTCGCCGCCCTGGCCGCGGTCCGGGCCGGCGATGTCGCGGCGGCCGCCGTCCACCTGGAACAGGCGTCGGCGACACTGATCGCCGAGGCGACGGGCATCCACGCGGACACCGTGTCGTTCGCCGGCATCTTGGCGGCAGCCGCAGACATGGACCGGCACGTGCTGCTCCTCGGCTGTACCCGAGCCGGCGGCGTAGCGGTCCTGATCGCGCCGAACGGGAGCGCCCAGTACGCGGAGCTGCCGCAGGCGATCGAACCGGCCGTGGCGGATCAGGCGAGCCGCTTCCGTGAGGCGCTGCGCCGTGCCGAGGACAGCCCGGACGCGATGCCGATCCTGCTGGAGGCGGCTGACCAGTTCGCCGCCTGGACCCTAGACTCGTTGGTGGCTCCGCTGTTGCCGCTGGTCGCCACAGCCGGACGGCTGGCCGTGCTCCCGCTGGGACGGCTGGCCTGGCTGCCGCTCACGACCTGCGGCGTACCGGGCCAACGAGCCGCGCTGGGCGCCTACGACCCGATCCTGCTGATCCGGGCCACCGCCCCCAGCCGGAAGCCCCCAGCCAAGGCCCCGGCCGTCGCGCCCCGAGTCGTGGTGTGGGCCGACACCAGCCCGGCTGACCGGCCGATCCCGGCCGCGGGTCGCGAGGCGGCACGGGTGGCTCGCCGGCACGCGGGCGCGGTGACGCGCATTGACCGCATCGCCGCGACCGGTGGAGTGTTCGCCGACGACACCGTGCTCGACGGCCTGCTCGCCGCTGACATCGCGCACCTGGCCTGTCACTGCGACGTCGACGTCGACCACCCGCAGCAGACGGTGCTGCGAGTCCGACCACCGATCCGCGTGGGGTTGCGCGCGCACTCGGCACGCCGGCGGGTCCATGTCGTACTCAGCGCCTGCGACGCCGCGCTCACCGGCGCGGCCCTGCCGGACGAGGCTCTGAGCGCCGCGACCGCCTTCCTGCTGGCCGGCGCCGCAGTCGTCACCGCACCGTTGTGGCCGGTCAACGACACCACCGCGCCCGCTCTGATGAGCGATTACCACGCGGAGCTGGCCGCAGGGGTCCCACCAGCGGCGGCGCTGTCCGCAGTACAGAAGCGGTGGGCGGGCCGCCCGGCATACGTTTACGGGCCGTGGGTGGTTACCGCATGGCCGGACACTGCGGACGGCTGACCTGAGCCCGCACCCACGCTGGCGTACCGCCCGGGTTATTCTCCCCGTCTCGCCTCCGTCCGGAACCGACAGGAGTGTCATCGCTCATGCCCGACAACCGCGACGTCTTCGTCATCCACGGCCGGGACGGGCAGGCACGCCGGGCGCTGTGGCGCTTCCTCCAGTCCATCGACCTGCACCCGCTGGACTGGGAGGAGGTCGTACGGACCACGGGCGGCCCGTCGCCGTACATGGGCGAGGTCCTCGCCAAGGCCTTCGAGACCAATCAGGCCGCCGTCGTCCTGATGACCCCCGATGACGGTGCGATCCTGCACGAGAGCCTGCGCGACCGCGGCGACCGGGCATTCGAGGGAGAACTCACCGGTCAGGTCCGCCCCAATGTCCTGCTGGAGGCCGGCATGGCGCTGGCACTCCAGCGCGACCGCACGGTCATCATCGAGATCGGCACCCTGCGCCCGGTCTCCGACCTGGCCGGTCTCAACACCATTCACTTCGACGGCACGGTCGAGAGCCTCCACAAGATCGTCCAACGCCTTAAGGGCGCCGGATGTGCCATCAATACGAACGGCACCGATTGGCTGGACGTCGACCGATTCAAGAACCTGGCGGCGTACGACCGCACGTTCTGACACCGCGGTCGGACGAGCCATTGCGACATGCTGCGGTCCTCGAGGAGGATCGAGGCATGGGCGGCAGTCGATGACCAGGCGGGCAGTGCGTATCTGGGCCACTCAGTCCTTCGCCGCCTTCGGCGTGATCGCCCTGCTGGCCCAGTCCTACCAGGCGGTGTGGGATCGCTCACCGGTCCCCGGACGGGCCGGTCTGGTCGCCGTCGTGATGGTCGCCGGATCAGTCGGGTTCGGGCTGCTCCGCGTCCGTCCGGAGTCGATGATCGCTCGATCATTTGACCATCCCCGATGCCGGGTCGAGATCGTCCCGGGAGACCTGTTCGAACAGAAGGACTCACATCTGGTCGTCGGGTTCACCGACGTCTTCGACACCGATCCGAGTGACAGCCGGATCGTGGACGAGGGAAGCCTTCAGGCACAGTTTCTCCGGCGTGAGTACGATGGCGACCTGCATCGGCTGGATGCCGACCTGCGGACCGCGCTGGCCGGTACGCCGATCCTGTCGACGGTGCTCCGGGCAGACAAGGCCCACGGCAAGCTAGAGCGCTACCCGCTCGGAACCGTGGCCGTGCTGGGCATCCCACGTCGGCGCTTCTTCTGTGTCGCCTACAGCACGATGTCCGGCGGTCTGGTCGCACGTTCCTCGACGGATGTCCTGTGGCACAGCCTCTCCCTGCTATGGGATGCGGTGGAAGAACATGGCGGGCGGCAGCCACTGGCCATGCCGGTTACCGGAGCGGCCCTGGCCCGGGTGGACGCGCTGGACCAGCAGTCGATCGTGCGGCTCATCCTTCTGTCGTTCGTCGCCGCGTCCCGTGAACGCCTGCGCACCAGTCAGCTCCGCATCGTGCTGCGACCGAAGGATTTCGCCAGGATTGATCACCTGGAGCTGCGGGCGTTCCTCGACTCCCTGTAGGGCATCCACCGCACCGATCCGTCACGCCCCGGCCCCGCGATCTTGCACTTTCTGCCGCCGTCTAGCGGGGTGGTGGACGTTTCAAAGGTCCTTGAACCGGTCCGTGTCCAGCCAGTCTGTGCCGTCCGTCTTGACGGCGTAGCCGAGACGTCGCAGCAGCTGGGCCAGCTGGTGAAGGCCGCGACTGCTGGCACCGTCGAGATGGACGGCGAACCGGCCGCTGAGCTCGTCCGGTAGAACCGCCCCACCCAGCCGCACCAGGACCGTGCGGTCGGGCTGCAGTGCGACGGCCATACCGGCGAGCACGTCAGGTGACCCGCCGGGACCGGGCGCGAAGAGCACCAGCGCGGCGGTGTGGTTGGCGAACGCCTGCCGGAGCACCGCACTGCGCTCAGGGGCGACGCTGCCGGTCTGGGCGACCAGATCATCCCATTCCAGGGGTCGCAACCTGATATCGCGAAGAAGATCGAAGAGCGCTTTGCGGGCACGTTCAGCATCGCCGTGGATGACGAACAGATCGCGCTTCGGCTCATCCCACGGTGCGTGCGGCGAAGGTAGATCCGGCGGCGTCTCCGGCGCCCGAGGCGGTACCGGACCGCCGAGCCAGAGCCAGGCCTGACCGTCGTACGATTTGGCCCGCACCCGCAGCTGCGTGAAATGGCCCGGGTTCAGGCCGGGATGCCCCTCGGCGATGACGTCCGCGTGCAGACGGTCTGAGATCAGGGCAACGAGGTCTGCGTCGGAATGGTCGGTGGCGGCCCTGCGCAGGGCCTCACTGTCCAGCAGCCGGGCGATCTCGATGATCGTGGCGCCGGCGATCCCGATCGCCGCCGCGTGGAACGACCCGGCTGCCACCGACAGACGCAGCCGGATCCGATCCTCCGGATGCATGGCGTTGTCGGCCGCCACTAGCGCGCTCCAGCCGTTGAGCAGCTTCGGAAGTGCCAGGTGCGGCCGGATGTGCGCGGGAAGCACGACCGTCATGCCGTCACCAGCGTCCTGATGATCGGTGTCGTGCAGTGCCAGGCCGATCTCCTCGAGGACCCGTCGCACGATCTTCGCCAGCCGCCGCTGTACCTCAATTTGCTGCAGCACGGTACGGCCGGTGTACGCGACCACGTCGACCCCGAAACTCATCCGTTGTTCCATCGGAATGGGCTGCGCCGGTGCCGGCTGCGCGGAAGGCACGACGATTGCCGAGCGCGGGGGTGCCGGATCCACCGAAGACGGGAGCAGCTGTCGTGTCCGTTCCGCCCGGATGCGGACCTGTTCCAAGAAGTAGACGTCGTCGTCGAGCCACTGCGTCAACGCCGATGCCAGGGCCCGATCGGTGGGTAGTGGCTCCGCCATGGCTGACGTCATGTTCTCGCGCGCGATGTCGACGCTGCGCCGCATGCTGTTGAGCGCTTGCAGGGTGCCGATCACGGCGGCCTCGTCGGCGGCGAGTCCGTTCGCCTCGTCCGCGACCGAGTCTCCGACGGTCAACAGTTCGACGATCCGGTCCATGCGGGTGGCGGCGCGGTCTCGGACTCGATCCAGCCGGCTCCCGTCCCCACGGACGCGGGCCGCGTAGCGCAGTTTCGCAGCGTGCATCAGATAGCGGCCCAGCGGCGGCAGGAGCACGTCGCCGGAGCTCCAGGTGAACCCGCTGAGGCGGTCGTCCTCGTCGGGTCGGCCCAGCACGACGAGTCGCCGCAGCGCGCGGTCGCCCCCTCGTGTGACCTCACAGACGGTGAAGTGATCAACGGCCGTTTTCCTCGTCCACCACCGTTCGCCGTCATCTTCCTGCTCAGGCAACGCCGCGCGCACATCGGCTTGCTCAAGTTCGGCCGACTTGGCCTGATAGATGGCTGCGCCGCCGAGCAGAGCGCTGACGCCGCCTGCGGTAAGGCCTTGCCACCACCGGCTGTACTCGATCCATCCGGGCGAGACCGCAGCGCCGACCCGATTCCGCCTCATCGGTGGCGCCAGCGGTGTGGCCATCACCAGCGAGACGTTCAGGACGTCGTGCTCCCGTCGCGCGATGGCTTGGAAGTTGACGGCCGGGTCCTGAAGTCCCGCAAGCGCACCCTCTGGCATGTGCACATCGACGGGAAAGTCCGCAGGCAGCGAGGTGCCGTCGATCGTGCGCGTCATGCCCATCTGAGTACGACAGGCTTCCCACAGTAGCGTCACCTGATGCAGCGCGAGTTCGGCGTCAGGCCCGCTGAGCGGCGCGAACAGGTGGGCGACGAACTCCTGCTCAGCGATCGGGTCGGTCGCCACGGCCGACCCCCGTCCGCGACGTGTCCTGTTGGTCCCTGCTCTGGAGGTCTCGTTCCCCGGTTAGCGAATGCACGAGCGTGTTCCGGCGCTCGAGGATCGGTTCCGGGATGCCGCACTTCTCAGCCGAACCGATCCGATTCGCCCGTACGGGCCCGCTCAGCTCCAGCTGGACGACGACGTCGCGAGCCTCGTCGGCCTCACCAGTGGCGAGGGCCACCTCAAGTCGGCTCAGCAAGAGTCCGATGTGCTCCCACCGCTCGGGCACCAGATCCCACAAGACCATGTCCTGCAACAAGTCCAGCGCGTCGCTGATCGTCTCGGCGTCCCAGCTCTCAGCGTGGTCCATGGCCAACCACAATAGCCACACCGGGTCCGCCGTAGGAACATCCGGTCGGGCCGGTCAGGAGTGGTCGCCCTCGCGCCGTGCGGCACCACGCTGACCGAGGACCAGGCCGCGCTCTTGCGGGAGCTGCCCGGCGCCGCAGGCGGCATCGTGGCGGCATCCGACGCGGACCCGGCCGGCCGCGATGCAGTCGATCGAGCTTGGCACCTGCTCCGGCGGCAACGCTCGCCCGGCCCGCTCCTGACGGCTGAGTTCAGTGCCGGTGCTGACCCGGCGGACCTGCTCCTGCGAACTACGGCAGGGCGCAGCTGCGGACCGCGTTGCAGCGGGGAGCGCGGCCCGGTGCTCGACGCGGCGGTCAGGCACCGGTTCGCTCGGCTCATCGAACGGCATCCCCGCCTGCTCGAGGACATCGACATTAGTCCAGACGGTCTTCCGCACAGCAAGTTCGGTCCGCGAGAGCGGCCCGGGATGGAGCGTCCACCAGGGACGCTTGCTTCGCTACCAGATATTGCCGATGACCGATACTCTCGGTAGGCGGTACGTAACTCGCCGAACTCGGCGTCTGCATGTATGACCAGCACCGGGGGGATCCATGTCTCGACCAGTCTGGGAGCAAGTCGATCCGCTCACCTTCAACGATGGCGTGTTCTACGTGTCGGCCATGATCGAGTTGCAGCCGCGACTCCCGCTCTGGGGACATCCCCACCAACCCGATCTACACGAACAGCTCGCCAACGACCGCCCCCACGGCACAAGCGGCGAGAAGCTACTCTGCCTGCTCTGCATGCGCCATCAGGCCCAAAGAGGGCTCCCCCGCGCACCGGTCTGGTTGACCTTCGTCGAAGGACAGCACGGGCCGATGTTCCGGCACGAGAACGGCCGCTCGCCCCACGCAGAGCACCAGCTCGAGACCGACACCCACAAGGCGCTCAAAGAGCGCAAGGCCCGCACATGGGAGTCGGTCGGCGGCACCGTGGAAGTCGAGGTGTGGCGGCCACGCGCCCGCCGCCGGCCGGACGTCCTCGCCATCGGTCCGGTCCTGACCGTGGCCGGCGAGGTCCAACCTTCCAAGGAAACTTAACGGACCATACGGGCCCGGCAGCGAGCGCTCCGCAAAGCCGGCGACCGGGTGGTGTGGACCACCGACCGCGGTGCCGGTGACATCGCGTTCCTACACCCGGTGCCGCACCTGTCCGTGCCTGCCCTCGACGACCACCGCATGTACCTGTCCGAGACCCCGCTGGAGATCGGCACCGGCGCGATCACGTTCGAGACGCAGCGGTGCGGCTGGGCAGACCTCTGGACCGGCACCACCCGCTGCCCGGTCACCCGCAAGGCCCGGCCGTGTGGCCGCTTGCATCCGTACCCGACGTTGAACCCGCACAGCTACAGCCGGCAGAAGGCCGCCACAACCGCGATGTTTCCCTGCGGTCCACGCCCACACCTGGACCATCTGCTGGAGGGCATCCTTCACGGGACCTGGTTGCCGTATCGGCACCGCGACCGCGTCAGTTGGATCCCCGCCGACGCCCACGCCGCGGTCACGCCGAACGCGGCGGAACCCTCGACCTGGCCGAGACCGGAAGCGTCCCGCACCGTGATGGGCCTGCGGACCGGGCCTGCGAGCGGCGATACGGTCCAGTCGTCGCGCAGGCGGAAGCGCCCGAGATCGAAAGCCTGCCCCTGTGCTGCGGCGAGAAACCGCCCGGGCGGATCGGTCAGCCGCTGGTCCTCTCCTGCCAACTCTGCAGCCACTCCCCTACCTACTACCGCCGAGATGAACTCGACAGGGAACGGCCCGGCGCCCACCTATAATCGAGCAGTCGGACCCGAAAAGGCTTCCGAAGGGTGGCCGCGGTTGCGGGTCCGCTCGCCCGCGGACCTCACGTCAGACCTTCCAAGCCAGGTCGCGGCCAGGACGGTGTGCATGCCGGCGGTGCTCAGACCAGGCTACCGCGCTCGCGTTTCATGATGCCGTTGGCGACCGCCCGAGTGAGCACCTCGACCTCGCCCCCATCGTCCTCGTTCACATAGACCCGCACCTCCCGCTGGGCGCGGCTCAGCGCGAGATAGAGCAGCGACAGCGAACGGGTCCGTTCATTGGGGGTTTGGTTGATCCGCATTTCCGGAACGCCAGCCACCAAAACCGAGTCGAACTGGAGGCCGGCTAGATACTCAGCAGGCCCGACGACCAGCCCGCGGCCTCGATGGCGGAGACCCTCGACGTCGGATCGGCTCTGGACCGTCGACACGTGAAACTTACCGGACTCGCCGATGCGTGAGGCGAGCTCGCTGAAGCGTCGCCACTGCCTAGGGTCCACAATGGCCAATGCGATCCTGCCTTTCTGGTAGAGCTGCTGCACCGCCTTGGCGATGTCGATCTCCTCAGCCGGTCGTGACGCGGCTACGCTCAGCACCGGCACCTCACCCGGCTGCTGCGCGGACTCGACCGCGCTGAAATTGATGTCCCAGTCACTGCCCAGATCGAGGGTTGGGAACTCATGATGGACGTGCTTGATTAGGTCGAGGATCTGCGGCGTGAACCGATAGACTGTCGCCAATTCGAAGTTAGTGATTTCGCCGATATCGTCGTACATCGCGATCGATGACGACCGGGTCTCATCCGCAGCAAACCCAATGAACGCCTCCGACGGCGACTGCCGTGGGTCGACCGCCATAAACACTCGCGGATACATGCTTACGTCGCGCGAGAGATAGTGGAGTACTTGGCGCTCCAACGGACTAAACAGATGAAACTCGTCGACGAAGATCAGGTCGTACCCCTGGGTCCGGCGATTGCGGTTCCACGCATGCGTCTCGAGGTGGCTAAGCAGGTCGGCAAGCACTTGGTCGGAGGTGAGAATCGCCCGCGCGTCGAGATTCGCCATATATTTTGTGTATAGTGCGAATGTAACGCGTAGGTCGTCCCGGCTTTCCAGCGGCAGCATCCAGGTTGCTCTGGGAAGTTGAAAGTACCGCGCCTCCGCGCCCGCGCCGGGGAAAATGGCCGCAGCCCCTATGACGGAACCGAACTCGACGAGGAGATCCCAGGCCAGGGCCTTGCGTTCGTTAATCTCAGGAGAGTCGAACCTGACCCGAAGGCCTTCGGTGACGCGTTCCCGGTAGGTAATCCAATCGCCAACGATGAATTCGTCCAGCACCTCGAGGATCTGGTCCAGTTGAGCCTGTTTGCCGCTGAGGCTGTCGTCGCCGGCCAAGCTGAAGCCGGAATCGTCGTTGGCGTACTGTGGCGAGATCGTCTTAGCAATCTCCAGGAGTGGAAAGACGTCGATTTCCTGGAACAGCCCCATCCCCATCGAGTCGAGCGAGTCGGCCACGTCGGTGGCCAGGGACCAACTGTGGGTCACCATGAGCACCCGAAGGTCGACGCTGGCTTGGCGAGCCTTGCGGACCTCTCGGGTCGCCTTCAAGGTGAGCGCAAGGGTCTTGCCGGAGCCCGCCGGGCCGCGAAGGCGGATCGACTTGCCGGTGCTCGCTTCGACGAAGGATCGCTGGTCATCGGTGATGGAGGCCAACCACTTCTCGTACGACCATCCCTTCGTAGTCGATTGCTCCCCGAGCGGTGGCATCAGGATCTCGACGTCTGGCGGCGTCGCCGCCCGGCGTCGTTGGGCCCTGCGCTCGGGTATGTTCGCGACCGCAGCCTTCCAGTCGCCTTCCCAACCGGTTGGCATTTCTGGCTTGGCTAGTTCGAAGTCCTCGAGGGCTGCTTTTTTGTCTGAGTTGGTGGTGCCCCAAAGGACGATGTCCGACCCGTCGCCAGGCAGCAGCTCGGCGATCCAGCGACTCGCCTCGGCGCTGCCTCGACTGACTGCGAAGAAGGCAATGAGGTTGTTGTGCTTGTACTGGTGCCAGCCGCGAGGCAACGTCAAGGGTCCTGTGGTGCGGGCGCGCTCCGCGAACGAGGCGACACGGCTGAGCACCTCAGGTCGCAGGTCGACAAGATGCCGGGGCACGAAGCGATCTTCGGAGAATTCATCCCGTATCAGTACGATCCGCTGATCCTTCTCGGTGTCTTCAAGCGTAAGCAGCACGTCGACGCTTTTCCCCGCATTTTCCAGCAGCAACGGGGAAGCCGCGATGGCGTCCGGCGACAGGCCGGTCGCCAGTTCTTTCAGGGCACGCACCGTCGTCACGAGGGGTCTCATGCGTACTTCTCTCCCAATAGCTCGGCGTGCAGGTCGCGGAACTCTTCGTACTCCCTGGGGAGCCCGATGGACATGAATACGAGCGCGAAACGTTGGACGAGCAAGTGGACGTACCGTTCCTGCAGACGGGAGATGCGTCGGTAGCCGACGGACTTTTTGACCGGGGCGATGGCGATCTGGACTTCCCAGACCTGCTCCAGATGACGCAGGTAGGCGAAGTAGCCGAGCTCATGCTTGGGCGCAATAGCAGAGAGAAAGAGCGCGTCGCCGGGCGGCTGACCGTAGGGATTCTTGAGGACGTTAACAATTTGCTGGACGATCTTGTCCCGCTTCTGAGCGTTAGGCACCGCGAGGTGCGCCGCGATCAGGCGCTCGACCGCGTCGTCGAGGGTCTGCGCCGGCTGACTGACCAAGCGGATGGCTTCGAGTATCGCCTTGGCGACGCTAGCCTCTGGATCAGCCAAGCCAAGGGTGGCGACAATCTCATTGGGTTCGACCTCGCCGGGCCAGGCCCGTAGTCGCTCGTCGGAGACGTGCTCGGCGAACGGGGACGGGAGCACCTGACGAAGCACCGGTATGACCTTCGCCAAGGCCCGCTCGCGCAGGAGGGGAACCTTCATCTCCAGCAGGTATTCGTTGGCGGTCAGCAGCGGAACACAGGTGACTCGGCCCTGATGCTTGGCGTGCGCGAAGTCGCAGTCGGCCGTGAGCACGAGCAGATGTCGCTGCCACATCGACGCAACCGGTTCAACCGCCTCGATGATGTCGCCCTGCCGCAACGGGTCGGTGACGCTGATATCGCGGTATTCCGGGAAGGGTCCGGACAACCGTGCCTCCAACGTAGGGGTGCCGCGCTCAAGCCGAGGCCGGATTGAGTCTAGGTCTACAGCAGTAGATGGTGGGTCCCTGAGGTGCTGCTGACACAGCGCCCATGGTTGTCGTGCGTGCCACGGTGGTACTCCCACAGGTGGCTCCGTTTACTACCGTTCTGCGCGACGCACAGGTCAGCGGTCACCTTCAAAGCCGCCGGCAGATGCTGGGTGCCGTGGTGCGGCGCGAGCATCAACGCGTAGTGGGCTGGGTTGAGGTCCGTCTTGGCCAGCCAAGACAGCACTGGTGGGCCGGCATCACCGAAGACAACGAGGCTGCCAGTAACCGAACCAGGCTTGTCACCGCTTGCCGAAAGTGCTCACTGAGCTGCCGAGACGTCGCCAGGCACTCCCGCTGTTTGTCGCCCATCGTCAACGATTGGCCGGGGTTTTCGGGGGGTAAAAGGGGGTCCCGCAGACGACCCTGCCAGCCGCCGCCACCCCAACTGCGACCGCGCCGTGCACGCCTGAAAGACCTCCAAATTCCGCGCGAGGATATTCTGGTCTTCGACGTGACCGAAGCCGCTCAACGCCCCCCATCAGCGCGGATTGAGCATCAACACCGCTCCGTCGTCAGAGACAGCGGTGACGTCGTCACTCGGCTCGCGGCCCGCAACATCAGGCTCCTGCGCTCGCCGCCCGGCCACCGACCTCTGGGCCTCGATCACCCTGTCGGCGTCGCGTTCGGCAAGCGCCTCGTCCACCTCCGCGACCAGGCCGAACAGCACCTCCAGCTCTCCGCCCGGCAGCGAGATCAAATTCCGGACGCCGACGACGTCCAGGCCACCACGGGTCTGGCGCGCGACCCGCTGCGGTCGTGCCCGCACGTCCCGATCCAAGTTGGTCCGGAACACCGGAGGTGCCCACCTCTGGAAGGCATAGTCGTTACCGGCGAAATCGGCGAGGCTGGCCCATGAGGCCTGCGTCCCCGCCCGCACTAGGTTCTCCGCCGACAGCGACGCTTCCTCATCCATGTCGACATGAACGGCCTGCTCGAACATCTCGCGCTCGACGTGTACCTCGGCCGTATCCTCGACTAGCTCCGTCAGTTCCGCCGGATAGGCCGTTGTCTCATGGTGCCGACGGCGTCTGGGAGACAGCTCGAGCGCCCTACACCATACCCAGTCGTCCGCCAGGACCGTACCGACGGCGAGCCCGGGAGGTTGGCGGCCCTCGACAGCCACACCGCGCAACTGCACACAAGCCGACGCCATCTGATCCAGGCCGTACCTCCAGCCCTTGGTGCCTTTGCATTCGACCACCGCGTAGTGATAACGGTCCGTACTGCCCGGGCTCTCCGCGATCACGAGATAGTCCGGACGCCGTCTCCGACGTTGCACGACGGACGAGGTGACCGCGCCGGCGCTGATGACGCCACTGGACAGCGCGACGTCGATGTCGATGACACCGATGGCCGTAGCGCCGGGCCAACGAGCGGCCACCCATTCCTGCGCCCGGTGCACGGCGAAGCCGACGCCGAGTTCCTCCGAGGTGACCCTCCGTTGGTTCCCGGCGATCCGCCGGCCCGCGGACGACAGGCGCAACTGCCCGTCCAGGTCCGGATCGAACAGACCCAGGTACCGCAGAAGTGACCAGTGACGGTGCACCTCGTACAGATCTGTCTGATACTGGGGCTTCGTCGCTACTGCCAGCCGAAGCAGCACGTCCAACGGCCGCACCGTCGCCTCGCCATCGAGTGCGGGCACGTCCCGCACGCCAAGGTCATGATCGGCGTACGCCTGCACGTCAGCGCAGAGTTGCGCATCGCTGACACCGACGTACGTCCAGGGCTGAGAAACGATGTCGAGCGCTCGCCGTAGATCCATCCTTGGCATTCTGCCCAATCCGACAACACCGCGCTGCCCGCCTCACCTCGATCTTGGATGCCACCGCGCCCGGAACCGCAGCGGCGGGATGTCCGGGGAAGCTGCCGAGGGAGCGGGTCAGGCCAACCGAACTATCTGTCGCCCGGCTCGTAGATCCGGCGCTGCCGAGGTAGTTGGCCCGTGTACTCGGCGTCCCACTCGCCGAGGACTTTCGTGACGAGATGGTCGACGACAGGCCGGATCGCTCATCACCATCGACCTCGCTCAACGCGACGACGGAGTCTGGCGCGTCATCGAGCTCGGCGACGCCCAGGTCAGCGACCGCCCCACCACCATCAGCCCGTACGACTTCGTCGCTGCGCTATCGGCGGACGCCCGCTGACCAGCAACGCCGATCCGTTACCGGGCGACTCTGCATCGAGCACATCCTCGCTACCCGCGACCCGCAGCTGCGCCTGGTCGGCATCGACTCCCTCGCCGAGGACATCACGGTGGGTGTGCGCGGTGTAGCGCGGCCGTGCCCGCCGGTCGGGCAGCACGTTGTCCGGACGGCTGATGTCCATCCGCCCGTGCCAGCTCCGGGACGGTGCCCTTTGGGGGGTCTGCCGTGTGCCGTCAATCTAACGGCCGAGCGGACCGAGGCAAACGCTGCCCTGCCCTGCATTGTCTTGGCCTGGCGGCAATCGGTAGGCGAAGCTGACCCAGTACCGGCTGGTGTTCAGCTGTACCTGTGGCCCAAGTGTCTCCCGCAGCAGCTCTTGCACCTGAGCAGCGGACAGCAGCTGGCTACGCGCCGCCTGTAGGAATGCTCGGCGAAGTAGTCGATTTACCGCAGCCGCCGCGAGGAACCGGATCGATGCCAGCACATGCTCGACCCGGCTGCGGCGGGCCCGCTGGAACTCGTGGAAGTGGTCTGCGGTCCATACGTCGCCGACTAGCAGCCCACCCGGTGCGGCGAGTTCGCGCAGGCGGGTCAGCACCGCCGGTAGCGGACCCACGTGGTGGATCGCGTCGCAGCACAACACGATGTCGAACCCGGCCTCCGGCACCGTGCCTGGCGGCAGCGCGGCGAACAGGTCGGCGCAGACAGTGGTCACTCGCGTTGGGTCTGCGGCCCTGTTGGTGAGCGCGGCCAGTGATGCCGGGGAGACGTCTATCGCGGTCACTCGAGCGGCACCGGCTTCGAGCAGGGCCCGGGTGTAGCGGCCTGTCCCTGCAGCGACATCTACCGCCTCCCATGGCGATGTCAGTCGGGGCGCCAAGCTGGCGAGCAGCGCCTGGATCTGCTTGCGTTCGGCAACGTATGCCGGCCCCAGCACTGCATGCCCCTCTGCCCGATCGCCGTCCCAAACGCGACGCGCCCAATGTTGACGGGGCGCGTGAAAGCCGGAGCGGAGCAGACGTTGGCCGGCTGCAACCGCAAGTCGGGCGATCATGCAGTCACGGCGGTATCGATGACGACATCCCCAACCAGGAGGGCGTCCAACCCGATCGCGGCCGCTGTGTCAACGGCTTGGGCGCCGGTGTGCACCAGGGGTTCGCCGCGCCGATTGAGGCTCGTGTTTAGCACTACTCCGGTCCCCGTCGCCTCCCGCACCTGCTCGATCAGCGCCCGGTACGGCCCGGGTCCGGCGTCGACGGTCTGCACCCTGGCGCTGCTGTCCCGGTGCGCTGCGGCTGGTGCCAACTGCCTGCCCTGCTCGCTCAACTGCACGGACAGCAGCATGAACGGGCTGTCCAGCGAGCGGCCGAGCAGACGATCCGTTTCCTCGCGGAGCAGGCTCGGTGCGAGCGGACGCCACGGCTCACGGCCCTTGCGTGCGTTTAGTCGGTCTCGCACGCCCTCGGGGTCGGGAAGCGCCAGAATGCTGCGGTTGCCGAGCGCACGTGGGCCGACCTCCATCGGCCCCTGCACCCAACCGATCGTCTTGCCTTCAACAAGCAGCTGACGCGCGTCCGCGACCGGGTCCGCACTTGCGCGCACTGGGAGGCCGCGTGCGGTCGCGGCGTCGGCCGCCTCATTGGCGCTGGGCAAAGGGCCGGTGGCCGCCCGCGACCGGTCCCGCCAGGGCTGGCCCGCCGCGAGCCCGGCGAGCTGGGCTGCACCTAGCGCCACGCCCGCGTCGTGCGGGTATGGCGGGATGTGCAGCGTCCGTACCCGGTCTAGCAGGAGTCCGTTCGCAACGCAGTTCAATGCCACTCCGCCGGCGAGGCACACATCCGGGCATCCGGTGAGACCGATTGCGGCGTCGACGAGCCCGAGCATGGCCTGGTTGACCGCCTGTTGTGCGGCGGCCGCGGCCTGCGGCTGGTGCGCCTGCCATGGCGGGTAACCAGGTTCCTCGGCGGGGCGGGATGGTGGGCCGAAGCGGGAGGTGAGCAGCGTCAGCCACCCGTCCACCACGTCGTCCTCCCATGCGCCGTTTGGGAACGGCGACTGCAGATCGCCGTCATGCCAGAGCAGGGGAAGCGGTTCGAACGAGTCCGGGCACCACGACGACAGACCCATCGTCTTGCCAGCGCCGAAGGTACCGAAGCCACAGAACTCGCTCACCGCCCGATACATGAGCCCCAGCGACTGCCCTCGCCCCCAACTGTGTACCCGCCGCAATCCTTGCGCTCCGGCGTGGAAAACGGTGGCACTCTCGTCCTCCCCCTCGGCATCGACGACGAGCACGGTCGCCTCACTCAGGCCACTACCGTAGAAGCTCGACGCGGCGTGCGCGTCGTGGTGCAGCGTCTGCACCACTGGCCTGCCGGCCAGCACTTCCATCCCCGTGAGTCGTCCCGCCAGTCGATCCAGATCTACATCCCGGCCGCGGAGCCGGTTGAACTTCGCGAGATCCCAGCCGTAGGCGATGAGGTCGACATCCTCCGCCGCCACTCCCGCCTCGGCCAAAACGGTCGCCGCGGCGGCGTGCGGCAACTCGCCAATGCCGTGTTTGCGGCGCGACAACCGCTCCTGCTCGATAAAGCTGACCACCACGCCGTTCACCGTCAGGACAGCGGCTGGGTCGTGGGTACGGTCCGTCCAACCGTTCAAGCCGAGCACAATCACCTCGAGTCCTCCGAGCTCTCGTCGGTGGCAGTCCGCCACCCGGCATTGCGGACGGCCAGTAGCGCAGCCACCTGGGGGTTCCCGGCTAACTGCCTCAGGTAGCTGCTGTCGCGCCGGTAGCTGGAGAGGACCTGTTCAGCGGTGACCCGGGCGGCGAAGCGGGCCTTGGCCGTCCGCAGTTCGGCGCTGAAGCCGCCGCCAGGGGTCCGGTCCGCGAGCAGCTCCATGCACAACGGCAGGTACTTGCCCACCTCGTAGTCGATGTCGGTTACGGGCAGCCATGTCACCGTGCTGGGCACGGTCACCTCCATCCAGCGATCACGGTCCGCCATCCACGCCGCCGCTCGGAGAAAATCCTGCATGCCGGTCACGAACACGTCCAGCGGCCCGTGCGCACCATTCAACTGCTGGGTCCAGCGGGTGTCGTGGCGGAAGAAGCGGGGGTGCCCATCGATCCATTCGGAAACCCGTTCCGCCAGCCCGTGCCGGTCCACGCCGGGTGCGGTCAGCGCGACCAGGTCGATATCGGAGCTCAACACCCCGACGGCGCGGGGCAGATACGGCGTCTGCCGGCAGCGCACGCAGGACTTCATAAAGTCCCGTTCCCAGCTCTGCTCCGGGTAGCGGCGCCGATCATGCAAAGTGGTGCACACATGGCACGGCCACGGCCGATCTCCGCGCACGCAAACGTTCGCCCGCTCGAACTCGACCAGCGCGCCCGCCTCGGGAGCCGTGGGCGGCGCGGCACCGTGGCGCAGGTACTCGTATGCGTTCGCCGATTCTTGGCCGATGTTCACTCCGTGACCGGCCAGTTCCTCCTTCGTCCAAATTCGTCCGGGCCGATCGACGAGGACGGTGAGCGGCAGGAGCTTGCCCGCGAACAGCCTCTCCTGCTCCTGGGTATAGACCCTGATGCTCGGCGGGACCGGGTCCCGGTCGGGATGGGTGGTGTCAGTCATGCAGTAAAACGGGAATCCGGTGCCGAGCACGGCCACCAGCTCCGGAAAGGCGTTCAGCAGCTCGTCGGTGGCCTCAGAGCACACCCGCTCAGCCTTGCGCACGTGCGCCGGGTCCCTATATTGCGCTGCGGCGTGTCCCGCGTGAGCGGCAACGTCGGCGTGCGTGGCCCAGGGCTGCGGAGCGGCCTGCGTCGTCTGCGCCCAGCGCAGGGCGTTGCGCACCCCGGCCGCCCCCTGGTCATTGAGCGGCACGGCGACGCCGCGGCAATCGAACAGATCGGTTTGCCGCCCGACGTGTAGATACACCGCCACGCTCTCGCGAAGCGCGACGTCGTCGACTACGACGCCCACACCGACGCACAGGCGCCACACGCCGCCCTCGGTCCACTCCGGCTGAACCTTGGCGCGTCGCTCCCCTGGCTCGGCGACCTCGACCGGAACGTCGGGGGCGAGGGCCAGCCACTCCTCCGCCGGCACCAGGCGTGCTGCCTCCGGGGTCAGCAGCACCCGTTCGACACTCATCGAGTACACGGGTCACCATCGCAACGGAGGTTCGGCCGCGAGCCAGCCAAGCGCCAGCTCTCCTTGCCGCTGCTTCGTCCCGGTCACCCGATCGAACCTCCGAACTGCAATGACAGCGGCACCCAAGCGGAGGTAACGCGGCGTACCCGATCCGCGACGAGCGGTGCAGCCGATGTTAACCGCATCGATCCCCGACGGACCACCCCACCGACCCCTGCGACTCTCCGGCCGGACCGGTGACGACCACAGGCCGGCACCTATCCGCATCCTGTTAGCGCGTGGGATAACCGCACTGGTGCAACGGCGGCCGGCCGACACCTCCTCCGGCGTCAATCTCCGCTACCATGGTCGGCCCTACCCGTAAATACCGCAGCCGCTCGGGCCGGTCTAGCTCACCCCACCAGGACCCGGGCAGGGGCTCGGCCACGGTTGGGCCACGAGCCGAGCTGGCGGGGCTGTCTCGCTAAGGGTGTTTCCGGCGATCTTGGCCAGTAGGTTTCAGCGGCGCCCGGCGGGCGCGCCAAACGCCGGGCAGCGGTGTCGATCAAGCCTAATTGCCCGCCGAGCGTGTCACCGGCTACGCCTACACCGACCCGGACGAGCAGCGCCAGCGCGGGCTGGACATCAGTCCGGCTGGGTGCCCCGCCGTCATCACGCTCCGACCTTCACGCCGCACGAAGCCCCGGCCGCAGGTGGCCGGGGCCTCGTCGAGTAGCGATCAGAGGGTTTCGTCAGTCACTTCGACGCCGTTGGCCTCGGCCCAGCGCATCATCGGGGTTCGCAACCCGCCGGTCCCCCAGTAGGGCCTGCGCACCCTGCCGTCGCGCGAGAACTGGCCCATCTCCGGCACGCCGTACGCCTGGCCGAGCTCGTCGAGCAGCAGCGCCGCGGCTTCGACGAGCTGGGGACCCGGCTGCGCCAGGTCGTCGAGAGGCACGGCGGCCTCGGCCGGCTCGGCCTGAGTCCGGAACTGCTCGCCGGTGCGGGAGTCGGTGAACCCGCTTCGGCTGTGTCCGATGCTGGTAGGGCGCTCGATCGACACCGGGTAGAGCTGCGCCCGGACCAAGGCTGTCCCCCCGGCCGCCGTGCGATCCCGCGCATGACGAGCCAGCTCCAGCAGTCCGGCCATGATCCCCGCCGCGATCCCCTCATCCGACACGAGCTGGAACCTTTGTTCCTCCTCGGCGGGCGGCGGCACCTGCCTCCGCCGCCGCTCATTTAGGTCGCCAGCGGCGTGCGCGAAGACGCCGGCACCGTCGGCATGCAGCTCCAGCGAGATCCACCGAGACTCCACGTCGTAGTTACTCGTCCCGTCGGCAAGCAGGCGACGGCGCCCGACGCGGGTTCGGGAGATCTCCAGCCCCATGCCGGGCAGCGTCAGTGGCCTGCGCCTGACGTCCTGCTCGAACGCCTGGAAGGTCTCCCGGGTGACGGTCATGTCTCCGGGCAGGTCCGGCACCAGCGACACAACGATCCAGGCGTAGTCGGCGAGGGCGAGGTTGCCGATCGCCTCCCGCTCGATCTGCTCGACCCGTTCGGTCTGCCGCTGCGCGCTGGCGAAGCGGTTGCGGTAGGCGGTGGCGACCTCGGGTTCGGAGAGGTAACGGGTCGTGGCGCCGTTGCGCATGGGGTAGCGCAGGCCGTCGTTGATTAACACGGCGTGCGGCGCCCCGGGGCTACGGGGTACTGCCACGACGATGAAGCCCTGCTGGGTACCGTCCTCGCCGGCGTTGGTCGCCGGCTCGGGCACGGTGAGGATGTCGACCACAGGCATCGGCGCGACGAGCGACGCGATCGACTGGCGCATCCGGGCCACCTCGGCATCGGAGATGGCGACGCCCGGCGCCTTCGTGGCGCGCGCCTGGTCGTCCTCCTCCACCCCCAGGATGATCACCCCTCCCCCGGTGTTCGCCAAGGCGGCGACGTCGCCGGCCAGCGCCCGCTTCTCCTGGTCCTTGCCGCCGTAGAGCGTCTGCTTGAAGTCTAGGTCGAAGGCCTCCTGCACGCCGGCGGTCACCAGTGCGTGGATGTGGTGCGAGGCGAGGGTGTCCAGCGCCGTGCCGAAGATGGACTCCAGGCGCCGAGATCGAAGGGCAACCATGTGTGCTCCCTGCCGGGGAGGGGTTAGGGGACTGCGACCGATTCTGCCTGGCCGCCGACGCAGGTGACGTCGGCGCGCTCGGCGACCGGGCGCTCGGTGCTGGGGTAGGCCCGGTAGAGGGCATCGAGGCTCGCGTCGTGAACGGCCTCGCTGTAGGACGTGGTGAGCATGCGGCCGACGGTCTCGGCCACCCGGCACGCGAACCCGGGTGGCCAGGTCAGCGTCCGCAACACCTCCACCGGGCCGGTGTCGGCGTCGACCAGCACCACGTGCACGAGCAGGGTGGGCGCCGAGAGCATCGGGGCGACGGGGGCCGGAGCACCGGCCGTTTGACCGGTGAAGGGTCAGCGGGACGCACCCCCGCTGACCCCTCCTCACTCGGCCGCAACCGGCCACTGCTCCCCCCACCAGGCGATCGTGTCGTCACGCTGCGACAGTCGCAGCATTGGCGCATATGCCCTGTTAACAGGCCTATCCGTCCAATGATCGAAGTGTGTGGGGGAAGGTCGACGTTCTGTGCGAGAGGGCCCGGTCGATGGCCGCTGCTTGACCGTGCCCCTCGACGAAAACGGCGTCCCGGCCCAGACGGTCGATCAGACCTGGTTGTGGATTGAGTACGGCGGCGAGTTGCTCGATGCCGACATGAATGGCGTCGACGAAGCTGGCGCTGGTCGCCGGCGTCGGACCGCCGTGAATATATGTCTGGAATTCGAGGACATGACGAAGCCCTCGGCGATCTGCCGAGGGCTTCGACGGTGGTGTTCAGGGCAGTCGCCCGGCACCGGGCAGCGTAACCGTCGGGATGTGTGGTTGACGCGGAAGGTCAGGTGGAAGGTCACCGCCCGGGCCGGCGATAGCGAGACCGGGCGGGTGCTGCGATAAAAGTTCGACACCGAGGACGAGGCCCTCGCCATGGTCAAGCGCCTCTTGGCCGCTGATGCGTACGGCCAGTGGCGCAAGCAGCAGCCCGACAGCCCGCCGCCACAGCGGGCGTAGGGGCCGGCTTGCGGTCTGTGACCTGAGGGTGCGCGAACCGCAAGCCGGAAATCGTGGTTAGGAACTGCAGGTGTTGAGCATGCTCTGCAGGGCGGATTTCTCCGAAGTCTGCAGGGTGAGGCTCCAGTTGTACTTCACGGTGATCCACATCTTGCTGTAGGTGCACCGGTACGACGACAGGGGCGGTTGCCAGGTGGAGGGGTCCTGGTCGCCCTTGGACTGGTTGACGTTGTCCGTGACCGCGATCAGTTGGGGGCGGGTGAGGTCGTTGGCGAAGCTCTGCCGGCGGCTGGTGGTCCACGAGTTCGCGCCGGAGCGCCACGCCTCCGCCAGCGGCACGACGTGGTCGATGTCGACATCAAAGGCGGCAGTCCAGGTCGCGCCGTCGTAGGGGCTGTACCAGCGGCCGGAGGTGGCGGCGCAGGAGCTGTCGACGACGACGGAGGTGCCGTCGCGCTTGAGGACCTGCTCTCGGGTGTTGCAGCTACCGCTGATCGTGATCCAGTGCGGGAACAGGTCCCGCGAGTAGCCGCTGGTCGAGCCCTGCGCCGCCACGGTCAGGGCGTTGAGCTGCGACTGCGCCGTCGCCTTCGACGGGATCCCGGGAGGTGTGGCCGACGCCGGCTGCGCGCTGACTCCGACCAGGCCGGTGCCGGCGAGCGCGGCGAGGACGACTGCGGCGGCGTGGCGCGTGACGCGTGGGGAACGGGCTGAAACTTGGGTTACCCGCATAGGGCCTCCTCGACGCTGGGTGGACGGCAACCGTCTCTGACGATCATGTCCATCGAAGGGCGAGTTTGTGAAGAGGCGAGAAGCAGCCACGAAACTTCGAAGCACTTCACCGGTGCGCGGGCACGAGCTGGGCGGACCCCGCAGGACGTGTGCCGCCTTTCGTCGCGGATGCCGCCATCGAACTTCGGCAGCATCCAGCGCCACCGCCGAGACCCGCCTGCTCACAGCCAGCCGCGCAGTGCGGCGGCGTCCATCGGGACCGCACCTCGGATGGTCGCCAAGGCGGGACCGGCGGAGTGCCGCCGAGCGGCGGGCTCCAGGATTGGCGGCTTGCTGATAGTTGCTGCCCACTCGGGCGAGTGAACCGTATCGTCAAGCTCATCCAAGGGCCGATCCGTGGACAGTGAGAGCGGGCGGTAGCTGTGAGGATCGCGACGTTCAACGCCAACAACCTGTTCTCCCGCTGGACGTTCCAGGCGGAGCTTTCCCGGACCGTAGCCAATCCCCCGCTCGCCGAGATCGCCACCGACGCCACGCCGCACGCAACAGGCGGGCCGAGCAGCGAGCAACCGTCAGTGGTCGAGGTGGTCCTGACTGACGGCACCCACATGAGCGGGATTCTGCGCACCTTCCGCGGCAGACTCGTGAAGGGTAAGGACCCGAAAGCCCGGGCGTGGATCGCCCGACGCATCGCCGCCCTGAACGCCGACGTGCTGTGCCTGCAGGAAGTCGAAGACCAAGACGCCCTTGACACGTTCCACCGCGACGACCTGCGCCCCCTGGGCATCGACTACCGCTACCGGGTCGTCGTGGAGGGAACGACCCCCGCCGCATCGACGTTGCCATCTGCTCCCGCCACCCGATCACCCGTACCAGCTCCTGGCGGTTCTGGCCCAACCCCGACGGGGAACCGGTGTTCGGCCGCGACCTCCTTCAAGCCGAGATCGCCGCCCCGGACGGCAAACCGTTGCACGTGCTGGTCAACCACCTCAAGAGCAACTTCATCACCGACGAACACACCCTCAGTCCCACCGAGGTCACAGCCGCCCGACAAGCTATCGCCGAACGACGCCGCGACCAAGCCACGGCGATCGCGAAGATTCTGCGCCGGCAGCGGCTGACCCGCCGCGTTGTAGTCACCGGCGACTTCAACGACGCCCCTGACGCCGAGACCCTCGCCGCCCTGCAACAAGCGAACCTCACCGAACACATCCAACGAGGCACCACCATCGCCGGCCCCAACCGCAACGGGACCCTCGTCGACGACACGTTCGCCGACCTGTCCCCCACCATGTGGACACACCGGCACCGGGCAAACGGCGTCACCACCTTCGCCCTCTACGACCAAATCTGGACCACCCCCGATCTCACCGTCACCGCCGCGCACGTGATGCGCCGCACCCAGATCAGCGGTGACGGCTCCGACCACGACCCCGCATACATCGACCTTGCCGTGAACCGACGCTGAACCACTCACCGGAGGCCCCGCCACTGAACGGCCAGCGACGCGCCACAACGTCGACAGCGGCGCCCGCTCAGCCGAAGTCGATCCACGCCGCAGCCCGCCTGACTGGAAGCTGTTATGGCCTGGCCAAGCAAGCAGGGCTCCGGGCGCGCAAGTTCCGGGAGGACGCTTCTCCCAGCGTTTGTCAGTTAACGGGCAAGGCGATGGTCTCCAGCCAGGCGCTCAGGCCGGGCACGACGGCCTGGAGGTCAGGGCCGTTGACCGTTGCGCTGGCGGCGGCACGAGCTTCGGGGGTTGCGTTGAACGCGATGGCACAGCCGACCACGCCGAACAGCGGCACATCCGATCGCCCGTCGCCGATGGCCGCGCAATGCCGGAGTTCGACGCCCAACTCGGCGGCCACCCTGACGGCGAAATCGCGCTTAGCCTGCTCGTCGAACTGCTCGGCGACCTCGCCGCTGTAGCGGCCGTCGACTACCTGCAACCGTGGTCCGCACGCTCGCACGAAGCCGAAGCGGCTGCACAGGTAGGTGCCGACGAAGTCCCACGCCAGCGTGGCCAGCACAGGCACGAGCGAGTGATCCCGGCACCACGAAACCGTCTCCACTATGCCGTCCACCAGCGGCATCGACTCCAGAAACGCCTGGGCTTCAACGGGTGTCCTGCTTGCCCACCCACGAGCCTCGAGCACGCAAGACTCGTCACTGCTCAAGGTGCCGGCTCCATAGCCGGCCTGTATCTCTGCGATCTCCTTGGCATTGCCGACGAGCTCGGCGAGGTGCTGGCCGCTGCTGGTCGGCGTCAGCGTTCCATCGACATCAAAGAACACCGCTCCACGGATCATGGATCGACGATACCCGTCAGGCGTGGGCGCTCGGGCAGTCACCTCATGCTGGCGACGGCCATGCACATGCGCCGGGAGCGCACCAGATTCCTTGATCGGCTTCGCATCTACTGATCCAAGGCATCAACTCTCCCGACCCGCATCAGATGCGTTGTGCCAGGACAGTCCTCATGGGCACCCGAACGGAACAGGCTGTCGCTCGACTTACATAGGGGTCACTATGGTGTTCCCCTTGAGAACACTCCCCGTCTCGGTCTGGACCGAAGCGCCCTGAAGAGCAGGCACGCCAAGTTGGTGACGCCGGGCGGGTTTGCCGCCCATTCGCGTTTGGGGCACAGGTCGGGTTGCCTATTTAAGGTGCTGGCCTGCGGAGCATCCGATGAGGACCTGAACCTGCGACACACGGTTGTCGACCGACGCCCTCGCTGCCTTGTCATCGATCGTCAAGAACCAGCGCTGGCCTGCACAGACACAGCCAGGCGTCGACCACTACTTGTCGTTGGTGGTCAACGCCCAGCACGGGTTTTCGGGGGGTAAACGGGGGCGCTGACCCGATCGCCGGTGGGGCCGGGAGGAACGATCGCCACGTGAGATCGACACGCAATTCTGCCGACATTGGCATTCGATCCGCAAGTCGAGAAAGCCGCGCAGCCATGATAGACCCCAGCGACTTAAAGAACAGCTCAACAAGGCAAAGCCAGAAACTCACCACGCGAATTTGCTGTGGTTGGAATTACGCCTCACATAGAGCGTGTTCGACAGAGGTTACGAAACCGCGATGGTCTGCGAAGTTAGGCGCAATTTTTAGCTGCCCGCCCCTATCGGCCTTGAATACCATCGTGCCGGCACACCGGCATCCTCTTCGGTCCCCGTCCGAAGGCCGGAATGACGGATGCCGAGGGGAAGGAATATCAACACGTGCATCGCACGCTCTACCTAACTGCGTGCAAAGAATTTTTACGCTCGTACTATAATCACGAACGCCTTCAATTATCTCCTGCCGAGGCGTGCCGTAGCCACTGTTTCGACCATGCGAGATTGCGACGATCTCGGGTTGGACGGTTTCGCATAGCTCGCGCGCGAAGGCACGATCATTCCCCGAGCCACTGCGTCCGCCATGGTGGGGAAAAACCAACAGTGGGGCCTTGAGAGACGCCGGAAGGCGCGCAAGCATTCTGTCAAATCCGTATCGGGTGATGTCGCCAGCCAGCAGCGCCAGAGGTTTCTCGTCGACCATCACCCGTAGGACCGCCGAGCAGTCGTTTGGATCTACGGCCCCCTCAAATTTCGAGGATTTCTGTGTAGGGCCATGAAGAACTAGGCTTGGGTCGGGGTGTAGAACTTGCAGCGTCATTCGTCCGACAGCCAGTTCTACCGCACCACCAAAGTGAACAGACGAGAGCCGGGTTTTGCCCAGCAGTATCTGTTCCTCAACAACTGTCCTAAAGTCACGCCAAGCCGCACTGTCCTTTGCACTATCTGCATTCGCAGAAACCAAACCGATGGAGATGCCGCGTGCAATCAGCTTGATCGCGCCAGACATGTGGTCTTCATCCGAATGAGAGATGATCAGGTGACCGATTTGGCGGTCACCCACACGTGCAAGTTCGTCGTAGACCGCATTGTTCCTGGAGCAGTCAACCACCGCTACGTCTTTCCCGTCGCGCAGGATTGTTGTATTGCCGTGGCCGACATCGAGTACAACAATTTCGAGACCTTCAAGCATCTGACCTTCGACGCGCGACACGTCTCTCCTTAGAGCTCGACGGCGGGACGGGCATCCGTCACGAATACCTCATGCGCCGATTCGGCACAGACGTTGATAAGGGCCATATAGCGTCGTCCCACAGCCAGATGCGGAGCATCCTGCAAGGCTATGTCAAGATCGGCCAGTGGGATCTCAACGATCTGCCGAGGATCGAACGCGGGAACGATGACGCTCGCCCGCCATTTCCCGTTAGCTTTTCTGACTTCCACTACCCGAACTACCGTTGGGAACTTCTGGCGCGTGAGTGGCGGCTGATTGAGCAATACCTCGTTGCACGCCACATCAAGCGCAATGGCAATTTGATCAAACCTGTAAAGCTGGTCGCGCGACAGATAAGACGGGAGATGAGCAAGCTCGGCCCGTATTTCAGGAGAGTGCTCAGGATCAGTGAACGAGCTAAACAAGACGGACGGAAGCTGTAAACGGTTAAGCGCAGATGCTAGCTGAGCGCCCGTATAGCGAACCCCCGAGGTTTCGCTCAGCCTATGATCACACAACACGGCGGTACATGGTGACCCCTGCAACTCACGGGCTAGTTCTTCCATACTCTGCTTACGCAGGGGCACCACAACCTCGGCCTCTACCTGGTTGCCCGCGAGTAGTTGACGGATATCCTCGCCTTCCTCCCTCCTGTCGTCGATTACCCGGACTTTCAGGGAACGCACTCGCTCCAGGAGGCCGGTCGTCGTCATAGCAATTGCTCCTGACCGCTTGGCGACTGCTGGCGCGGGGTCTTCGGCGCTGTACGGCCGGCCGCAGCAAGTGGGAGTGAAATGGTGAAGTGCGCGCCACCCAGTTCACCCGAGGGCACTACCTCGGCCTTGCCTTTGAGATCTGACACGACGTCGCGAACGATCGTTAGACCTAGACCTGTTCCGTCGTCATGCGTTGATAGGCCCGGAAGCCAGATATCCGCTACCCCGATATTACGAATCCCTGGACCGTTATCCATGACCTCGACGAGGATCCGGTTGGGCCCATTGGAAGTCCGTACCACGATTTTTCTCTCCGATGGAGGGGGCCCATCCTCACCACTGAGTTCTTTGGTCGCGTTTACAAGAAGGTTAACAAGGATTGCCTCAATGCTGGCGATCGTCGTGACCACCGCGTCATCAACCGCTTCGAAATGTTGCTCAAGGGAGATGTGCCTACCCTGCAGGCGGGGCAGGATCGTGGAAACTAGCTCAGCTACGGTCTCATGAATCGAGATCGTCCCAGCTTGGCGCTTGCTTCTCTTAGCCAGACGAAGTGGAATTTGCGCTGAAACGTGCAGCGAGTCCGCTGCGCTTCGAATCCTATCTAAACTGCGACCGACGCGGTCTTCGTAGTCAGAGGCGAAAGTCGCCCTCGTCTGCATTTCGATCAACTCTGCCTGCATCTTGAGGTTCTGCACAGGCATCAGGGATTCATGGGCGAAGACTGCGGCCGTCGTTCCGACTGTTCCCAGAGTCCGGTAAAGTGCCAGATCTTGCTCCAGAAGTCGGACGCGGTCCTCTTGCGTCTTCTGCCACGCTTCGGCCTTCTCTTCAATCGGGCGACGATCAGCCTCTGGAAGGCGCTCTAATTCTTTCTTGAACTCCTTCTTCGAGCGATCCATAGCTTGCTTCGTTTGATCGCGTTTTTTCTCACGAGCTGCGTCGCGGCGCCGGACACGGTCTCGTGCGACACGCGCTAGCACAGACTTTCCAAATTCCCTGAGTTCGTCGAAAGATTCATTCTCTACGAACCCACTTCGGTCTGTCTTCTGTATCAACAAGTCGTCGTCACCAAAAACTTCAACAATTCCAATAGAGTTGTTGGTGCTGGGCCGACCTTCGGGGCTTCCCGACCGGGAAAGGTTCATGTCGAGCCAGTCGTGCCCTTGGTCGCCGTAGGGGTGCACCCGCAGCCCGCGATGATAGAGGTGCACGCCACCAACCTGTTGAAGCCAACCTCGCAGTTCACTAATTGGAACGGTGGCACCTCGTTGCCTGTAGGATTCACCACCAAGCGGAACTACCCAAAGCCTAAATCTGCAAGCCGGCGCCGCGAAATGGCGATAATCTCGGTCGCTCGCGATTTCGTCGTGTGCGAAAGTGCTAGTTTCTACACCGCGCCAATCAAATACTTGGGCTTGCGCTCTTCCATTTTCATCAAGGGTTGCTTCGATTCGGTACTCCGCCTGGTCGAAATACCCGTGCGTTAATCGCGTTGCTTGCTCCTCAAATCCTGGAGCAACGAGCTTCACGATGAAGCCGCCCGCTTGCGCTCCAAAAGGGTCGTTGATGAGGAAAAGTGCACGCACTAGCCGCGTGACGTCAGCATGCGTTAGAGGTTTGCGGAGGTACTTCACGGTAATCGTGGTGCCCGGCTCCGCTGACGTCGCCACCGTAACCAGAGGAAGCTCTACCGTGTCCACGGAAGCTGCGGTGTCGTACGCATCCCAATCGATCGAGAGTCGATGCTCGACACCTCTCTCGCCGCGGGGTCGCGTGCGTACCTCGACACGGTGCCCGAGCCTAAGTCCGGCCAATCGACCTAAGCCTTTTTCGCCGATCTTGCGTCTGTTATTCCCAGTAATGGGATCCGACAATTTTCGGGAGCGACCGATCAGAAGGAAGCCCGCGTCAAGCTCTTCCCTGCTCATCCCGTCGCCATTGTCGGTTATGGTGACGCTACCGCCCACAACCTCAACCTGGTTCAAAGTCACGGTGCAGGAGGGGGCACCAGCATCGTAGCAGTTACGCACCAGCTCAACGATGCCAAGATCGGCATGCGGGATAAGCTCCTCGCCAAGCCTGGCCAGGATTTCTGGAGCGAACCGCAACCGCCCCGGTGCCTCGTGCCGCTCTTCTGCTGCCACAGTGTCAGACAGTAACTGGCCGCCCGCAGGTAGTACAACCACCGAGGCAGACTTGGCTACGTTGCCCTGCTCCATCCAACAAACCCCTAGTTGCTCTGTTGGTCCCAAAGATCTCGCTGCAAGGGGAGCTCCGAGATCGCGGCCGTGGTCAAGTGTCGGCACCTGATGCGCTGGTCGATCCATAGCGACGATTCTGTGCTAGAGAGAGCCGTTATAATCAGTTTGCATGTGTCTTCTGAGTGGTCATGTGGCCTGACCACGATCAGGTGGTTGTCAACGACAACGGGAGTGCCCGTCTTGATGAGGACTGGCCTGAGAGGCCGCCCGCCCGAAGCCGGCCGAGAGGTCCTCCGCAATACGATGAATGGCGGAAGTTCTGTACGCCTATCGCTGTGACGCGTTCGGTTTATTTCATCAATCTCATCAGAATTGCTGAGGTCACGCGCAGTCAGATAGGGTTGTTCAGGTCCCTCATGGGGATCCCTATTGTCGACGACGGCACCGACCTTGACATCCGCGATGGCCGAGAGAGGCTGAGTCGAAGCGGCAGCCGGTGGCCACCAAAAGATAGTACGTTTATTCCCCGCTGCCGTAATTCTTCCGGTCAGCCCAAAGACGTCGATGTCTGCCTCTGGGCCAAAGATGCCAGTACAGAGGATTTTTCCATGACTGAGGCGGCTTTGGACATTATCTCGTAGATGAACGTACCCAGAGCCGGTCCGGATTACATCCGGCAACAAGGCAATCAGCCTGGATCCTGCATTGTTCTCAGCGGCGACATTCAGAAAAAGTGCCGCAGTCGAGATTGCGCCAGTCCGCCAATTCACGTCAGCCGGTGTGGATTGATTCGTATATGGCGGATTCATTATGATGCCCTGATAAATAGTTTCGGAGCGCATACAGTCGAGACCGTCGCCTACCCGGATATTCGTGAAGACTTGAGCCTGTTCGCGCAACAGGGTCGGCTTGGTCGGATACTTTTGACGAAACCTATTCGTTGCGCATACGAGGAGGCGCAGGCGAGCGGCCTCGACGAATTCAGGCTCCAGATCGACGCCGTGTAGGCAGTCGCCCCAAAGCCTAAGAGTTTCCTCGAAGGAGGACCTGACTGGCAGTCGTTGTGCCACGCCTAGGAGCAAATCACCAGCCCCGCAGGCCGGGTCAAGCCATTTTCCGGTTAGCCTGACCGGGACAGCATTTGTCAGCAGTTCGCGCCATGCCGACGAGGTGAAGTAGGCACCTGCGGCCCTCCGGGTGGGGCGGTCCACGAGGCTGACAAGGGCTCGTGCCGCTGCACCATCCAATGCAGCAGCAATCTCGCTTGGGCCAGACCCCCCGCCCAACGTGCGCTCCGCAAGGTCCCGAAGTGAGTTCACGAAAGGCTCAAAACGTGCGAACTTTGCCACGTCTGGCGGTGCCTGCGTCGTATCGAGGGTCACGTGCACAGTCTGCAGCACCTTCTGCTTGCGGCAAAAGCATCAATCTGGCCACGCGGGTCGGCTGGCGAGGTGCCCCGGCTAGCGCCAGGGCACCTCCCGCGCTCCTACCTAGTTCGGCAGCAAGGCTTCAGCAGCTAGCGTTGCCTGCCGGATGGCGTCGGTCATGTTCTCGACCTGGCGACCGCCTGCACTCGCGAGGTTCCCGTTGCCGCCCGCGCCGCCACCAATCACCTGCGCTGCCCTCGTTAGTACCTCGCGCGCTTGGATGCCTGTGTCGGCTAGCCCGGAGGTAACGGCTGAGGTGAGTTGGACCTTGTCATCAGTTGCGGCGGCGAGGATCACCACTCCTGGCCGGTCACTGGGACACCGGTTGAGGACGTTGTTGGTTAGCGGTCGCAGTTCGGCGGCAGTGACGTCGTCCAGGATGGCGGTGATGAGCCAGCCACTGCCGACGTGACGGCGTTGACCAGCGAGGCGTTCGGCGACGAGGTCAAGTGCGCGCTGCCGGTGTTGCTTGAGCGACTGTTCGGCTCCTGCCAGTGCGGCTAGCCGTTTGGTCAATGTGGCGATCAGGTCATCCGGGCGGGCATTAACCAGCCGGCCGACTTCGGCCAAGAGGTGCCGCTCGTGGTCGGCGTGGTCGAGTGCGTCACGGCCGGTAAGTGCTTCGACGCGTCGTAGGCCGGCTCCGATGGAAGATTCGCCGAGGATGCGGACGGGGCCGGCTTGGGTGCCGTGGCCGACGTGAGTGCCGCCGCAGAGTTCTCGGGAGGCGTCGCCGATGTCGACGATGCGGACGTGCTCGCCGTACTTCTCGCCGAAGAAGGCGGTGGCGCCGGCGGCTTCTGCTTCGGCGCGGGTGGCGTGCCAGACGCGTACGTCGGGGTCGTCGAGGAGGTAGTCGTTGACCAGGGCGCTGATGGTGGTCAGTTGGGTGTCGTCTAGGGGTGCGAAGTGGGTGAAGTCGAAGCGGAGCCGTCCCGGTGCGACGAGTGAGCCCTGTTGGCGGGCGTGGTCTCCGAGGGTGCGGCGAAGCATGGCGTGGACGATGTGGGTGGCGGAGTGGGAGCGGGCGGTGGCGGCTCTGCGGCGGGTGTCGACGTTGGCCTGGGCGGTCTGCCCTGGCCGGGCTTCGCCGTGGGTGATGCGTCCGGTGTGAATCTGGAAGCCGTCGAGGCCGTACTGGGTGTCGGTGATGTCGATGCGGGTGCCATCGCTGGTGTGGATGGTGCCGGTGTCGCCGACCTGTCCGCCGGATTCGGCGTAGAACGGGCTGCGGTCGAGGACGAGTTCGACCTGTTGGCCCTCAGACGCTTCTTGCACCGGTTCACCGTCGCGCAGGATCGCGAGGAGTTGGGTGTCGGCGGTGGTGTCGGTGTAGCCGATGAAGTCGGTGCGGCCGTATCGGGCGAGGATTTCCCGGTAGGTGTCTTGCCGGCGCATTGCGGCGGCCGTCTTGCCCTTACCGGTGCTCTTGGCGCGGCGGCGTTGTTCATCGAGCAGAGCCGCGTACCGGTCGGAGTCCACGACGAGGCCCGCGGCGTGGGCGGCTTCGATGGTGAGGTCGATCGGGAAGCCGTAGGTGTCGTGCAGCTCGAACGCGGTGTCCCCCGGTAGGAGGTTGGCTCCATCGGTGTGGGCGCGGCTGATCGCGGCGTCCAGCAGGCGGGTGCCCTGGCGCAGGGTCGCGCCGAAGGTCTCCTCTTCCCGGGTGGTGACGGCCTCGATCAGGGAGCGTTGCGCCGCCAACTCGGGCCAGTCGGCGGCGAGGTTGTCGATGACGCTGCCGGTGATGGTGGTCAGGACGGGGGCATCGATGCCCAAGGCGCGGGCATGGCGGATCGCCCGGCGCATCAACCGTCGCAGCACATATCCGCGTCCCTCGTTCGAGGGCAGCACGCCGTCAGCGATGAGGAACGCCGTGGAGCGGGCGTGCTCGGTCACGACCTGGAACGACACGGATGCGTCGCTGCCGTCGCGACCTGGGAAGCGTCGACCGGCGAGGGTTTCGACGGTGGCGAGGGTGGGGGCGAGGAGATCCGTTTCGCAGACGGTGTCCACGCCTTGCAGGATCGCGGCCAGCCGGTCCAGGCCAAGGCCGGTGTCGATGCTCTTGTTGGGCAGCTCCCCGACGATCGGGAAGTCGCCTTTGCCGTCGCCTGGCCCGCGCAGGTTCTGCATGAACACGAGATTCCAGATTTCGAGGTAGCGCTCGCCGTTGGCTTCCGGGCCTCCGTCCGGGCCGAAGGCGGGTCCGCGGTCGTAGCAGATTTCGGAACTGGGGCCGCACGGTCCGGGTACGCCCATAGACCAGAAGTTGTCGTCCATGCCGAGGCGTTGGATGCGCTCGGCGGGGACTCCGACGCGGCGCCATAGATCGAATGCCTCGTCGTCGTCGCGGTAGACAGTGATCCACAGCCGCTCGGGGTCGAGGTGGTAGTGCTCGGTAAGTAGCTCCCAAGCGTAGGTGATGGCGTCGGCTTTGAAGTAGTCGCCGAAGGAGAAGTTCCCGAGCATCTCGAAGAACGTGGCGTGGCGGGTGGTGCGCCCGACATTCTCGATGTCGGAGGTCCGGGCGCACTTCTGCACCGTGGTCGCCCTCGGGTACGCCGGCTGCACCTCGCCGAGGAAGTAGGGCTTGAACTGGTTCATGCCGGCGTTGGCGAGTAGCAGGGTCGGGTCGTCCGGGATGAGTGGACTCGACGGCACCCGGTTATGGCCGCGGCTAGTGAAGAAGTCGAAGAAGGTCGTGCGGATTTCGTCTGAACGCATGGAAAAGCCTCACTGGGCGGTGACGCGAACGCACCCGGCACCCCACCTGCGCGGAGCAGCGCGGGCGGGGTCCTCGCCGGTGTCCGTCCAGGCGGGTTCGCGAGGGAACAGCGGTGGGATGTCAGGTCACGCCGAGCTGGGCCGAGGGGGTCAGGCGAGGACGCTGTCCTCGTTCCCCAGCTCGGCGCGGCTAGCTCGCCGCCCCACCATGCCCATCACGCGTTGTCCTATCCCTGTTGCCTATCGCGCCGCTGCTCACCGATGCTGTCCCTGGTGGCGCGGCGCTGCCGCTGGCACTGCCAGCGTAGCCTACCGTGACGATCGCCTGCTCCAGGGCGACTGCCTCGATCTGCGCCGGGTCGGTGAGCACCACATCGGCCCCGGCTTGTTCAAGCACCTCGGCGCTGGAGTAGCCCCACGCCGCGCCGGCAACCCGGACTCCCGCCGCGTGCCCGGCGACGATGTCGGTCACGGTGTCCCCGACGAACCACGCCTCGTGCGGGGGCACGTTCAGTCGGAAGAGTGCGGCCAGTACCGGGTCCGGTGCGGGTTTAGGCTTGGCGTCCTCGAACGTCACGAATGTGTCCATCAGCGTGGTTACGACACCAAGACCCAGTAGCGCGATGCGGTGCCGTCGTTGGAGCGTGACGACCGCTTGGCGCATCCCGTTCATGCGGAGTCGTCGCATCGCACGCACGATGCCGGGTACGAGGGCGGCGTTCGCGGCGTGGGCGGCGTAGGCGAGGTCGAAGCCGTCATCGAATGCCCCGACCGGGTCGGTCAGGCCGAGGATGCCGAGCGCCTGCACCGGGGGTAGGTGGATCAATTCGGCCACCGCACGATGGTCCGGTCTACGTCCGAGCACGTTCGTTGCCACGTCGGACAGCGCGGCGGCCACCAAAGCGCGGCTGTCCACGATCACGCCGTCGAGGTCGAAGAGCACTGCCCCGATCATCGGCGCATCACCGTCGCCAGCGAATCATGCTGGGGCACCTCGGGAAGCATGCAGTCCAGCGAGATCCCGCGTTCGGCCAGCACGGCGCGGGCGGGGCCGGGGCGTGTCAGTACCGCGACTGCCGCCGTCGGCAGGCCACCGGCCGCTTTCAGCGCGTCGGCTGCGGTCAGGATCTGCCGCCCTGACCGCACCACGTCATCGATCATGGCGACCCGCTGGCCGACAAGCGGGTGGCCTTCGACCTGGCGTCGGGTGCCGTAGGGCTTGATGACCTTCCGGATCAGGACGAGGGGCAGCCGCGTGACGGCGGAGACCGCGAGCGCGAACGGCACCCCACCCAGCTCCAGCCCGGCCACCACCTCGACGCGAGGGGGCAGCAGTTCGGCCAGTGCCCGCCCGACGTCACCCAGCATCTTCGGGTCGCCGGCGACCCGATACTCATCGAAGTACGAGCTGATCACCGTGCCGTCCGGCAGAGCGTAGGGCTCAGCGACGGTGCCGAGGGCAAGGACCTGACCGGCGATATCGCCGGTGGGCCTCACCATGCCGGGCTCCGCGACTCGTCGCGATCGAGTACGGGGATCAGGTCGGCCGCGGAATCGACCTCGTGCAGGAAGTCCAGCGGACGCGTCGGTGAGCTGTAGACCCATCGCTCGTCGCGCAGGAAGGCCAGCAGGCGGCGGGCGGTCGGCCCGGCGACGACGACCGGGACCGGACGAATGTTCCCGGCGTACCAGAGGGCGGCGGTCAGCTCGTGCAGGGTGCCGACGCCGCCGGCCATGGACACGATCACGCTGGCGTTGTCGAGATAGGTATGCATTCGGGCACCCATGGTGGGCTGGTGGGTCACGGTGGTGACGTGGGGGTTGAAGGCCCCCCATGCCGCACCTGCCAGGGTGACCGCGACGACCGATCCGCCGCCTTCGACGGCTCCGTGGGCGGCGTGTTCCATCAGGCCGTTGTAGCCGCCGTGTAGCAGCGTGAGGCCCTGCCCTGCCAGGGTTGCCCCTATGTCATAGGCGAGGCGTTCCTCCTGCCGGGAGGCCGGTACGCAGCCGCCGAAGAACACGGCGTGGCCGGGCCTGGTCGGCACGCCGGGACTGGTGGCGCTCATGCGAATTCCAGGTAGTGCCAGTAGGCGTCGATGGCCGGGCGCAGCGGCTCCAGGATCGTCGGGGCCGCACGTTCGGCAACGGTCAGCGCGGTACTCAGCGCTGCCGCGAGGTCCCCGCCGGTGGGAACCGCGTTGCCGGTGATGAGGCGCTCCAAGTCGGCGAGGCATCGCCGTCCGATCGGGGTGGAGCCAACCTCCTCAGGGAGCTGGTACCAGCCGTAGAACGACGATCCGGGCGCGAGCACCGCCTTGATCAGGTTCTTTACCGCCGTGTGAAGGGCAAACATCTCCGCGTACGCGATGAACCGCTGCCCCCGGGCGATGCGTTTGCGGATCATGTGGCCGAGTACGAGGATCTCCACCAATAGCTCGCTGGGGGTGTGCGGGCGCTCCAGTGTGCTGTTGATGACCCAGTCGACGTGGCTGTGCGGGCGGCTGGTTGCCCCGTCGGCGAGGTAGACCGGCATGGCCGTAGTCCGGGCCAACACGGTGTCGAGGCGGCTGACCGGCACGATGTAGAGGTCGACCTGGTACAGCTTCCGGCCGTCGGCGACGAGGTAGACGTAACCGAGGCCGCCCATTTGGGCGACGATGGTGTCCCGCCATCCCGGCAGGACTGCGCCGAGTTCGGCGGTCATCAGGGCATCGGCGACCTGGATGAACGACGCGAAGCTCGGATCGTGTACGGCGACGATGAAGTCCAGGTCCGACAGGCGGTCGGCGGTGCCCGCTGCTAGCGACCCTCGAACGTGTAGGGACTGTACGGCCGGGCTGTGTGACAGCACCTCGACCGACTTCTCCAACAGCTCGAACTGGTGTGGCAGGTTGGCAGCGGCAACGGTGTCCAGGAGGGTACTCACGGCGACTGGTCCTTTCCTCGGGAGAGGTCGATGGTCAGGCGTGGCCGAGCATGATGGCCTTCTTTGACCGCCACCGTTCGGCGTCTTCGTCCCGGTGTAACGCGGCATACATGAGCGCGATCAAGTCGTAGACCTGCCCTTCCGGAAGCGCGTAGCGGTAGAACAGCTCCAGCAGGGTGGTCTCGGCGGCCCGGTCGTAGCCGAGCTGCGCCAGGCCGGATGCCGTCGCCACGTGTTCTTCCAGCTCATCGGCGGCGGGTGTGGGCAACGCCGCCACCGAGTCCGCGACGGAATCCGCGCTGGCGTTCAAGGCGGTGAACGCATCGTCGGCATAGCAGTCGATCACCAGGTGAATCCGTGCCGGGCCGAATCGGTTGCACACCCCATGCGGGCTGGTCGGCGTCAACCGCCACACCCGGCCATCGCTCATGTGCACTTTCGTCCCGCCGAGGATCAGGTACGCCGACGAGTTCGTCACCAGCGGCACGTGCACCCGATGACGTTCCACGTCGTTCAATTCGCCGTAGTCGCGGTGCTCCCAGAGGAAGGCTCCGGCCTCCAGCCGGGCAAGCCGCGCCCACATGCACCGCAACCCAAGCTCGGCGAGTAACTCCCGCACAGCAGGCATGCGAGTAAGCAAGCCTGTAGCAACCGGCTCGGGGCAATCGCGGATGGTGACGTCACGCGGATTACCGGTGTCGTTGAGCAGCGACAGGGTGTGCCAGCCGCCGTTCTGATAGTCGCCATATTCGACGACCCAGTTGCCCGGCACGGTGAGCGCCTCGTGCCGCAGCCGTTCCATCAGGTCGGCCCTGATCGGACGCAGAGCAGCGACTTCAGTAGGCAGGCTGGCCGGGGTAGCTAGCCCAGTGTTGGTCATGGCGATAGCTCCTTGACGTGGAGGAAATCGGGCAGGTCTTTGCGAGGTGGCAGTCGACACGGCTGACCGGGCCGGGCTGCCGCGTCTGGTCATGAACAGCAGGCGGTCTGGTAGTTGCCTCGCGGCCACGACTGGGTGGGTCCTGGTGGGGCGACAGCATCACGACGGCCCCGGTTTGGAGGGGTCGAGGCCGCGTAGCTCAGGTGGCCTTACGGGCGTGGATTGCCCTGCTTTCGTAGGAGCCGAGGACCACGCCGGGGTCGGACATGAGGGTGACGAACCGATCGAGGGCGGTGTTGGTGATCTCGGGTGTGAGCAGGACGGGGCGGAGCTGGTTGACCGCGTCGGCGAGCAGCTGGC
The DNA here is from genome assembly GCF_049841575.1 of Micromonospora sp. DT201. Classification (NCBI taxonomy): domain Bacteria; kingdom Bacillati; phylum Actinomycetota; class Actinomycetes; order Micromonosporales; family Micromonosporaceae; genus Micromonospora; species Micromonospora sp. DT201. The sequence goes on along the minus strand of NZ_JBNCKP010000030.1, from coordinate 12,164 downwards.
ATCCGGGGCCGTTGCCGGTCCAGGTCTCGGTGATCGTGTGGGCGCAGACCTGCGCCATGTTCTTGGCGACGAGGAGTGCGGGGGTGTCGGTCGTCCAGGTTGCGGCGGCGTCCGGCCCGGCGATGGTGCGGTAGACGCGCCGCAGAACGGCGTGGATGAGGGCGGCGTCGTCACCGGGTGCTCTGAAGACACGCGGTGGGGTGCCGGTGACGTCGGCCAGGACGAGCCAGCCGCCGGGACGTAGCCGGGTGATCATCTGCTCCAGCACCTGGACCGGGTGCGGTAGTGCGCCGTGCAGCCATCGGGCGACGACGAGGTGAAAGCGGTTGGGCTCGCCGGGAAGGGAGTCGCGGCCAAGGTCGCGGTGGTAGACGTTGATGACGGCGGTCGGGTTGAGGCAGCTGGTGTCGTTGTCGACCGCGCTGACCGTGCCGTAGTTGCCGACGAGGCGGGCGAGGCGGGCGGTGATGGCGCCGGTACCGGCGCCGATTTCAAGCACGTGATGCCCGGGGCGGATGTCGAGCTTGTCCAGCTCATGCCCGATGGTTGGGTCGAGCAGTTCGCGTAGTCGGGCTGGGTGTACCTGGCCGTTGTGAGCGGTTGTCGTCACGGTGCTCCCTCTCGTGATCAGGGTTCGGGCGTGCAGGGGTACTCGCCGGGGACAAGCCACACACCGGAGCGGCGAGGCATCTCCAGCTGGCCCGGGTGGGCCGGGAGTGGTGCGTGGGTGGTGGATGGCTCCCACCAACGGCGCTTGGCGTGGGTGTGGGTGAGCAGGAGTAGGTAGACCCCTGTCCGCCAGCCTGCAGGCGTGAGGGTGGCGCGCTCGTAGGCCAAGACCGCTCCGGTGCTGGGGTGCAGGATCAGCAGGTGCCGATTGCGGCCGTCGTCGCTGGTGGCGCTCAGGGCGATGCCGGTGCGGCCGGCGAGGTCGAGCGTGTTGGGGTGGGCGGTCAGCCCGCTGGTGTCGGCGAGGGCCTGCACGGCGAGGGCGCGTTGCGGCGGGCCGGGGCTGTGCCAGGTGGCGAGCGCGGCGATACCGGCCACGAGTCCCGTGTTCCTGTCAGCGTGCCCGTTCTGCAGGCGTGCCCGGGCACGGAGCCAATCGGTGCTGCGGTATGCGCGGGACAGATCCCTGTCGTCCAACCACCCTGGCGGCCAGAAGTCGCGCATGACCCCGAACCCGAAGCTCGGGTGCTGGGTCATCAGTTCCGCGCCGGAGTCGTCGTCGGCGTACCAGCGCACGACCTGCCGTGTGCTCTGCTCGCCATCGTTGGCGTACCAGGCGCGATGGTGCACCACGTTAAATCGGCCGCTGACCGAATCGCAGGGGTCCTCTGCTGGTTGGTGCGCGAGGCGCAGCAGGATCGGGCGAGCCGGCTGACCGGACCGCAGCATCGTCGGCGGCGGGGTGCGCGCGGTGCCAGCGAGATCCTCGTTCGGCGACGGAACGCTGCAAGCATGAGCTGCGGCGAGCAGCGGCGGTGACTGTTGGCTAGGTGGTGGCATCTGCCCCGTGATGAGAGCCACGGCAAGGACGGCCATCCCAACGGCATTGCGGTGTGCCCACTGGCCAGGGGCGGCGACGCACAACAGCGGCGGGGTGCGGGTGTTCACGCCGCCCATAGGGACGGCACGGGGTGCGGCCGTGGCCTCGCCGAGACGGCTTGAGAGGGGCCTGGGGCTCATGACGTCCTGCTCGGGGTTGGTGGGCCGTCCGGTCGCGGTCGAGGTCGCGGGATCAGCCGCGGTTGGGCAGTGGCGGCGAGGTCGGCGACGAAGGCGTCGATCTGACCGTGGGTGATTCCGGGCATGCAGATGAGATGGCTGACGGCTCCGTCACAGGCAAGCAGCCACTTCTTGCGCACCTGCTCGGGTGGGGTAGGCAGGACAACGGTGAAGGCATGCGGGTATCGCCAGGCAGGCCAGCCGACGGCAGTGAGCTGATCGACGGCATAGGCCGCGAGGCGGCGGGCTTGGGTCGCTCGCCAGCGGTGCCCTTCGTGGCCGAGGGCGGCGATGGCGTGCCAGAGCAAGGCGGCGGCCAGGCCGCAGCGGGAGCCGGTGATGGTGGTGTCGAGCGTGTCCGTGTATGGAATCTGGTTGCCGTACTTGCGGACGCTTTCGCGATTGAGCACGACTCCGCATGGCGTTGGCACGCCCAGGAATTTGTGGCCGCTGATGGCGATGCTGCCGATACCGCTGCCGTCATCGAGTCGTAGTTGTCCGTCGAGGGCGAGCGGAATGCCGGACAGGGCCGCGTCGACGTGGAGGTGCCCGATGACCTCGTGTTCGTCGAGGACGGCGCGGATGGAGGCGGTGTCGTCCACGGCTTCGGTCAGGGTGGTGCCGGCGGTGGCCACCACGATGGCGGGCCAGCGTCGGCGGCGGCGGACCTGCGCGGCGAGGTGTGCGTAGTCCATCTCTCCGCCCGGGTTCGCGTTGACGACTACGCCCCGCGCCCCGAGCAAGTGGACGATCTTGGGGATCGAGTAGTGGGCGGCGGTCGAGTAGTAGACGCGTGCGCTCGGGTGGCGACGGTAGGCGGCGTGCAAGGCGGACAGATTGCCTTCGGTGCCGCCGGTGGTGACGTAGCCCCACCGGTCATCGCGCGGCATGGCGAGGGTGTCGGCGACCCAGGCGATGACGGCCCTCTCCAGCACTCGGGTATGGGCGATCCCGCCGAGGTCCGTTGGGTCGCCGATGTTGTTCCACAGCCGGTTGCCGAGGCGGGTCAAGACCTCGCCATAGTCGAGGTCTACGGCGCCGGGAAACCCGATGCTCGTTGGTGCGGCTGCGTCGGCCTCGTGGATCAGGTGGTCAATGACGACCGTGACGTCGATCGGCGCGCGGCTGAGGTCCGCGGCGTCGGCGAAGCTGAGGCTCTGATGACCGGTCACGCCCGCCGCCCCGCGAGCAGGTGCGTAGTGAGGGTGTGGTGAAGCGCGCCGAGCTGCCGCCAGATGTCGCGGGTCTCGTCGTCGCCCTGCTCGGTGAGGTGCTCGTACGGGTTGTAGTAGGTGATCCGGTCCGGGTTGAGGGTTTTGTTACAGCGCACGCCGTCGTCGCCGACTCGGGCTTGCGGGTCGCGGTCGATGTGCAGGGCGGTGCCGTCGGTCAACAGGACGTAGCACTGCCCTTTGAGGTTGAACGCCGACATGTAGCGGCCAGCGGCGGCGGCGTCGCGCAGTGTCCGGGCGACTTGGTACCAGCGGCCCTGGTCGGAGTCGAGGGTGCTGACACCCACGCCGACGTACCATGCCCCTGGAGGCAGGGTCATGTCCCCGCCGTTGACCATGGAACCCTCTGGACCGAGGGGACTCCACTCGCGTCCGATGGAGGCGATGTTGTCCGCGGCCACCTCAGCCATCTCCGCGAGCAGTTGCGGCAAGACATCGGAGTCCGGCGACTGCGGCCACGTGCGGTGGGCGGTGTGCAAGCGGTAGCCGTGCGGCTCGTTGGGCGCGTCGGAGACGAAGAACAGCATCAACGCGTGAGGGCCGACCGCGCCGCGCCCCCCGAACGCCTGATCGGCCTCAATAAGGTGGCCGGTGTTCAGCCGCTTGGACCGGTACACGACCTGCAGGCGCAGGTCCGCCCAGCGCAGGTCAGCCGGCACCTCGCCGTCGGCAGAGCGGTGGTCATAGCCGGCCGGGCCTGGGGGCGGGATCGGGGGAACGGCGGCGTCGGGTGGCCGCTGGTACCCGGTGGGGACAGGTGCCGCGCCGTAGCCGGGCGGCGGCACAGTGACCGCAGGCTCGGGGTGGTCGGCAGGTGGCGCTGCGGGCGGGTAGCCCGCTTGCCAGCGCGGGTCCAGGGGGTCGACGCCGTAGTGCCCGCCGGGTGACGTAGCCGCTTGGGTCCTCATTATCGCTTCCTCAGATCGAAAGGTTCATGGCGTCGGGAACGGCATGCCTCTTTGGTGTGCCACGGCCGATGCCGGCGTAGACCTCCGGGCGGGCCTGGCGCAGATGCCCGGCCCACACTCCGCCCGCAACGGCGGTGGCCAGGAGGATCACGGGCAGCAGGAACGGATGCAGCGATCCGGGTGCGGCACCGAGCAGAGAGCCGGCGTTGCCGACCATCAGCGCGAGCACCACCGACCCGCCGAGCACGCCTAGGGCGGGCGCGAGCCGCCACTCCCACGCGCCGGCCTGCGGGCCGCGCACCCTGGCCGGTGCCGTCATCGCGGCCACCGACGCGGCCAGCAGCAGACACAGCAGGCCCATCGCCCCCAACGCCGACAGCCACGTGAACATCACCGCCACCGGGTCAGCACCGCTGACTGCGAACACCACCACCACCACCGCCGCGACGGCCGTCTGCATCAACGACCCCCCACGCGGCGCACTAACCCGGGTCGCGCTACCGGTCCGGGCAAGACCCGCCGGCAGTACCTTCTCCCGGGCCATGGCGAACACATACCGGGCGAGCACCGCATGGAACGCCAGCATCGACGTGACGATCGCGAAGATCAGCACCACGTTCGCGAGGGCCGTCCACCAGCTGCCCAGGCGCGTCAGGACCGAGAACGGCAACCCGGACGCCGGATCAGCGGCCACCTCTCCAACGACGTCCGGGCCGACCGCCACCCCCATCGCGAACGCGGCAACGGCATACACCCCGCCGAGAACGAGTGCCCCGCCGACGGTGGCCCGGCCAACTGACCTACGGTCGACGGCCTCCTCGACGAGCGACCCCGGCGCGTCGAAGCCCATCAGCGCGGCTACGCCGAAGGCGACCGCGCCGCCGATCCCGCTGACCGCCAGACCCGAGGCGTGGAAGCCGTCCCAGGACACCTCCCCGCCGGCTGGCTGTCCCACCCCGGCCAGGACGAACGCCGCGACGATCAGCAACGACACCGCCAGCACGACGGCCAAGACACGGGTCGACAGCACGATCGCCCGTACACCGAGCACCCCGACGACGACCAGGGCGATGCCCGCCCACACCCACCAGGTGCCGCCGAGGTGGTCGGCCATCGTCGCGCCGAACGGCCCGTACAGGCTGATCTGGATGGCGTTGTAGGCCACCAGCGCGACCATGCCGGCAGCGACACCCCAACTACGGCCCAGCCCGTGCGCGAGGATCCCGTAATAGGCCGCCGGATGCCCCAGCTGGCGAGCCATCGCCGCGTACCCCACCGCGAGCACCGCAACAACGCCCGCGACCAACCCGAAGGTTAGAGGCAGGGCCGTCACCCTCGTCGTCGCATACGTGGCGACGATGCCTCCGCTGAGCACCACCATGGGCGCCGACGCCGCCGCTCCAAACATCCACAACCCGAACGGAGTCAGCGTCCGCCGCGCCAGACCCACCTGCACCTGCGCCGACTTCACCGCTGCCCCCGCTCCGGCGAGTCCGGGCACCCCACCATGCGGCAGCCATCCACCGGATGCGAGTCGACATCGGCGGCGTTGGCGGGCACGACGTACACGGCCATCGGCCGTACCGGACCGCCGCGCCAGAAGCTCCGGTCGCGGTCGAGCCGGCGGATCGCAGTGTCCGCGTCAGGCGTGAACCCGAACAGGTCGTGGGTCCCGCCCGGCCACTCACGCCGGACGGCGTACCCCCACGCGTACTCGGTCGACGTCACGTCGTCCGTGAGCGTGAGGTCGGTGTCGGTGCTGGTGCTGGCCATGCCGATTCCGACTGTCACCCACCGCCATAAGGCGGGACCTCGTGGTCGGAGTGCGGTGGTGGGCTGAGTGGCTCGGGTCAGCATGAGGGGTGCCTTCCTTCGGTATCTGGGCGTGATGAAGTGGCCCGCCGGTCGAGACGTCGCCGCCAGCAGGTAATGAATCCGTGCCTTACTGGGTTCTCAGGGAAAACGCCGCGGCGCAGCCGGGAGGACGCGGCCATGGAAAGGAGTCGCGGTGCGGTCAAGGCGGACTCGCGGCGGAAGTCCACCGCCAGCCGCTCCGCAGGGCTGCTCGTCGCCGGGTTGAGGGCGCCACATCCGCCACAAGACGGGACCTCCTGGCGCAAGCAGGACCGGCGAGCGCGGTTGATAACCGACTCGCGCGAGCAGTCCGTCTCGGGGCCGGTCGCTGCTGTACTCCGCACACGACGGCAGCCCCGCGAGGTCCAGGGTCTGGTGGTGGGTGGCCAGCAACGCCCGTGCGGCGTCCTCGTGCCCCGGACGGACCGCGACGTGAGCGAGCTGGTGGTGCGGGCGGTGTGGACGCAGCCCATCGACGTATGCGTGTAGCAAGGCGAATCGGCCCGCGTGCGGGCCGAGGAGCCGGTGCAGGTCGTACATCCAAGGCGCGGCCGGCGGTGATGGCTCCAGCCGCGAATACCAAACCGCAACCGCCGCACGATCGCCGGTCATATCGACTCGGCCATGCTCCAGCCCCTGCATCAACACGAGCCGCGCGTAGCGACGCACAACCGGCGGACGCTTGGCCCGAGCTGGTACCAGCCATACACCCAGGGTCTGGGCCATCAGCGCGTCAGCTAGGACCATGGACAAGGCGTCGACGTCCTCGTCGGTCGCGCAACGGACCGCCGTCTCCATCAGCCTCATCGCGCATCCCTCAGGGAGAGGCCGAGCCCGCTACCGTCATCGGCCGTCCGCAGCGCGGACGCCAGGTAGGCGGTGTCCGGCGAGCCGCGGCGAGACCCCCATAGCGCCGAATCGAGTGCGCGTTGAAAGGTCGCGGCGAGGTGCAGGCTGTCCGTGGGAACCCCCGCGAAAGGCAGTCGCTTCCGCGCCGCCTCGATCAATTGCGGCGGGCCGCAGACATAGAACGCCTGCCCTGGCTTATGGAGATACAGGGCCATGCTGAGCAGATCGCCCTGCGCGGCTGGCTCAACATCACGGTCATCGGAGAGAGCCGGCACAACCGTGAGCCAGTCACCATGTGCCAGCTCAAGCTTGTGTAACGCGACCGCGTCGTAAAGGTCGAGTAGGGTCCGCGCCCCCACCACCAACGTCACCTGACGGCCGCTTGGCGACGCGGCGACTTGTTCGACCAGAGCCCGCAGCGGCGCAAGCCCCGTGCCGCCAGCCGCCAACAGCAGGTCGGCGTCACCGGCGGCCTCCAGTGACAGTCCCACGTCGCAAGCCGGCCCCAGCCACAGCATGTCCCCAGGTGCTACCCGATCGACCAGCACGGGTGATACCACACCTCCGGCGACGGCACGGACGTGAAACTCCACCCGCCCATCCGGGCGCGGAGCGTTGGCCGGGGAATACCACCTCCACATTCCGGGCAGTCGAGGCGTACACACCGGCATCGCCTGACCAGGCATGTACCTGAGCCGCCGCATCGGCCGGACAGTCAACACCGCTACGCCGTCAGAGACCGCCTCGTACGTCTCCACCTCGCCGGGCGTCACGTGCGGACCATCGCCCAGCGCCCCCGCCGCTCGCTCCGCGAGCCGAAGCGCCCGGCGGCACCCCCGCTCCCAATCGCTCGCCAGCTCGGGCTCCCAGCCGTCGCCTGCGAACCGGCGCACGGTATCGATCAAAGCAGCCGCAATGGCCGTAGCGTGATACGGCTGTAGCTCGAAACGCCGATACATTCGACCCAACACGGCCACGGCAGCACGCCGACCGGCAGGATCACCCCGATTCGCGATCAGCTGCCCAAGCGTTGAGAAGAACATCGGCGCAGCCGGGGGCGGGAGTAACCGAACGCCCCGGTCCTCCATGAACGACCAGAAGTGATCTGCTGCGCGATCATGCGCCGCGAGGGTGACCGCCAGCGACAGTCCCAAGTCAGCCACGAGGCGGCACCTTGCCTGTTACGTGCGAACTGCAGTCTCCCGCTAGGACCTTCATCCCCAGCTCCCTCCTGACCAGGCGATTGGCCATCGCTGACATCCTGCGGAGAATATATTCTCCGCATGCAGCGTGGCATTCTGCACTAGGGATGTCAATCTTCTGATGTAACTTTGCGTCTCCGGATCGCTGCCCAGGGGATGTACGCTCCACGAGCCGTGCTGTGGTTTCGCGCTGGGTCGGGAGCACCGGACGTCGCGATACTGCTGGCCCCAAGGAGGAGCCCCATGCCCAGGCCAATCGGCCCGACCATCCCGAGGTGGCAGCTCGGCGAGCAACTCAGCGCTCTACGCGAGGGGGCGCGCGTATCCCAGAGTCAGATCGCAGACCGCCTTGGTTGCTCTGTGAGCAAGATTCAGAAGATCGAGGCCGGCGAGGTCGGCGTTGTACGGGCCGAGCTGGAGTTGATGCTCACTACTTACGATGTGGCGGACGAGCAGCTGCGCACCGAGCTGTATGCGCTGCAGAAGCTCGGGAAACAACGTGGATGGTGGTCAAAGTTTGGGGCGGTGCCTGCCCCCTTCGCGACCTTCCTCGGCATCGAGAGTGCGGCGACCAGAATCAGGGCCTATGAGCCGATGGTCATCCACGGTCTCCTGCAGACCGAGGAGTATGCCCGCGCCATCGCCGGCACCGTCGCCCTCATCGCGGACGACGGCCAGCGCGAACGACAGGTGCGGATCCGAATGGAACGGCAGGAAAAGCTGCTCGGCGACGACCCTCCAGAGATATGGGCCATCCTGGACGAGAGTGTCCTGCGCCGTGAGGTCGGCGGCTCTCACGTGATGGCTGCCCAGCTCAAGCACCTACTGGCCATGCCTCAGTGGATCACGGTGCAGGTCGTGCCCTTCAAGAGCGGGGGGTACCCCGGCACTCGTGGCGCGATGACTATCTTTGATTTCGACGATCGCCTGCACAGCCCTGTGGTCTACGTAGAGTGCCAGGCGGGCAATCTCTACCTGGAGAAGGCCGACGACCTGGATCGCTGCAACCTTGCGTACAACCACATGACCGCTTCCGCTCTCAGCAAGCAAGAGTCCGCCCGGCTGATCGAGGCCGTGGCCCACCAGTACGAGGATTTCGCGAGGAGTGAACGTTGAAACCCGATCTGTCCGGCGCTCGGTGGCGCAAGAGCAGGCGTTCCCAGGACAACGGAGGCTGTGTCGAGGTTGCGACCAACCTTGGCCCTTGCGTCGCCGTCCGGGACTCGAAGGATCCCGCAGGCCCCGCGCTGGTCTTCGACAGCAAGACGTGGCTTGAGTTCTTGGCTCGTGTCCCAGGGCATCGGTGAGCACACATCAGGCTGGCCTGACCTCAGCCGCTTAGGGCCAAGGAACTACTCCCCCGAGTAGTGCCAGCGAGCCCAGCCCTTGGCTGCACCGGCACACACCAGCCCTGCCAGGGCCCTCGAATATTGCGAATAATTCGGGGGTATGCGAGCATCCTCCTGCGCACGCGCTACGACGGGAGCGGCGCGGTGAGGGAGAGGTGCGACGACATGCAACTCGAGTTCATTCGCAAGTGGAGCGAAAGCGGTACAGGCAACTGCCCCGCGCTGTACCGCGCCGAGAACGGAAACTATGTAGTCCAGGGCTGGCAGCTGGACGAGGCGACGCGCGCCAACCTCCGTGATCTCGGCGAGAACGAAACGGCCATCGAGGTCCCTGCCGATGTCATCGCAGGCATCGTGGCGCGGGAATCCTGACCATGCCCGAGCAGCTCACCGGCGACGACTTCAATCATTTGTTCCGCTACTTCACCTCAACGGCATTCAGGCTTGAGGTGCAACCTGTCTACCAGGTAGCAGAGGAACAGCAGTCGATAGACGAGTTCCTCGCCGGTGAGCCGCGTCCCGTGACCGAATTTGAGTTTTATGCTGCATGGCTAGATCAAATTCGTTCTGTGACCTCCCAGGGACGGAAGGTCGAACGAGTCCGCGTCCTCAACGAACCTCCGACCGACTATCAACGGTGGGAGATCTGGAGTGGCCAGTTCAACTCGGCCGCTGGCGAGGTCATCCGCTACATACCCAGAAGTAAAGCTGAGAGCATCGACCTGCCAATCAAGGACGACTGGTGGCTCTTTGACTCACAACGCCTTGCCGTGATGCGGTTCAGCGATCGAGGCGAGCCGCTTGGAGGCGAGATAGTCACAGACCCAACGGTCGTAAGTCAGCACATTCACTGGTGGCGTCTCGCCCTGCAGAACAGTAGTTCCGAGTCCCACATCGGCTAATCCGGGCGAGGCATACCCGGCATCGAAGAAAAGTTCCTGACAGTGGACTCGATTGAGGATTGGCTCCGACGGCCCGGCGGGTTGGCCGGACATCTGCGTGGGCTTCGTCGCAGCGCCGGCCTTACGGGTGCCCAGATGGCACGCCAGTTGGGCTGGACGCAATCCAAGGTCTCGAAAATTGAGACTGGCAAGCAGATGCCCACCGATGACGATCTGGATGGCTGGATAACTGTCTGCCATGCTTCTGATGTCGCGGGAGCCACACTCAGGACGCTTCTCGCCGAGGCTCAGGGATTGCACCAGGAGTGGAAGCAGCAAGTCCGGCTCGGCCAGACCGCGATCCAGCAGAACTACGACCAGCTGGTTAGCAGAGCAACACTCGTCCGCAACGCGGAGATCATCTACATTCCAGGCTTACTACAGACACCTGGATACGCTCGAAGTCGAATCGAGGAAGGCGTGCGACTTCACGGTGCCGACCCCGGCGACGTGGATTCCGCAACAGCTCGCCGCATGTCTCGGCAGCAGGCCCTCTATGACACTTCGAAAACTTTTGAGTTTGTGATTTCAGAAGCCGCGCTGCGACTTCTGCTGTGCCCTCCGCTAGACATGCTTGCGCAGCTAGACAGGCTCATCCACCTAGCTGACATGCAACATGTCACGCTGGGCATCCTGCCGTTCGGACGGCAACTCTCGATCGCACCTCAAAACTCGTTCCTTCTGCTTGGCCCTCAACTTGCCATAGTCGAGACCTTCATCGGTGAGTACATGTTTCATCACGAAGAAGCAGCAGCGTACTCGGCGGTGATGGATCGCCTGCTCAGTGAATCCGCGATTGGGGTCGAAGCTCAAGAAGTCATTCGGCGCGCAATGGCTGATCTTCGCCGCCTGATTTAGAGACGTTCGCGGAACAGCTGAGAAAATTAGACGGTCAGCACGAAGGCGTGCCATCCGAGCGCGACCGTTAAGAGCCATCCAACCATAAGGGCTGGTCCCATTGGAGTGAGGGCATACCCGGCCCTCCAGTGCTTAAGTGTGGCAGCAAAAACGCTGTGAAGGATCAGTCCGGTGAAGAGGCCGAGCCCCGCGGCTGACCAGCTCAACCAGCCAAGGTTGAAGGTGATTGCTCCCGCGAACGCAACATCTCCCAGCCCTAGCTGACCGGGCAGGGACAGGGCGATCACGAGCATGCCCGTGACTGTGGCGATGCCTGCGGCGGCGGCTCGCCCGAGGGGTCCGATTTCGCCGTTAGAGAGGGCCGCGACGGCGAAATACAGGCCAGACGAGGTCCACAGCGCCCCAGTGAGGCAATGGGGCAGTCTTCGGCAACGAAGGTCGATGATTGCCAGCCCGACGCCGATGACAGCGAAGAGCGCATAGAAAACAAGGCCGACGGTCGGCGGCATCACGGCACCAACGATCGCGGCTGCAACCCCCGCACAGACGGCGGTGGCGATGACGACGCTGGGACGTGCCGCGCCGCCAAGCCACCAACGTTCGGGTATCCGGACCGGTCCGGAGGCTTGCACTCCGTAGGCGACGGCCGCCAGTGGTACTCCGACGATGGCGCCTGAGATGCCGAGGCCGGCGGTCGCGAGGCTGTTCACCTGGCCCGGCTACTGGTCGCCGCTGACGCGGTGCTGCCGTTCCCACCGCCTGATCTCGGTAAGGAGGTCGACAAGTTCTCGACCTCCGGCAGTGAGCCTGTAGTCCGCGCCGTGGTACTGGTGCTCGACGAGTTGTTGGGCACTGAGGTAGTTCAGGGTGTCGGTCAGCGTGCGTGAGTGCACGGGCTCGTCCTTGACCCGCGACACCACGTGTTGAAGCGTGGTGTAGCGAAGTGGCCCGTCGTGGAGAGCTGTCAGGATCGCCACGGAGAGCTTCCGCTTGGCCAGAAGGTTCAGAAGCTCTTGCACTTCCTCCATCAGCGCTACTCACCTCCCCCCGAATCCGAGAGCGCTGCACGAAGGGCACAGTCTATGCAGGTAGGGCCACACTCAGCGAGAGATCTTGCCAGGGTTGGCAGCATCTACGATGGAGCACGCACGGGTCTGCTGCACCGGTAGGTGACAGTTTCAGTCACGCGGCCTGACTGGCCGGTGGGGTCATGATGGTCTCGTACTCGATAGGGGTCAACCGG
>NZ_JBNCKP010000029.1:0-63279 GCF_049841575.1 Micromonospora sp. DT201 | reverse complement strand
ACTCCGCCGACCCCAACACCGCCTCCTACGACATCACCACCGAACACCTCGCCGACTGGATCGCCACCCGCGGCTACGCCACCAGCTGACCAGCACCAGCACACGACTGACCCGCACCACACCGAAGGGCCGGACCCCAACCCGGGGACCGGCCCTTCGGCATGTCCTCAGTCGGTAGCGAGGACGGTGAGGATCTGCTCGCCGTACTTGGCGAGTTTGTTCTCGCCGACCCCGCTGACGCGGGAGAGGTCGGCCAGCGTGCCCGGCGCGTCACTGGCGATCTGCCGCAGCGTCGCGTCGTGGAAGATCACGTACGCGGGGACGCCCTGCTCTTTGGCGGTGGCTGCCCGCCAACCGCGCAGCCGCTCGAACAGCGTCGTGGCGGCAGGCGTCAGCTCGGCCACCACGGTGGCTGAGCCGCGCGGCTTCGACGAGCGGCTCGATGCTGGCTTTTCTGGTTCGCGGCGCATCGTCACCGTGCGGCGGCGACCCAGGACGTCCGCGCTTGCCTCGGTCAGGGCGAGCGTGCCGTAGTCGCCCTCCACGGCGAGTAGACCCTCGGCGAGCAGTTGCCGGACCACGCCCCGCCACTCCGCCTCACTCAGCTCGGAGCCGATGCCGAAGACGGTCAGTGAGTCGTGACCGTACTGGCTGATCTTGTCGGTCTGTTTGCCGAGCAGGATGTCGATGCAGTGCCCGGCGCCGAACCGCTGGTTGCGTTCGCGGTCGAGACGGAAGATGGCGGAGAGCAGCTTCTGGGCGGCGACCGTGCCGTCCCAGGACTCCGGCGGGGTGAGGCAGGTGTCGCAGTTGCCGCAGGCGGACGCCGTCGTCTCGCCGAAGTATTCGAGCATCTGGACCCGTCGGCAGCGCACCGTCTCGCAGAGGGCGAGCATCGCGTCCAGGTGTGCGGCGAGGTTGCGGCGGTGCGCGAGATCGCCGTCGGACGTCTCGATCATTTTGCGTTGCTGGACCACGTCCTGCAGCCCGTACGCCAGCCAGGCGGTGGACGGCAGGCCGTCCCGGCCGGCGCGGCCGGTTTCCTGGTAGTAGCCCTCGACGGATTTGGGCAGGTCGAGGTGGGCGACGAATCGGACGTCTGGTTTGTCGATGCCCATGCCGAAGGCGATGGTGGCCACCATTACCAGGCCGTCCTCGCGCAGGAAGCGCTGCTGGTTGGCGGCGCGGGTCGCCGCGTCCAGCCCGGCGTGGTACGGCAGGGCGGCGACTCCGTTGGCGGTGAGGAACTCCGCCGTCTTGTCGACCGAGGCCCGGGACAGGCAGTAGACGATCCCGGCGTCGCCGGGGTGCTCGTCGCGCAGCAGGGCCAGCAGTTGCTTGCGGGGCTCCCGCTTGGGCACGATGCGGTACTGGATGTTGGGCCGGTCGAAGCTGGCCACGAAGTGGCGCGCGTCGTCGAGCTTCAGTCGGGTGGCGATCTCGGTGCGGGTGGCGCTGGTCGCGGTGGCGGTGAGCGCGATCCGGGGCACCTGGGGCCACCGCTCGTGCAGCATCGACAGCGCCAGGTAGTCGGGTCGGAAGTCGTGCCCCCACTGGGACACGCAGTGCGCCTCGTCGATGGCGAACAGCGAGATGCGCCCCCGGTCCAGTAGGGCGAGGGTGGACCGGACGCCGAGTGCCTCTGGGGCGAGGTAGAGCAGGTCCAGCTCGCCGGCGACGAAGGCGGCCTCGACTCGGCGTCGGGCGTCCAGGGTCTGGGTCGAGTTGAGGAACCCGGCACGCACGCCGACCGCGGTGAGCGCGTCCACCTGGTCCTGCATGAGCGCGATCAGCGGGGACACGACGACCGCGACCCCGTCGCGGACCAGGGCCGGGATCTGGTAGCACAACGACTTGCCGCCACCGGTGGGCATCAACACCAGCGCGTCGCCGCCGGCGACCACATGGTCGATCACGTCCTGCTGGAAACCGCGGAAGGCGTCGTAGCCGAACACCCGGCGCAGCACCGGCAGAGCGTCCTCGGTGCGCAGGTCGGTGGGAGAAGCCATTCGCGGAGTCTACGAGCCGACCCCGACAGCCCCCGCCCGGCGCACCCGAGTGGCGGGCCCGACAGCGCCGGGCGTACCCGACCCGACAGCGCCCGGCGCACCCGCGTGGCGGGCGCGCCGGGCGACCTGGTCAGCTGGGCTGGCTGGACCGGTTGGCGAGGCCGCGCGGCGGGGCCTTCATTCCGACCACGATGTCGACGATCTCGATGTAGCGGGCCTTGTTGCCCATTCGGAAGGCGGTGGCCGCTGCGTTGATCTCCTCCAGGGTGTCGGCCTCGACCATGGTGACCTGGTCGTACTTGCCGTTCACCCCGGTCGTCACGACGTGGGTGAGCTGCTTGGCGAAGCGGCCCAGGTCCCGTGCGTGCTCGGCGGAGACCTCGTGGATGCCCTCCCGGCCGAGGGCGAAGTATTCCGGGTTGATCCGCATGAACAGGAAGCCGATGTATTTGTTCTTGTCCGCAAGGTCGTGCATCGCACCCTCCCAGTGTCGGTCTGACCTGCGACGATCACGAAGAGCTTATTGATAATTACTGATCGTCATCAAGGGCGGCGACTGTCGGGAGGGCGACCCGCGGCGGCTGGTCGAGGGAAGAGCCGCGACGGGTGCCGGCCGTCGGCTGGGCGGCGGGATAGAGTCGCTGATTGACCAATCGCGGCCGAGGGCGGCCACGGCGCCACAGCTTGGGGGTACGGGTGAGCGAGGCGCGCACAGCCGGCGGACGGATCGATGATCCGAACGCCGTTGACGGGCAGCTGGCGGCCGAGTCGGAAACCACCCTCGTGGTGGTCACCGGCGTCTCCGGGGGTGGGCGCAGCACGGTTGCCCGGGCGTTGGAGAACGTCGGCTACTACGTGGTCGACAACCTGCCGCAGGCACTGATGCTGGACATGGCCGAGTTGGCGTTCAAGGCGGGCGGCGCCGCTCGGCGTACGGCGATGGTGCTGGACGTGCGGTCGCGGGCCTTCTCCACCGACCTGGCCGGGGCGATCCGGGAGCTCAAGGAGCGCGGGTTCTCGCCCCGGGTGGTCTTCGTCGACGCGGACGACGAGGTGCTGATCCGGCGGTTCGAGAGCGTTCGCCGTTCGCACCCGTTGCAGGGCGACGGGCGGCTGGCCGACGGGATCGCCGTGGAGCGCGGGTTGCTGGAGGAGGCGCGCGACCTGGCCGACGTCATCGTCGACACCAGCCATCTCAACGTCAACCAACTCCGTCGGCGCATCGAGGAGTTGTTCGGCGGGGAGGACGCCCGCCGGCTGCGGGTCACCGTGTTGTCGTTCGGCTTCAAGTACGGCCTGCCGCCGGACGCGGACTTCGTGCTGGACGCCCGGTTCCTGCCCAACCCGTACTGGGTGCCGGAGTTGCGCGAGCACACTGGGCGGGAGGAGGCGGTCAGCGCGTACGTGCTGGGTCAGGAGGGCGCGGACGCCTTCGTCGCCTCGTACGCCGACCTGGTCAACGCCACCACTGCCGGCTTCGAGCGGGAGGGCAAGCGGTACCTGACGGTTGCCGTGGGCTGCACTGGCGGCAAGCACCGCAGCGTGGCCATCGCCGAGGAGTTGGCCAGCCGGCTGCGCCACTCGGGGCTGGCGGCCAACGCCCAGCACCGCGATCTGGGGCGCGAATGACGGCCCGCCGGGTGGTGGCGTTCGGCGGTGGGCACGGCCTCTCCGCCTCGCTGCGAGCGCTGCGCCACTGCGCACCCGAACTCGACTTCGATATCACCGCGGTGGTCACCGTCGGTGACGACGGCGGCTCCAGTGGCCGCCTGCGCGCCGAGCGAGGTGGGCTGCCTCCGGGTGATCTGCGGCAGGCTCTGGTGGCGCTGGCGGGGGACCACCCGGCCACCCGGCGCAGCGCCGGGCTGTTCCAGCACCGCTTCGCGGCCGTACCGGTGGGCGTACCCGGATCTGGAACGACCGATCCGGGCCCGGCGGTGGGCGGCGACCCGGACCGGGACGGCGCGGCCCGGCGCGGCACCGACGGGGCGTCGACCGGCGCGGACGGGCTGGCCGGGCACGCGGTGGGCAACCTGGTGCTCTGCGGTCTGATGGAGTTGCTCGGGGACCCGGTGGCTGCGCTGGAACACGCCGGCGCGATGCTCGGCACGGTCGGCCGGGTGTTGCCGATGTCCCGCCAGCCGGTCGGCATCGAGGCGCGGGTACGCGGTGCCGACCCGGCCGCCCCCGACGAGGTGCAGACTGTGCGCGGCCAGCACCAGGTGGCCGTCACCACCGGGCGGGTCGAGTCGCTGCGTCTCACCCCCGCCGCCCCGGCGGCCTGCGCCGAGGCCATCGAGGCGATCATGGCGGCGGACTGGTTGATCTTCGGGCCGGGCAGTTGGTACACGAGCGTGCTTCCGCACCTGTTGGTGCCACAGTTGGCCGACGCGATCGTGTCGACCTCGGCTCGACGGCTGGTCACGCTGAACCTCGCCGCGGAGAAGGAAACCCTCGGGCTTTCCGTCGCCGACCATCTCGCGGCCCTGCACCAGTACCTGCCCGAGCTGAAGGTGGATCTCGTGCTCGCCGATGCCAAGGCGGTGGGTGACCCCGAACCGGTCGAACGTGCGGCAGAATCGCTGGGTGCCCGCCTGGTCCTCGCCCCCGTCGCCGTCAGCGACGGCACTCCCCGACATGATCCGGCTGCCCTGGGCGCCGCGCTGGTGCCTGTCCTGCGCGCCGATCGTTAGACACGTACGTAATCTCCGGCGACACGCCGGAACCGGTCCGTGAGGGGACGCACAATGGCGATGACGGCCGCGGTCAAGGACGAGCTGAGTCGGGTCGACGTGCCCAAGCCCTGCTGTCGGCGGGCGGAGATGGCGGCGCTGCTGCGCTTCGCCGGCGGGCTGCACATCGTCTCCGGCCGCGTGGTGGTGGAGGCGGAGTTGGACACCGGGGCGGTGGCCCGGCGGCTGCGCCGGGAGGTCGCCGAGGTCTACGGGTATCCCAGCGAGATCCATGTGCTGGCCTCCGGTGGGCTGCGCAAGGGCAGCCACTTCATCGTGCGGGTCGTGAAGGACGGCGAGGCACTCGCCCGGCAGACCGGCCTGCTCGACGTGCGGGGTCGCCCGGTGCGGGGGCTGCCCCCGCATGTGGTGGCGGCGAACGTCTGCTGCGCGGTCTCCGCGTGGCGGGGCGCGTTCATGGCGCACGGTTCGCTCACCGAGCCCGGCCGCTCCAGCGCCCTGGAGATCACCTGCCCGGGGCCCGAGTCGGCGTTGGCGCTGGTCGGTGCGGCCCGCCGCATCGGCATCACCGCCAAGAACCGCGAGGTGCGCGGCGTGGACCGGGTGGTGGTCAAGGACGGCGACGCGATCGCCGCGCTGCTCACCCGCATCGGCGCGCACTCCAGCGTGCTGGCCTGGGAGGAACGCCGGGTGCGCCGCGAGGTGCGGGCCACCGCCAACCGGCTCGCCAACTTCGACGATGCCAACCTGCGCCGCTCGGCGCGCGCCGCGGTCGCCGCCGCCGCTCGGGTCACCCGCGCCCTGGAGATCCTCGCCGAGGAGGCGCCCAACCACCTGACCGACGCCGGGCGGCTGCGCCTGGAGCACCGGCAGGCGTCGCTGGAGGAGTTGGGCGCGCTGGCCGAACCGCCGTTGACCAAGGACGCCATCGCCGGGCGGATCCGCCGGCTGCTGGCGCTGGCCGACAAGCGGGCCCGCGACCTCGGCATCCCGGATACCGAAGCAGCCGTCACGCCCGACATGCTCGTGGTCTGATAGGACGGTGGGACCGCACGGTGCGCCCGGGAGCACGACCCGGCGCGGCGTGGTCTCGCGCGCTCGGATATGGTCGCTGAGTACGGCAAGGGGGCCGACACCGGCACTTCTCGTCGTGCCCACCGCCTCGGGCGGTCAGGTCCTCAGACCGCGCGGCGGGGTGGCCGAGATGAACCGTCGACGGCCGGATCCAACGGTCGGCGCACACCATTCCCGCCGGCCCGTTGTCTGAAGCCGGCGGACCAGAACGCGAGGAGATGGGACCTGTGACCATCCGGGTTGGCATCAACGGCTTTGGCCGAATTGGCCGTAACTTCTTCCGGGCAGTGCTGGCGTCTGACGCCGACATCGAGGTCGTGGCGGTGAACGACCTGACCGACAACGCCACGCTCGCCCACCTGCTCAAGTACGACAGCATCCTGGGTCGCCTGCCGTACGAGGTCAAGGCCACCGCCGACGAGATCACCGTCGGTGGCAAGACCATCAAGGCGTACGCCGAGAAGGACCCGTCGAAGCTGCCGTGGGGCGAGGTCGGCGCCGACGTCGTCATCGAGTCGACCGGCTTCTTCACCGACGCCACCAAGGCGAAGGCGCACGTCGACGGCGGGGCCAAGAAGGTCATCATCTCCGCCCCGGCGAAGAACGAGGACGTCACCGTCGTCATGGGTGTCAACCACGACACCTACGACCCGGCGAAGCACACCATCATCTCCAACGCTTCGTGCACCACCAACTGCCTCGCCCCGATGGCGAAGGTCCTGCACGACACGTTCGGCATCCAGCACGGTCTGATGACGACGATCCACGCGTACACCCAGGACCAGAACCTCCAGGACGCGCCGCACTCGGATCTGCGTCGTGCCCGGGCCGCCGCGCTGAACATCGTCCCGACCTCCACCGGTGCCGCCAAGGCGATCGGTCTGGTCCTGCCGGACCTCAAGGGCAAGCTCGACGGGTACGCCCTGCGGGTGCCGATCCCGACCGGCTCGGTCACCGACCTCACCGTCAACGTGGGTCGTGAGACCACCGTGGACGAGGTCAACGCCGCGCTGAAGGCCGCTGCGGACGGCCCGCTCAAGGGCATCCTGGTCTACAACGAGGACCCGATCGTCTCCACCGACATCGTCACGGACCCGGCGTCGTGCATCTTCGACGCGCCGCTGACCAAGGTCGTTGGCAACCAGGTCAAGGTCGTCGGCTGGTACGACAACGAGTGGGGCTACTCCAACCGTCTCGTCGACCTCGTCAAGCTGGTCGGTAGCTCGCTGTGAGCATCCGGACCCTCGACGACCTGCTCGCCGAGGGGGTGTCGGGTCGGCGCGTGCTGGTGCGCGCCGACCTGAACGTCCCGCTCGACAAGCAGACCGGTGCCATCAGCGACGACGGCCGCATCCGCGCGGTGCTGCCGACCCTCGGCGCGCTTGTCGAGGCTGGCGCGAAGGTTGTCGTCTGTTCGCACCTGGGCCGCCCGAAGGGTGCACCGGATCCGCAGTTCAGCCTCCGTCCGGTCGCCGGGCGGCTCGGTGAGCTGCTCGGTGCGCCGGTGCACTTCGCCACCGACACCGTCGGGGATTCCGCCCGTTCCACAGTCGCGGACCTGGCCGACGGCCAGGTCGCCCTGCTGGAGAACCTGCGCTTCAACGCGGGTGAGACCAGCAAGGACGAGGCCGAGCGGGGTGCCTTCGCCGACCAGCTCGCCGCGTTCGGCGACGCGTACGTGGACGACGCGTTCGGTGCCGTGCACCGCAAGCACGCCAGCGTCTTCGACGTGCCGGCCCGGCTGCCGCACGTCGCGGGCCGACTGGTGCTGCGTGAGGTCGAGGTGCTCTCGAAGCTCACCGGTGAGCCGGAGCGGCCGTACGTGGTGGTGCTCGGTGGGTCGAAGGTGTCCGACAAGCTTGCCGTGATCGAGGCGCTGCTGCCCACGGTCGATCGGCTGCTCATCGGTGGCGGGATGTGCTTCACCTTCCTCAAGGCTCAGGGCCTGGAGGTGGGCACCTCGCTGCTGGAGAAGGACATGGTCGAGACCTGCCGCAACCTGCTGGAGCGGTCCGGCGGCAAGATCCTGCTCCCGGTCGACGTGGTGGTCGCGGACGCGTTCGCCCCGGATGCCGCGCACGACACGGTCCGCGTCGACGGCATCCCGAGCCACCGGCTCGGCCTGGACGTCGGCCCGGAGACGGTGGCCGGCTTCACCGCCGCACTGTCCCAGGCGAAGACGATCTTCTGGAACGGCCCAATGGGCGTGTTCGAGATGCCGGCCTTCGCGGCTGGCACCCGGGGAATCGCCGAGGCCATCACCAAGGCCGACGCGTTCAGCGTCGTCGGTGGCGGCGACTCGGCGGCGGCGGTCCGTGCCCTCGGGCTGGACGAGTCGTCCTTCGGGCACATCTCCACCGGCGGTGGCGCCTCCCTGGAATACCTCGAGGGCAAGGCCCTCCCCGGCATCGCAGCCCTGGAGAACTGAATGGCGAGCACCACCCGTCGGCCGTTGATGGCCGGCAACTGGAAGATGAACCTCAACCACCTCGAGGCCAACCTGCTGGTGCAGAAGCTGGCGGCGAGCCTCACCGAGAAGCAGCTCACCGACGTCGAGACGGTCGTGCTGCCGCCCTTCACCGACCTGCGCACCGTGCAGACCGCTGTGGACGGGGACAAGCTGCTCATCGGCTACGGCGGGCAGGACCTCTCCGCGCACGCGTCTGGCGCGTACACCGGGGAGATCTCCGGTCCGCTGCTGGCCAAGCTCGGCTGCACCTACGTGGTGGTCGGGCACTCCGAGCGGCGGGCCTACCACCACGAGGACGACGCCCTGGTCAACGCCAAGGTGAAGGCGGCGCTGACGCACGGCCTGACGCCGATCCTCTGCGTGGGCGAGGGCTTGGACGTGCGCGAGCAGGGCACCCACGTGGCGCACTGCGCCGACCAGCTCGACGGGGGCCTCGCCGGGCTCACCTCCGAGCAGGTGCGGCAGGTCGTGATCGCGTACGAGCCGGTCTGGGCGATCGGCACGGGCAAGACCGCGACGCCGGAGGATGCCCAGGAGGTCTGCGGGGCGGTCCGTCAGCGACTGGCGGAACGCTTCGGCCAGGACACCGCCGACCAGGTCCGGGTCCTCTACGGCGGCTCGGTCAAGGCGTCCAACATCGCCTCGATCATGGCCCAGCCGGACGTGGACGGGGGCCTGGTGGGGGGCGCCAGCCTGGACGCTGAGGAATTCGCTCAGATCTGCCGGTTCCCGGAGCACCTCGCCCGCTGATCGCTCGGTATCCTTGACACCGCCCGTCCGCCGGTCGGTGCCGCCGTGCCCGATCAGACCGGGCGAGGATCGCTACGAGAGGAACTGACCCCAGCCATGCCGATCTGGTTCGCATACACGTTGATCGTGTTGCTGGTCATCACGAGCATTCTGCTCACCATGCTGATCTTGCTGCACCGTGGCAAGGGTGGCGGTTTGTCGAGCATGTTCGGCGGTGGCGTCAGCTCCAGCCTCGCCGGCTCCTCGGTCGCGGAGAAAAACCTGGACCGCTACACCGTTCTGGTGAGCGTCGTCTGGTTCGCCGCCATCGTCGGGCTCGGGCTCTGGCTCCGCCTCCAGATGAACAGCGGCTCCTGAGCTAGCTCGTCAAGTCGTACAATCTGCGCGCGGTCCGTCACTCGACGGGCCGCGCGCAGGCTTTTCTCCGCTGCACCGCGTCGCCCGCCGGCCACCCCTGAAAAGACGGCGGGTCCCCTCCGACGACAGGAGCGAGCAGCCGTGCCCAGTGGCAATGTCATCCGCGGCGCCCGAGTCGGGTCCGCACCCATGCGCCCCGACGAGCGGCACCAACCCGCCCCCCGACAGGACGTCACCTACTGGTGCCGCAACGACCACCGGATCAACATCCGGATCGCCGCGGACGCCGAGGCGCCGGCCCTGTGGGACTGCCCCCGGTGCGGCCTACCCGCCGGCCGGGACGCGCAGAACCCGCCAGGCCGGGTCCGCGCCGAACCGTACAAGAGCCACCTGGCGTACGTGAAGGAGCGGCGTACCGCTGAGGAGGGCGAGGCATTGCTGGCCGAGGCCCTCGCCGCGCTACGCCGCCGCCGAGGCGAGTAGACGAGCCCCGCCGTCAGCGCAGGCTGCGGAGACGGGCGGGAACGTCGGCTGCCGCCGCCCGGTCCAACAGCCAGCGGGTACGGCCGACGCCGTGCACCCCTGCGGCAGGCAACTGCACCGGCCCCGCGCCGGCCAACGCCATACCTACCGCGCGCGCCTTGTCGGCGCCCCCGGCCACCAACCAGATCTCCTCGGCGGTGTTGATCGCCGGCAGGGTGAGCGTGGTCCGCATCGGCGGCGGCTTGGGGCTGCCCCGCACGGCACTGACCGGCCGGGTCTCGTAGTGCACCGGGTGCTCGGGGAAGACCGAGGCCACGTGCCCGTCCTCGCCGACGCCCAGCATCAGCACGTCGAAGTGCGGCAGCGTGGCATGCCCGGGCCGGGCGGCGCGCGCCAACTCCTCGGCGTACGCGGCTGCCGCCGCCTCAGGGTCGTTGCCGGCCGGGCCGTCCGAGGCCGGCATCGGGTGCACCCGGGCCGGGTCCAGCGGCACCACGTCCAGCAGGGCGGCTCGGGCCTGCGTCTCGTTGCGCTCCGGGTCACCGGCGGGCAGGAACCGCTCGTCACCCCACCACACGTCGACGCGGGACCAGTCGACCGCGTCGCGGGCCGGCAGCGTCGCCACCGCCCGGTACACGGCCGCGGCGATCCGCCCACCGGTGAGCACCACCGAGGCCTCGCCCCGGTCAGCCTGGGCATCGAGCAGCTTCACCAGCAACCGGGCCGCCACGGCCTGCGCCAGCAGGTCGGCGTCGGCGTGGACGGCGACACTCGCCTCACTCATGGGTTGCGCCTTTGTCTCTCAGACCGCGGTGCGGTCGCTGTCGCGTCGGGCCCGGGCCGGTGTGGCCGAGGTGGCGGGGCGGATGCCCCGGAGTTGCGGGGGCAGGGCCTGGAATCAACCCGGCCCTGCCCCGAGGTCGTGCTCCGGCTGGGCTCAGCCCTCGCCGCTCGTGCCGGTGTGCGCGGCGACCCCGGCCTCGGCGCGCTGCGCGGTGGCCGGATCCTTCCAGACGTGCACCCGCTGCGGGGAACGCTGCTCCAGCCCACGCAGCCCGGCCGTCGCGCCCAGCGCCTCCGCGTACACCTGGTCGGCGTCCAGGCGCCGCAGTTCCTCGGCCAGTTCGTCACCGAGGGGTCGACGGACCAGCGGCAGGGCCCGGTCGTCCTGGCCCGTCCGCCGGAACACCGCCATGCTGTCCTCACGGGTCAGCGTCAGCTGGTCGCCGTTGGCGCAGCTCAACCGCACCTCCCGCATCCGGGGGAACTCGTCGGTGTCCACCCGGTGCGGGGTGATGCCGAGTCGGCTGGACAGCCAACCGACCATCAGCGTCGCCGTCGGGTCGGTGGGCGGCGCGACCACTGTCGCCTCGACAACCCGCTCGCTGGCGGTGTCGAACGCCCCGGCGACCAGGGTCCGCCACGGGGTGATCCGGGTCCACGCCAGGTCCGTGTCGCCCGGTGCGTAGTCGCGGGCACGCTGCCGCAGCGCCTCCACCGGGTCGGCGGCCTGCGCGGAGTCGGTGATCCTCCGGTCGGCGACCACCCCGAGGAAGTCGGTGGCGATCTCCGCCGGCGGCTCGCCGTGCCACCAGGTGACCACCGGCACGTCGGGGACGAGTAGCGGCATCACGACCGACTCGGCGTGCAGGGCCAGCCGACCGTACATCCGGGTGACCACCGCCTCGCCCGGACCGAGGCGGCCACCGACCACGATCTCCGCGTCCAGCCGGCTGCGGTCCCGCTCGATCTCGGAGCGAACCACCACCACCAGCCGGCACGGGTGGGCGGCGGCGGCGATCGTCGCCGCCGCCTCCGCCTCGCGGACCCGCTTCTCGTCGACCACCACGATCAGGGTGAGCGCCATGCCACTGGCCACCCCACCGGCGCTGCGCCGCTCGGCGGCGAGCGCCTTGACCACCTCGTTGCCGGTGGTGTCCCACAGCCCGATCACTGGAGCCTCCTGCTCTGCGTCATGGTGAGCTCGCTGCGCTCGCTCACGCGCGCCGCCAGGCGCGGCCCTCGCGGGCCAGCATCTCGTCGGAGGCCCGCGGCCCCCACTCTCCGGCCCGGTACGGCTCCGGCGTGGTGCCCGCCCAGGCGTGCTCCAGCGGGTCGATCACCTGCCAGCTCTGCTCGACCTCGGCCGCGTCCGGGAACAGGGTGCGGTCACCGATCAGCACGTCCAGCACCAGCCGCTCGTACGCCTCAGGACTGGACTCGGTGAACGCCTCGCCGTACTGGAAGTCCATCGCGATGTCGCGGACCTCCATCGTGGTGCCCGGCACCTTCGAACCGAACTTGAGCACCACGCCCTCGTCCGGCTGCACCCGGATGACCAGTTGGTTGTTGCCCAGCGACTCCATGTCGGCGTCGTTGAACGGCAGGTGCGGCGCCTTCTTGAACATGATGGCGACCTCGGTGACCCGCCGAGGCAGACGTTTGCCGGCCCGGATGTAGAACGGCACCTCCGCCCAGCGGCGGTTCTGGATGCCCAGCCGCACCGCCACGTACGTCTCCGTGGTGGAGTCGCTGGGCACGTCCCGCTCCTCCAGGTACCCGACCGCGCGTTCGCCACCGACCCAGCCGGGCAGGTACTGGCCGCGTACGGTGTCCCGGGCGACGTCCTTGGGCAGGGTGATGGCCTTGAGCACCTTCAGCTTCTCGGCCCGGATCTCGTCGGCGTCGAAGCTGGTCGGCTCCTCCATCGCCACCAGGGCGAGAAGTTGCAGGAGGTGGTTCTGCAGGACGTCGCGGGCGGTGCCGACCGTGTCGTAGAAGCCGGCGCGGGTGCCGATGCCGACATCCTCGGCCATGGTGATCTGCACCGAGTCGACGTACTTGGAGTTCCACAGCGGCTCGAACAGGTTGTTGGCGAACCGCAGGGCGAGGATGTTCTGAACCGTCTCCTTGCCCAGGTAGTGGTCGATCCGGAAGACGTCCTGCCGGGTGAACACGTCGTCGACGAGGTCGTTGAGCGCCTTCGCCGAGGGCAGGTCGTTACCGAACGGCTTCTCCACCACGACCCGGCGCCAACCGCCGGACTTCTCGTTGTCGGCCATCCCGGTGCGGGCCAGTTGCTTGAGCACGACGGGGAACGCGGCCGGTGGGATGGAGAAGTAGAACGCCGCGTTGCCCGTGATGCCGTGGGTCTGCCGCAGGTCGTCCAGCGTCGAGGCGAGCTGGTCGAACGCGGCGTCGTCGTCGAACGACCCACCAACGAACTTGATGTTGCCGGCCAGGCGTGCCCACACCTCGTCCCGCCAGGGGGTACGGGCGTGCTTGCGGGCCGCCTCGCAGGCAAGGGTCTCGAAATCGCCGTCACCCCAGTCGCGGCGCGCGAAACCGAGCACCACGAAGCCGGGCGGCAGCAGCCCCCGGTTCGCCAGGTCGTAGACGGCGGGGAGCAGCTTCTTACGGGCCAGGTCGCCGGTCACCCCGAAGATCACCAGAGCGCAGGGCTCCGGGATCCGGGGCAACCGGCGGTCCTGCGGGTCGCGTAGCGGATT
Organism: Micromonospora sp. DT201; assembly: GCF_049841575.1. Lineage (NCBI taxonomy): Bacteria > Bacillati > Actinomycetota > Actinomycetes > Micromonosporales > Micromonosporaceae > Micromonospora > Micromonospora sp. DT201. Next base: position 49,934 of record NZ_JBNCKP010000029.1, on the reverse strand, counting down.
CACCGAGTCACCTTCGGTTCGCGACTGCGGGGCTCGCAACCCCGGCTCACTCCTCGCGCTCACGGTGCCCCCTCGCTTCCGCTTCAGTCACGTCGTCCATCCTCACGCCCGCAGATCACCCACCGCGTCGAGCAGTTGGGCGACGCCGGAGGCACGGTCGGTCAGATGCAGCCGCAGCACCGGCCGCTTGCGGCCGGCGAGGGCCTGCCGGTCCCCGGCGGCCTGCGCCGCCTGCAACTCACCGAAGGTGTACGGCTTGCCCGGTACCTCCAGGTCCTCGGCGACCGCGCCGGTCACCTGGAGGTAGCTGCCCACCTGTGGGCCGCCCTTGTGGTACTGGCCCGTCGAATGCAGGAACCGCGGCCCCCAGCCGAAGGTCACCGGCCGTCCACCCGCCTGGGCCAGCAGCGGCCGCAGCCGGGCCGCGTCGGCGTCGGCGAACCGGTCGAGGTACGCCATCACCGCGAGGTAGCCGTCGTCGCCCAGCCCGTCGAGCAGCCAACGCAGCACCCCGGCCAGGTCTCCGGGAGCGCCCTGCGGGGCGTACACCTCGATCGCGCCCTCGGTGAACGACGGCGTCTCCGCCGGCAGACCCGAGGCCAGGATCTTGTTGGTGTTCTCCTTGGACTCGGTGACGTTCGGCTGGTTGAACGGGTCGATGCCGAGCACCACGCCGGCCACGGCGGTGGCGTACTCCCAGGCCAGGAACTGCGCGCCCAGCGGGCCGTTGACGGCCACGTCCGGGGTGGCGCCGCCACCCGGCACGTCACCGGCAGCGAGCGCGCCGCCGTAGCTGACGGTCAGCACGTCCGCACCGGTGGCGCCGGGGCTCTGCGGGGACTCCACGACCACCGGGAGGATGCCCACCCCGGCCTTGCCGGTCGACTCGGCGATCAGCTGCTCAGCCCAGTCGCCGAGGCCTTCGATGCCGGTGCCGTCGGACACCAGGGCGACCTTGTCCTGGGCCAGCGTCGCCGCGGCACCCAGGGCGGCGCCCAGCGCCAGCGCCGGATTGTTCCGGTCGCCGCCGAGCGACGCGGCCAGCGCGTCGGCCTGGTCGAGCAACTCCGCGACCTCGACCCCGGCCAACGCCGAGGGCACCAGGCCGAACGCGGTCAGCGCCGAGTACCGGCCGCCGACGTTCGGGTCGGCGAGCACGGTGAACGCGCCCATCTCGGTTGCGGTGGTCTCCAGTGGCGAGCCCGGGTCGGTGACGATGACGAAGTGCCGACCGGCCTCCGCCTCGGTCATCCCGGCGTCCAGGAACGCCTGCCAGTAGGCGCGTCGGTGGCTGTCGGTCTCCACCGTCGACCCGGACTTGCTGGCCACCACCACCACGGTGCGCTCCAGTCGGTCACCGAGCGCCGCACGGACCTGACCCGGGTCGGTGGTGTCCAGCACGGTCAGTGGACGACCCAGGGTCCGGGTGATCACCTCGGGGGCCAATGACGAGCCGCCCATGCCGGCGAGCACCACGTGGTCCAGATCGGCCAGCTCCGCGGTCAGCTCGGCCAGCTGCACCAGCAGCTCCCGGCTGCGCTGGTGGGTGTCCACCCAGCCGAGCCGGATCTTCGCCTCGGCTTCGGCGTCCGGACCCCACAGGCTCGCGTCCTTGCCCGCCAGCTTGCCCGGGACGCCGGCCTTGACCAGCGCCTCCCGGGCCGAGGCGGGCGCGGACTTGTCGACCGCGTCCGCGCCGTAGACGGCCAGCCCGGCGGCTGCCTCCACCGGCCCAGCGAGAAGATCACTCATGCCGTGACCTCGCTTCGCTCGGCGGCGGCACGAGGCTCCCGGACGCTGAGCTTGCTGATCTGCTCGCTCATGACTCACCACCGGTCTTCTCGGCGGCCTTGGCGTTGCCCTTGGCGGCCTTGTTCGGCGAGCCCTTGCCGGCACCCGCCGCCTGCAGCGACTTGCGGACGCCCTCAAGCAGCTCCTGCCAGCTGGCCTCGAACTTCTCCACGCCCTCGCGCTCCAGGGTGGCGATCGCGTCGTCCATGTCGACCCCGACCGACTCCAGGCCCGCGAAGACCTTGCGAGCAGCCTCGTAGGAGCCGGTGATGGTGTCGCCACGGGTCTCACCGTGATCGGCGTACGCGTGGATGACCGACTCCGGCATCGTGTTGACCGTGCCGGGGGCGATCAGCTCCTCGACGTAGATCACGTCGCGGTAGTCCGGGTTCTTCGTCGAGGTGGACGCCCACAGCGGCCGCTGCGGGTGCGCGCCCGCGTCGGCGAGCGCCTGCCAGCGGTCGGAGGAGAAGACCTGCGTGTAGCGCTCGTACGCGAGCTGGGCGTTGGCGATGGCTGCCTTGCCCTTGAGCGCCTTGGCCTGCTCGGAGCCGACCTTCTCCAGCCTTTTGTCGATCTCGGAGTCGACCCGGGAGATGAAGAACGACGCCACCGAGCCGATGGTGGACAGGTCGTGGCCGTTGGCCTTGGCCTGCTCCAGGCCGGCGAGGAACGCCTCCATCACGGCCGAGTAGCGGTCCAGACCGAAGATCAGCGTGACGTTGACGCTGATCCCCTCGGCCAGGGTCGCGGTGATCGCCGGGAGACCGGCCTCGGTTGCCGGGATCTTGATGTAGAGGTTGGGGCGGTCGACGAGCCACCACAGCGCCTTGGCCTCGGCCACCGTCCGGTCGCTCTTGTGCGCCAGGCGGGGGTCGACCTCGATGGAGACCCGACCGTCGATACCGGCGCTCGCGTCGTACGACGGGCGCATCACGTCGCAGGCCCACCGCACGTCGTACGTGGTGAGCATGCGCACCGACTCCTCGACCTCCACCCCGCGGATGGCGAGGTCGCGCAACTGCCAGTTGTACTCGTCGGCGTCGCTCAGCGCCTTCGCGAAGATCGTCGGGTTGGTGGTGACTCCGGCCACGTGCTTTTCGCGGCGGAGCTGGTCCAGCCCGCCGGAACTCAGTCGGACCCGGGAAAGATCGTCGAGCCAGACCGCCACGCCTGCGGCGGTCAGCTCATTCAGCTTGTCGGTCATGCCGTCCACGCTCCCTCAGTTGCCGGTCGTGAAACCGGTGATGTCGCCCACCCGGGCCAGCGAGGCGTGCGCCGCCGCAACGATCCGGTCGGGGGTGAACCCGAACTGCTCCAGGAGCACGGTGTACGGGGCACTCGCGCCGTAGTGCTCCAGGCTGACGCTCTCGCCGAGGTCGCCAACGACGCCGCGCCAGGACATCGCGATACCCGCTTCCACGCTCACCCGTGCCTTTACCCCACGCGGCAGCACTGACTCCCGGTACGCCTCATCCTGCTCGTAGAACCACTCCTGGCAGGGCATCGACACCACCCGGGTCGGGGTGCCGTTGGCCTCCAGCCGCTCCCGGGCGGTCAGGCAGAGCTGCACCTCGGAACCGGTGCCGACGATGATCACCTGCGGCTTGCCGTTGGACGCCTCGGCCAGCACGTAGCCGCCCTTGGTGACCCCCTCAGCGCTGCCCAGCACGTCGCGGTCCAGGGTCGGCAGCGCCTGACGGCTCAACGCCATGGCGGTCGGACGATCGGTGTGCTCCAGCGCCTGCCGCCACGCCCAGGCGGTCTCGTTGGCATCCGCCGGACGGACCACGTCCAGGCCCGGAATGGCGCGCAGCGCCGTCAGGTGCTCCACCGGCTGGTGGGTCGGGCCGTCCTCGCCGAGGCCGATCGAGTCGTGCGTCCACACGTAGGTGACCGGCAGCTTCATCAGCGCGGCCAATCGGACCGACGGGCGCATGTAGTCGCTGAACACCAGGAACGTGCCGCCGTACGGGCGGGTGCCGCCGTGCAGCGCGATGCCGTTGAGGATCGCGCCCATGCCGTGCTCACGGATGCCGAAGTGCAGCGTGCGGCCGTACTCGTGACCGGGGAAGTCCTTGGTGGCGTGCGCGGCCGGGATGAACGACGGCTCGCCCTTCATGGTGGTGTTGTTGCTCTCGGCCAGGTCGGCCGAACCGCCCCACAGCTCCGGCAGCACCGGTGCCAGAGCTTCCAGCACCTTGCCGGAGGCGGCGCGGGTGGCCACACCCTTGGCGTCGGCGGGGAAGACCGGCAGCGCGTCGGTCCAGCCGTTCGGCAGCACCCGGCCGGTCATCCGCTCGTAGAGCGCGGTGCGCTCCGGGTTGGCCTTCTTCCAGGCGTCGAACGAGGCGGTCCACGCCTGCTGCGCGTCGGAGCCGCGGCCCATCACCGTGCGGGCGTGGCCGAGCACGTCCTCGTCGACCTGGAAGGTCTGCTCCGGGTCGAAGTCGAGGATCCGCTTGGTGGCCTTCACCTCGTCGGCGCCGAGCGCCGAACCGTGGATCTTGCCGGTGTTCTTCTTGTTGGGCGCGGGCCAGCCGATGATGGTGCGCAGCGCGATGAAGGAGGGGCGCCCGGTCTCCGCCTTGGCGGCCAGCAGCGCGCCGTGCAGGGCCTCGACGTCCTCGTGGTAGTCGCCCTGGTCGGCGTCCCCGCTGCGCCAGTCGACGGTCTGCACGTGCCAGCCGTACGCCTCGTAACGGGCGGCCACGTCCTCGCTCTTGGCGATGCGGGTGTCGTCCTCGATCGAGATCTCGTTGTCGTCGTAGATCACCGTGAGGTTGCCCAGCTGCTGGTGCCCGGCGAGGGCGCTGACCTCGTGGCTGATGCCCTCCTCGATGTCGCCATCGGAGACGATGCACCAGATGTCGTGGTCGAAGACCGACGCGCCCGGCTCGGCCTCTGGGTCGAACAGGCCGCGCTCGCGGCGGGCCGCCATGGCCATGCCGACCGCGTTGCCCAGGCCCTGCCCGAGCGGGCCGGTGGTCGTCTCCACGCCCGGGGTGTGCCCGTGCTCGGGGTGACCCGGCGTCTGTGAACCCCACTGCCGCAGCGACTTCAGGTCGTCCAGGCTCAGCGGGTAGCCGGATAGGAACAGCTGGATGTAGAGAGTCAGGCTGGAGTGCCCGGCGGAGAGTACGAACCGGTCCCGGCCAGGCCAGTTCGGGTCGGCCGGGTTGTGCCGCATGACGCGGTTGAAAAGGAGATACGCCGCGGGCGCGAGGCTCATCGCGGTGCCCGGGTGGCCGTTGCCGGATTTCTCTACGGCGTCCATGGCCAGCACGCGGACGGTATCGACGGCCCGGCGATCGAGGTCGGACCAGTTCAGTGCGGAGTGCTCGGGTCGTTTGGCAGCCACGATGGTTGTGCTCCTCGGCAGATGGGCGGAACCCTCATTGGTGACCTTATCGAGCGTGCCTAAACGCGCGCCCAGGGATCTCTGCATGGTGTGCGCTACGTGACGATTCGAATGCCCGGTTCAACCCCGGTGGTGTGACGGCCCGCACCGTTGTCGGGTCGGCCGGGCAGCCAAAACGACGACGCGTAGTGTGTGGGTCGGTGTGCGGACCCAAGCGGGTCCGACCGATCCGATCTCCCCGTGCCGATGCCGGAAGGTGGCAATCCGTGAGCATGATCACCGAGCGCCCCGCGAGCAACCCGGCCGGGCAGCCCCCGGCACGGGCTGCCGAGGGTCCGGTGGCCCGGCGGGACGTACGCGCGGTCATTTCGGCGTACGTGGCGCTCACCAAGCCGCGGATCGTGGAACTGCTGCTGGTCACCACCATCCCGGCGATGATGCTCGCCGACGGAGGACTCCCGTCGCTGTGGCTGATGGCCATCGTGCTGATCGGTGGCTCGCTCGCCGCCGGCGCGGCCAGCGTGCTCAACTGCTACATCGACCGCGACATCGACCAGTTGATGCGGCGTACCAAGCGTCGACCGCTGCCGGCGCACACCGTGTCGCCGCGCAACGCCCTGGTCTTCGGTCTGGTGCTGGCGGCGATCTCGATCGTCCTGATGGCGGCGTTCACGAATCTGCTTGCCGCCGGGCTGACCCTTGCCGCGATCGTCTACTACGACGTCGTCTACACCCTGTGGCTCAAGCGCTCCACCCCGACGAACACCTTCTGGGGCGGCGCCTGCGGAGCGGCCCCGGTGCTGATCGGGTGGGCGGCGGTGACCGGCTCACTGGCGCCAGCCGCCTGGGGGCTCTTCGCGGTGGTCTTCTTCTGGCAGATGCCGCACTTCTACCCCCTCGCCATGAAGTACAAGGACGACTACGCCCGGGCCGGGATCCCGATGCTGCCGGTGGTGGCCTCCATCCGCCGGGTGAACGCCGAGATCCTGATCTTCGCGTGGCTCACCGTGCTCACCTCCCTGGCTGTGTGGCCGCTGGGGCTCAGCGCGATCTACGGGGTGCCGACCCTGGTGGTGGGTGCCATCTTCGTGGTGGAGGCGCACCGACTCTGCCGACGCGCGACGCGCGGCGAGGCGGTCAAGCCGATGCGGCTGTTCCACTGGTCGACGACGTACCTGACGATCGTGTTCGTGGCCGTCGCGCTCGACGCGCTGATCTGACCCGTTCCCGGTCTGCGGCTTGCGCCTGGTGGGCGCCGCGCGCGGTGGGCTTCGCGCGGTGGGCCTCGCGCGGTGGGCCTCGCGCGGTGGGCCTCGCGCGGTGGGCTTCGCGCGGTTGACAGTGCGGCGGGCTTCGCCCGGCGGCGACGGCGCCGGCGATGATCACCTGACTAATTACGGCCATGGATGAGTTGTCCGGGTTTAACGTCACATCAGAGTAACTTTCGGCATGAGTCGGATCGGCTCAACCTGCGACAGTTGAGCGTTGGTTTGTCGGGGCGCTTTGGGCGGAGAAGTCCGGATATATTCGGACAGCAAACCTGTGGTCATCCTTAAACCCTTAGGTAATTGGCATCACAAAAGGTTCATGGTTCTCGCCCGGGAGGGTGCAAGTCTGCTTAGGCTTCGCGTCATGGCAGATGGTTCCGATACGACGCTGACGGCCGAGCAGACCGCCGGCGAGCAGACGCCCCACGGCCTGGTTGCGGGCCTCAAGGCGTTCGCCGCCGGACACGGCGGCGCGAAGGCGGTCATCGAGTACGTCGGCAAGCGTGGCGCGCGAATCGTCCTCGTGGGCGCAGACGGTGAGTGGGGCGACCAGTTCGCCGACGACACCGTCACCGCACGGGAGGCGTGCGCCAAGGCGGGAGTCGCCGTCGAGAACGCCTGGGAGCGTGAACTGATGGACCAGATGCGCCCGAGCAACGACCTCTGGCGGTCGATGGCCCGGCGCACGATGGCCCGCTGAATAGGTAGCTGAATTGACCACCCACCACCAGTCGACCCGGGGGAAACCCCGGGTCGCTCTCGTCACCTGTGCCGACCTGGTCGATCTCGACCCCGATGACCGGCTCGTCCTCGCCCCGCTCGCCGCACGTGGCATCGCGGTCGAGACCGCGGTCTGGGACGACCCCGATATCGACTGGTCCTCCTACGACCTGGTCGTGCTCCGCTCACCCTGGGACTACGCGCTGCGCCGCAACGAGTTCGTCGCCTGGGCGGCAACCGTTGCGGCGCTGGTCAACCCGGCCGACGTGGTTCGCTGGAACACCGACAAGCGCTACCTCGCCGAGCTGAGCGCCACCGGGGTGCCGACCGTACCGACGTCGTGGGTCGAGCCGGGGGAGAGTTGGCTGCCACCCGCGGAGACCGGCGAGTACGTGCTCAAACCCGCGGTCAGCGCCGGCAGTCAGGACACCGGCCGGTACGACCTGGCCGACCCGGAACACCGGGACCTGGCCGCCGCCCACGTCCGCCGACTCTCCGACGCCGGCCGGGTGACCATGGTCCAGCCGTACCTGCGCGCCGTCGACACCGAGGGCGAGACGGCACTGCTCTTCCTCGCCGGCCCGGACGGGCTCACCTTCAGCCACGCGATCCGCAAGGGCCCGATGCTGACCGGGCCCGACTTCGGCCCGGACGGGCTCTACAAGGCCGAGGAGATCACCGCCCGTACCGCCCGACCCGAACAGCTGGCAGTGGCCGAGAAAACCCTCGCCGCGGTGCCCGGCGGCACACGGCAGCTGCTCTACGCCCGGGTCGACCTGATCCCCGGCCCGGACGGCGAGCCGGTGCTGGTCGAGCTGGAGCTGACCGAGCCGTCGCTGTTCATCGGGTACGCCGACGGAGCCCCCGACCGTCTCGCTGCCGCGATCGCCACCCACCTGGCCCGCCGTACCTGACCCGACCCGGGCGTCGTGCCGCGCCCTCGCGGCCTCCAAGATCCGCGCAACTTCGGTGAAGTTGGTGCCTCATTCCGTCAGGACCCAGCAAGTTCCCCGAAGTTGTTCGAATCCTAGGCCGGCCGGTCGGGCGGGCGGCCGGGCAGGCAGGCAGGCGGTTGGGCGGCCGGTCGGGCGGGCGGTCGCGACATTGCGTCGTCCGCAAGATCGCGCAAAATCCTGGCTGTAGTGGCCTCCGAGCGCTTCGTGACCACTACTTCCAGCATCGAGCACGATCTCGGTGGGCGCTAGCGCTCGAAGTTCCGCCTCGGCCAGCCGGGGGGAGCGCTCATGAGCAAGATCCGCACAACATCAGGGATGTTGCTGCCTCCCGCGCGCCGGAGGCAGCAACATCCCTGATGTTGTGTTTGATCCGGGCGCGGGGCGCGGGGCGCGGGGCGCGGGGCGCGGGGCGCGAGGCGCGAGGCGCGAGGCGCGAGGCGGGGTGGCGTGACGTCAGACGGTGACTGGGACCGGGGTGGCGTCGTCGGCCGGGGTGGCCTCGGGTGCCGGGGCGACGGGGCGGCGCTCGCGGGTCGACCATTGCACCGAGAGGGTGGCCAGCAGCACCAGGCAGGAGCCGAACATGTGCGCGCCGACCAGGAGCGCCGGCACATGGGTGAAGTACTGCACGAAGCCGATTACGCCCTGGCCCAGTTCCACGGCGACAAGGACGATCGCGGCACGGGTGGCCCGCTGCGCACCGACGGCGCGGAACGCGAAGATCAGCGCCACCGAGAGGCCGATCAGTAGGAAGACCCCGTCCGCGTGCACCTGCGAGATCGACTCTGGGTCCAGGCCGTTGCGGGCCGCGCCGTGGTCACCGGCGTGTGGGCCACTGCCGGTCACCCAGGTGCCGAAGACCAGCACCGCGAGGCCGACGCCGGTGGTGATCCGGGCCAGCGCGCGCAGCGGTGTGGGCACCACGGCCACGGTCGGGCCGTCGGGGTCGCCGATGCGCTGCCAGAGGGCGTACGCGGCGGCGATCACGGCCATCGAGGCGAGGAAGTGCAGCCCGACCACCCACGGGTTGAGGTTGGTGAGCACGGTGATGCCACCGATCACCGCCTGCGCGGGTATGCCGAGGAAGACCGCGACGGCCAGCGCCAGCAGCCCCGGTCGGCGCGGCCGGTGCGTCAGCACCGCCAGAACGGTGGCCAGTGCGATCAGGCCCACGGCGAAGCCCAGCATCCGGTTGCCGAATTCGATCACCCCGTGCACGCCCAACTCGGACGAGGTGACGTACGAATCGTCGGTGCACCGGGGCCAGGTGGGGCAACCGAGGCCCGAGGCGGTCAGGCGGACGGCCCCGCCGGTGACGACGACGCCCACGTTCGCGATGATCGAGGCGAGCGCGAGACGGCGCAGCAGGGTGCCGGAGACCGGACGGACGATTCGGTTCACGGCGCAAATCCTACGCACCGTAGTGATCGAGGTTCGTCCGACTCCGTCGGCCCGGTGGTTCGGATCACCGGGGCCTGGGTTTGCGACCCTCCGGGTAATTACGTAACGTTGGCGTTGTGAAAAACGCGGCGGCGCTCTCCGGGCACCAGCCGACGGCTGTCCCGGCCGTCGGTGCGTCCGCGTCTGCGCCGGTCGTGACCACGTCGGCGGCACCTGGTGGCGCCACGGCGGCCGAGATCTCCACCCGCGACCGGGTCACCCAGCTGCTGCTGGAGCGGGGGGCCACCACCGCCGCGCAGCTCGGCGTGGCCCTCGGGCTCAGCCCGGCGGCGATCCGCCGGCACCTGGACGCGATGCTCGCTGATGGTGACGTGTACGCCCGCGAGCAGACCGTGCAGAGCGGCCGCGGGCGGGGGCGCCCGGCCAAGGTGTTCATGCTGACCGAGGCCGGCCGGGTCCGCTGTGGCACCCATCACTACGACAACATGGCCACCGCCGCGCTGCGGTGGATCGCCCGCAGCGGCGGGTCGGACGCGGTCGAGGCGTTCGCCACCGAGCAGGTGTCCGCCCTGGAGTCGCGCTGTCGCGCGGCCATGGAGGACGCTGGCGACGACCCCCTCGCGCGAGCCGAGGCACTCGCCGCAGCGCTCACCGCCGAGGGCTACGCTGCCAATGCGACCACGATCGCCTCTGGCGGTCAGCTCTGCCAACATCATTGCCCGGTGGCGCATGTGGCCGCCGAGTTTCCCCAGCTGTGCGAGGCCGAGACCGCGGTGATCTCCCGTCTGGTCGGCACCCACGTGCAGCGCCTTGCCACCATCGCGCACGGCGACGGGGTGTGCACCACGCACATTCCGACCCAGCCGGGGCGTGCTCAATCCGGTAATCCCGTCACCACTGTGAGGACAGATAGATGACCGAGCAGATCGTCCAGCCCCAGACCCAGGAAGAGCAGCTTGCCGCCCTGGGTCGGTACGAGTACGGCTGGTCCGACCCGGACGCCGCCGGGGCGGTCGCCCAGCGCGGCATCAACGAGGCGGTGGTGCGGGACATCTCGGCCAAGAAGAACGAACCGGCGTGGATGCTCGACCTGCGGCTGAAGGGCCTGCGGCTGTTCGGCCGTAAGCCGATGCCGGCCTGGGGCGCGGACCTCAGCGGGATCGACTTCGACAACATCAAGTATTTCGTGCGGTCGACGGAGAAGCAGGCCACCAGCTGGGAGGACCTGCCCGAGGACATCAAGAACACCTACGACCGGCTGGGCATCCCGGAGGCGGAGAAGCAGCGACTGGTCGCCGGCGTCGCCGCGCAGTACGAGTCCGAGGTCGTCTACCACAAGATCCGCGAGGACCTTGAGGAGCAGGGTGTTCTCTTCCTGGACACCGACACGGCACTGCGCGAGCACGAGGACGTCTTCAAGGAGTACTTCGGCACGGTGATCCCGGTGGGCGACAACAAGTTCGCCGCACTGAACACCTCCGTGTGGTCCGGTGGCTCGTTCATCTACGTGCCGAAGGGTGTGCACGTGGAGATCCCGCTGCAGGCCTATTTCCGGATCAACACGGAGAACATGGGCCAGTTCGAGCGGACGCTGATCATCGTCGACGAGGGTGCGTACGTGCACTACGTCGAGGGCTGCACCGCGCCGCTCTACTCCTCCGACTCGCTGCACAGCGCGGTCGTGGAGATCATCGTGAAGAAGAACGCGCGCTGCCGCTACACGACCATCCAGAACTGGTCGAACAACGTCTACAACCTGGTCACCAAGCGCGCCGTCTGCCACGAGGGCGCGACCATGGAGTGGGTCGACGGCAACATCGGCTCCAAGGTGACCATGAAGTACCCGGCGGTCTACATGACCGGTGAGCACGCCAAGGGTGAGGTGCTCTCGGTGGCGATGGCCGGCGAGGGTCAGCACCAGGATGCCGGCGCCAAGATGGTGCACGCCGCGCCGCACACCTCCTCGACCATCGTGTCGAAGTCGATCGCCCGGGGCGGCGGCCGCACCTCGTACCGGGGTCTGGTGCAGGTGCTGGAGGGTTCGCACCACAGCCGCAGCACGGTCAAGTGCGACGCGCTGCTGGTCGACACCATCTCCCGCTCGGACACCTACCCGTACGTCGACATCCGCGAGGACGACGTGTCGATGGGGCACGAGGCGACCGTTTCCAAGATCAGTGACGACCAGCTCTTCTACCTGATGAGCCGGGGCCTGAGCGAGGACGAGGCGATGGCCATGATCGTGCGCGGCTTCATCGAGCCGATCGCCAAGGAGCTCCCGATGGAGTACGCCCTGGAGCTCAACCGCCTGATCGAGCTCCAGATGGAGGGTGCGGTCGGCTGACGCCGCCCGCCCCGACCGAGCACCTGACACCGTCGTCGCAGAACAGACCAAGGAAGAAATGACTACCCAGGCTTCCGCGCCGCCCAGCACCAAGTCGCAGGCGCTGCGCTCGTACGACGTCGCTGACTTCCCGGCCCTCACCGGCCTGGAGGAGGAGTGGCGCTTCACCCCGCTCAAGCGCCTGCGCGGCCTGGCCGGCGACGGCTCCAGGTCGCTGCGCGGCGCCAGCCGCGCCGAGCTGGAGTCGTCGGACGGGCCGCAGGCCGCCACCGGCACGGTCCGCCACGAGTACGGCGACCTGCCGGAGGGCGTGACGATCGGCCGGATCGGCATGGACGACGTGCGGGTGGGCAGTGTGCTCACCCCGGTCGACCGGGTGAGTGCGCTGGCCTACGGCGCGGCCGGCCAGGCGCTTCTGGTGCAGGTTGCCAGCGATGCCGTGGTGTCGGCGCCGGTGAGCCTGCGGGTTGTTGGCGACGGCGTCGAGGGCCTCGCCTTCGGGCACACCTTCGTCGAGGTGGGCCGGTTCGCCGAGGCGACCCTGGTGCTGGAGCACGTCGGCTCGGCGACCCTGGCGGACAACGTCGAGGTCTCGGTGGCCGACGGCGCGAAGCTCACCCTGGTCACCGTTGCCGACTGGGCGGCGGATGCGGTCCAGGCCCAGCACCTCAAGGTCAAGCTGGGTCGGGACGCCAAGGTGATCCACATCCAGGTCAGCCTCGGAGGCGACCTGGTCCGGCAGTACACCTCGGTGGAATACACCGGCCGGGGCGGCGAGGCCGAGCTGTACGGCGTCTACTTCGCCGACTCCGGCCAGCACCTGGAGCACCGGCAGTTGGTCGACCACACGGTCGCGGACTGCCGCAGCTACGTCGGCTACCGGGGCGCTCTGCAGGGCGCGGACGCGCACACCGTCTGGGTGGGTGACGTGCTGATCCGGGCCGAGGCGACCGGCACCGACACGTACGAGATCAACCGGAACCTGCTCCTCACCGAGGGTGCGCGGGCGGACTCCGTACCCAATCTGGAGATCGAGACCGGCGAGATCGCCGGTGCCGGTCACGCCAGCGCGACCGGCCGCTTCGACGACGAGCAGCTGTTCTACCTGATGGCGCGGGGTATCCCGGAGAGCGAGGCCCGCCGTCTGGTGGTCCGCGGCTTCTTCGCCGAGCTGATCAACAAGATTCCGGTGGAGTCGCTGCGCGAGCGCCTCGGCGACTCGATCGAGGCCCGGCTCGCCAAGGCCGGCGCCTGATGATCCGGATCTGCTCCACCGAGGATGTGCCGAAGGGCACCGCGATCAGCGCGGACGTCGACGGCACCCCGATCGCCCTGGTGCACGGCGAGGACGGCACCTTCTACGCCGCCTACGACGAGTGCTCGCACGCCTCGGTCGCCCTCTCCGAGGGTGAGGTCGACGGCTGCACGCTGGAGTGCTGGCTGCACGGCTCGCGCTTCGACCTGCGCACCGGCGAACCGAGCGGGCTGCCCGCCACCGAACCCGTTCCCGTCTATCCCGTCGAAGTCCGCGACGGCGACATCTACCTCAGCCTGACGCCGAGTAATGGAGTGACCCGATAATGAGCACCCTGGAGATCCGCGACCTGAAGGTGTCGGTCAAGCTGCCCGAGGGTGAGCTCAAGCCGATCCTGGCCGGCGTCGACCTGACCGTGAAGTCGGGCGAGACCCACGCGATCATGGGCCCGAACGGTTCCGGCAAGTCCACCCTGGCGTACTCGATCGCCGGTCACCCCAAGTACGAGATCACCGGCGGCACGGTGACGCTCGACGGCGAGGACGTGCTGGCCATGACGGTCGACGAGCGCGCCCGCGCCGGCCTCTTCCTGGCCATGCAGTACCCGGTCGAGGTGCCCGGCGTCTCGGTGGCCAACTTCCTGCGTACCGCGAAGACCGCCATCGACGGCGAGGCGCCGAAGTTGCGCACCTGGGGCGGCGAGCTGCGCAGCGCCATGGAGCGCCTGCAGATGGACCCGGCGTTCGCTCAGCGCAACGTCAACGAGGGCTTCTCCGGCGGTGAGAAGAAGCGGCACGAGATCGTCCAGTTGGAGCTGCTCAAGCCGAAGATCGCGATCCTCGACGAGACCGACTCCGGCCTCGACGTGGACGCGCTGCGCGTGGTCAGCGAGGGCGTCAACCGCGTCCGCGACACCGGTGACACCGGCGTGCTGCTGATCACCCACTACACCCGGATCCTGCGCTACATCAAGCCGGACTTCGTGCACGTCTTCGTGGCTGGCCGGATCGTCGAGCAGGGCGGCCCGGAGCTGGCCGACAAGCTCGAGGCCGAGGGCTACGAGCGGTACGCCGCCGGGGCCGGCACGGCCAAGGCCTGAGTGGGAGAGGCGCTGCCGAGATGACCAGCATCGTGATCCCTGCGGGGATGCCGCAGTACGACGACGTGCCGCGTTTCGACGTGGCCCGGGTGCGCGCCGACTTCCCGATCCTCGGTCGGGAGGTCAACGGGCACCCGCTGGTCTACCTCGACAGCGCCAACACCTCGCACAAACCGCGCCAGGTGCTCGACGTGCTCGACGAGCACTACGCGCGGCACAACGCCAACGTGTCGCGTTCGGTGCACACCCTGGGCACCGAGGCCACCGAGGCGTACGAGGGGGCGCGGGCGAAGATCGCCGCGTTCATCAACGCCCCTAGCACCGACGAGGTGGTGTTCACGAAGAACTCCACCGAGGCGATCAACATCGTGGCGTACGCGTTCTCCAACGCGTCCCTGCGCCCGGACGGCGACCCCCGGTTCCAGCTGGGCCCCGGCGACGAGGTGGTGATCTCCGAGATGGAGCACCACTCCAACATCGTCCCGTGGCAGCTGCTCTGCGAGCGGACCGGCGCGACCCTGCGCTGGTTCCCGGTCACCGATCAGGGCCGGCTGGACGAGTCGGGCCTGGACGACCTGGTCACCGAACGCACGAAGATCGTCTCGCTGGTGCACGTGTCGAACATCCTCGGCACGGTCAACGCCACCTCCCGCATCACCGCGCGGGTCCGTGAGGTGGGGGCGCTGCTGCTGCTGGACTGCTCGCAGTCGGTGCCGCACCTGCCGATCGACGTGGTCGACCTGGACGCCGACTACATCGTCTTCACCGGGCACAAGATGCTCGGCCCGACCGGCATCGGTGTGCTCTGGGGCCGAGGTGAGCTGCTGGCGGCCATGCCGCCGGTCTTCGGCGGCGGTTCGATGATCGAGACGGTCACCATGGCCCGGTCGACGTTCGCCGCACCACCGGCCCGGTTCGAGGCGGGCACCCCTCCGATCGCCGAGGCGGTCGCGCTCGGTGCGGCGGTCGACTACCTGACCGGCGTCGGGATGCAGGCGATCCAGTGGCACGAGAAGGAGCTGACGGCGTACGCGCTGGACGCCTTCGGCTCGGTGCCGGACCTGCGGATCTTCGGCCCGACCGTGCCAGTGGGCCGGGGCGGCACCATCTCGTTCGCGCTGGGTGACGTACACCCGCACGACGTGGGTCAGGTGCTCGACTCGCTCGGTGTGCAGGTGCGGGTGGGCCACCACTGTGCCAAGCCGGTGTGCAGCCGGTTCGGCGTCCCGGCCATGACCCGGGCCTCGTTCTACCTCTACACCACCACCGAGGAGATCGACGCTCTGGTGGCCGGTCTGGAGCAGGTGCGGAAGGTGTTCGACTGATGCAGCTCGACCAGCTCTACCAGGAGATCATCCTGGACCACTACAAGCGCCCACACGGGCGTGGCCTACGCGACGCCGACGACGCGAGCGACCGGGTTGCGGAAGCGCACCACGTCAACCCGACCTGCGGTGACGAGGTCACCGTCCGGGTGGCCACCGACGGCGACGTGCTGCACGACATCTCGTACGACGGAATGGGCTGCTCGATCAGCCAAGCCTCGGCGAGTGTGCTGCACGAGTTGCTGCGCGGTCGGGGCGCCGGGGAAGCATTCGAGGTGCACGAGGCGTTCGTGGAGTTGATGTCCGGACGTGGCCAGGTCACCCCGGACGAGGACGTGCTCGGTGACGGGGTGGCTTTCGCGGGTGTGGCCCGCTACCCCGCCCGGGTCAAGTGCGCGCTGCTGCCGTGGATGGCGTTCAAGGACGCCGCGGCACGCGCCGGTGTGGGCGTGAGCCCGGAGGTGAAGGCGTGACGGTGCGTCAGCGAGCCAATGACACCGTGGTGCCCGGTGGCATCACACAGCGATGCGGAGGGACGGCATGAGCGAGAACACCGCTACCGAGGCGACGCCGGAGGCCGGTGACACCAGCGTGGTGCCGCAGACCGACGCCGCGACGACCGATGGCACCGGTGACGCCGCCGCCCCGGCGGGTGGCGTCAGCAAGGCCATGATCGCCGACATCGAAGAGGCGATGAAGGATGTCGTCGACCCGGAGCTCGGCATCAACGTGGTCGACCTGGGCTTGGTGTACGGCGTGCACGTCGACGACGAGAACGTCGCGACGCTGGACATGACGCTCACCTCGGCGGCCTGCCCGTTGACCGATGTGATCGAGGACCAGACCCGGCAGGCGCTGACCACCGGCCCCGGCGGCGGCCTGGTCAACGACATCCGGATCAACTGGGTGTGGCTCCCGCCATGGGGCCCGGACAAGATCACTGACGAGGGTCGGGACCAGCTCCGTTCCCTCGGCTTCAACGTCTGACCCGACCTGGTCGGTTCTACCCGTCGAGCGCGACGCCCCACCCGGGGCGCCGCGCTCGATGCGTTCCACGCCTGTTGCCTTTCGCGCGCGGCGGTTGAGGTGGGCGTGATCGACACGAGGTCGTCGATGTGGGGGTGTCGCGCCGTCCGGATGCCCCCACATCGCCGACCTGGTGTCGATCATGGCGCCGGGCGCGTAAGGGCGTAAGGGCGCGGGGGCGCAAGGGCGTGGGGGGTGGGAAATTTGGTGGCGCGGGCGGGGCTGCGGCGACCAGGATGACGGGGTGATTGAGGCATACCCGAAGCAGGTTCCTGTCCGTGCGGCCACCGCCGCGCGTCGACAGCGCACCGTGCCCGGGGTCGTTTCGATCTGGCACCCGTCGTCGTGAGCGGCGCGTTCCTCGGCGGTCTCGTCGCCGGCTACGGCGTGGCCATCCCTGTCGGCGCGATCGCGATCCTCGTCATGGGGCTCAGTGCCCGTACCTCGTTCCGGGTCGGTGCGGCCGCGGCGCTGGCCGTGGCGACGGCCGACGGGCTGTACGCGGCGGTCGCCGCGCTCGGCGGCACCGGCCTGGCCGGGATTGTCGCGCCGGTCGCCGGGCCGCTGCGGGTGGTCGCCGCCGCTGTCCTGCTGGGTCTCGCCGCGCATGGCCTGTGGCGGACCTGGTCCGCCCACCGTGAGCGGCAGACGTCGACGACACCCGCCGGTCGGGGTCTGAGCACTCCGGGGCGGGCCTACGCGGCGGTGCTCGGGTTGACCCTGCTGAACCCGACGACGGTGCTCTACTTCGCCGCGCTGGTGCTCGGCCGTCAGGACACTGCCGACGAGGGCTCTGCGGCGCTCTTCGTGGCAGGCGTGTTCCTGGCGTCGGCGAGTTGGCAGCTGCTCATCGCTGGCGGCGGCACCGTCGTCGGGCGGGCGCTGACCGGGCCGCGCGGCCGGCTGGTCACTGGCCTGATCTCCAGCGCGCTCATCGCCGCGCTGGCGGTGGCCGCGCTGCTGCAGGGCTGAGCGGTCGCCCGCGGGTCCGCTCGGGCCCGCCGTGCCGTACGGTCGGGCCGTGACCAGTCGACCCGCAGCCGGGGGCGGCCGGTGGGTCGAGGTCGACCCGGCCCGCGTCGGCCGGTGGGTCGAGGGCTTCGCCGACCGGCACGGCCCGCCCACCACCACCCCCGAGGAGTACGGGCTGCTGCTCGCCGCCCCCGACGGGTCCACCGCTGAGCTGCATGCCCCACCCGGGTCGCCGGCCAGTGTCGACGTCGCCGGGTTCGTTTCCTCTGCCGTCGCTCCCCGTCGGATCGGCCTGCTGCTGGCCCGTAAGGGCGCGGTGGCGGTCGGGGTGGCCGAGGGCACCGCTCTCGTTGTGTCCAAGGTGGACCGCCAGTACGTGCAGGGGCGCACCGCCGCGGGGGGATGGTCGCAGCAGCGGTTCGCGCGTCGGCGCGACAACCAGGCCAAGGCGGCGTTGGGTGACGCGGCAGAGTTGGCCGTACGGCTGCTGTTGCCGGAGGCGGCGGCCCTGGCTGCGGTGGTCTGCGGGGGTGACCGGCGAGCGGTGGACACGGTCCTGGCCGACCGGCGGTTGGCTCCGCTCGTGCCACTGCGGGCCGAGCGGTTGCTCGATGTGCCGGAGCCTCGGCACGCGGTGCTGGTCGGCGCGGTGGGCGCGGCCCGGGCGGTATGGATCCGGCTACG
This sequence comes from Micromonospora sp. DT201, assembly GCF_049841575.1. Taxonomy (NCBI): domain Bacteria; kingdom Bacillati; phylum Actinomycetota; class Actinomycetes; order Micromonosporales; family Micromonosporaceae; genus Micromonospora; species Micromonospora sp. DT201. The sequence goes on along the minus strand of NZ_JBNCKP010000029.1, from coordinate 31,732 downwards.
CGACCCGGCACCCAGGCACGCCGACTGACCTCGGGCGCTGCGGCGGGCGGACGGCCGTGCGCAATACGGGATTCCCGGGGTGTGGCGGCGCTGGCGACCGGAGTATGGGCACGTGGAATTCATGGTGGACATGGTGACGACGGTGCCGGAGGGCACGTCGGAGGAGGGGATCGCCGACATGCGCAGGCGGGAGGCGGCGCGGTCGGCGGAGCTGACGGCGCAGGGCAGCCTCCTGCGCCTGTGGCGGCCGCCGCTGGCACCGGGGGAGTGGCGTACCTGGGGGTTGTTCCGTGCCGACGACGCGGACGAGCTGGAGGTGATCCTCGCGTCGATGCCGTTGCGCGCCTGGCGGCGCGAGACCGTCACCCCGCTGACACCGCATCCGAACGATCCGGGTCAGCCGTCCCGGTAACCGGTGCCCGGCCCTCCGCTCGCCCACCCCGCATGACCTCGCCCACCCCGCATGGCCTCGCCCGCCCCGCATGACCAGGGAGATCATCATGTCCAGTGCCGAGGTTCAGATCCTGCGTACCGTCCTCGACCGGTGGCGGTCCGCCGTCGACGCCCACGAGCCGGATCGCGTGGCGTCGTACTTCACCGACGATGCGATCTTTCAGGGACTACACCCGTACACCGTCGGCCGTGACGGTGTCGCCGCGTACTACGCCGCACAGCCGGTCGGCCTGACCGCCACGTACGACATCCGGGAGACCCGGCGACTCGCCGACGACCTGGTGCTCGGCTATCTGGAGGTCGACTTCGGCTTCGTCGACCGGCCGACGCTGACGGTCCACCTCAGCGTGATCGTGCGCCAAGTCGACGACATCTGGTCCATAAGTCACTACCAGGTCTCAAGCCTCAACTAAACCGACCCCCCTGCCTGGGTCGATCATGGAGTTGTGGTGCTGGACGAAGGTCGCTGATCCTCCCGAACCAGGCGGCACAACTCCATGATCGACGCCGACGGGGTGGGGCAGGGCAGGGGTTAGAGCTGGTCGGTGTTGAAGGTGTCGCAGGTCTTCGGGTCGCCGCTGTCGTGGCCCTGCTGGAACCAGCGCTGCCGCTGCGCGGAGGTGCCGTGGGTGAACTGGTCGGGGTTGACCTGCCCACCGGAGCGTTCCTGGATGCTGTCGTCGCCGATCGCCTCGGCGGCCTGCATGGCCTCGCTGATGTCGCTCGCGGTGATCGACTTGAACAGCGGCTCCTGGCCGGTCTTGTTCTTGCTCTCGGTGGCGTGCTTGGCCCAGGCGCCGGCATAGCAGTCGGCCTGCAACTCCAGGCGTACGGAGGCGGAGCGGGGGCCGCTCTGGTCGCCCTGGCCGGCCTTCTCGTTGGTGCCGAGCAGGTTCTGGATGTGGTGTCCGTACTCGTGGGCGAGGACGTACGGCTGCGCGAACTCGCCCTTGGCGCCGAACTGGGACGCCAACTCGTCGTAGAAGCTCAGATCGATGTACACCTTCCGGTCGGCCGGGCAGTAGAACGGGCCGACCCCCGAGTCAGCCTGGCCGCAGCCGGTGCTCACCGCTGCCTGGAAGAAGTCGGTGCCGGTCGGCTCGTACTTGGCGTTGCCCAGCTCCGGGTACGCCTTCTGCCAGTAGGCCTGGATGCTGTTGATGAAGAGCAGGTTGCGGCAGCGGGGGTCGTCGAAGCGCTCGGGGTTGTCCCGCGAGCACAACTGCTCCAGGTCGGTGCCGCCGGCCTGCCCACCCTCGTCGCCGTTGGTCATGGCGTTCAGGCCGAACCCACCGCCGAGCAGCGCGACCAGCACGGCCACCACGATGCCGATCAGTCCGCCTCGACCGCCGCCGCCCGGAATGGGGATGCCGAGGCCGCCGCCGGATCCGCCGCCACGGCCGACGTCGTTGGCCTGTGAGGTGTCGAGTTCGGCCCGCTCGTTGAGTTCCATGCTGACCCCGATCGCCGTATGTCAGAGATGTCGTCTGTGTGGTGTTTCGTCGCGTGAGTGCCGGAGCGAGTCCGGACAGCGGTTCCGGTACCCGATGATCTTGATTGGTAATCCGGGCGGCCCGCTCAGCGGCGCCCGGTACACTTGTCGGGTGCTGCGCTGCGAAGGCTGAACCGCCCCGCGCCGTCGGGCCCCTTGAGCCCGCCGGTCGTTTCGCGTGCCCCGAGTCAGCCTTCCAGACCCCGAGAGCGAGCCCGAAAACATGATCACTGCCACCGGCCTGGAACTGCGTGCCGGTTCCCGGATCCTGCTGTCTGACACCACCCTGCGCGTGCAGCCCGGTGACCGGATTGGCCTGGTCGGTCGCAACGGCGCCGGCAAGACCACCACGCTGAAGGTCCTCGCCGGCGAGGGTCAGCCATACTCCGGCCAGATCGACCAGCGCAGCGCCATCGGCTACCTCCCGCAGGACCCGCGCACCGGCGATCTCGAGGTGACCGGCCGCGACCGGGTCCTCTCGGCGCGCGGCCTGGACGTGCTGATGTCCCAGATGCAGGAGATCGAGGCCCAACTCGCCGAGGACGCCAACGAGAAGCTGGTCCGTCGCTACGGCGCGCTGGAGGACCAGTTCGCAGCCCTGGGCGGGTACGCCGCCGAGGCCGAGGCCGCCCGGATCTGCGCCAACCTCGGCCTACCGGACCGGGCGCTCGCGCAGACCATCGGCACCCTCTCCGGTGGTCAGCGTCGACGCATCGAGCTGGCTCGGATCCTGTTCCGCGACGCGGGCGAGAACGGCGGCGGCATCCTGCTGCTCGACGAGCCGACCAACCACCTCGACGCCGACTCGATCACCTGGCTGCGCGGCTTCCTCGCCAACCACAAGGGTGGCCTGATCGTGATCTCCCACGACGGCGCACTCTTGGAGTCGGTGGTGAACAAGGTCTGGTTCCTCGACGCCACCCGGTCCGTGGTCGACGTGTACAACCTGGGCTGGAAGGCGTACCTGGAGGCGCGTGAGACCGACGAGCGGCGCCGCCGCCGGGAGCGGGCCAACGCGGAGAAGAAGGCCGGCGCGTTGATGGCGCAGGCCGACAAGATGCGGGCCAAGGCAACCAAGACCGTGGCCGCGCAGAACATGGCCCGCCGCGCCGAGAAGCTGATCTCCGGCCTGGAGGAGGTGCGGGTCGCCGACCGGGTGGCCAAGGTGCGGTTCCCCAACCCCGCGCCGTGTGGCAAGACCCCGCTGACGGCGACCGGCCTGTCCAAGTCGTACGGCTCGCTGGAGATCTTCACCGACGTCAACGTCGCGGTGGACCGGGGCTCCCGGGTGGCCATCCTCGGGCTCAACGGCGCCGGCAAGACGACCCTGCTGCGGATGCTCGGAGGGCTGCTCACTCCGGACACCGGCGAGGTACACGCGGGTCACGGCCTGCGGCTGGGCTACTACGCCCAGGAGCACGAGACGCTGGACGTGGAGCGGACCGTGCTGGAGAACATGCGCGCCGCAGCCGTCGAGCAGTCCGACACCGACCTGCGCAAGATCCTCGGCGCGTTCCTCTTCTCCGGTGACGACGTGAACAAGCCGGCCGGTGTGCTCTCCGGTGGCGAGAAGACCCGACTGGCACTGTCCACCCTGGTCTGCTCCGGAGCCAACGTGCTGCTGCTCGACGAGCCGACGAACAACCTCGACCCGGTCAGCCGCGAGCAGGTGCTCGACGCCATCGCCAACTATCCGGGCGCGATCGTCCTGGTCACCCACGACCCGGGCGCGGTGCTGGCGCTCAAGCCGGACCGCGCCATCCTGCTGCCCGACGGCGACGAGGATGCCTGGAGCGACGATTTGCTCGAGCTGGTCGAGCTGGCCTGATCATTTCCGGACGGCTGCTCGGCCCCTGCTCAGCTGAGCAGGCCGACCAGCCGTCCGAGCACGCCGGAGCTCACCAGGATCACCACTCCGATGGCGATGAAGATCGTCGGCACCAGCCAGTGGCCAGCGCGCTCGACCAACCGGACCACCCTGCGGTGGCTGCCCAGCCAGGCGCCGAGGGCGCACCACAGCGCGATGAGCAGCACGAAGACCAAGAGGAACACCGCGCTGTCGGCCACGCCGAGGGCACGGAAGACGGGTACGTAGACGGCCACGTTGTCAGCGCCGTTGGCGATCGTCACCCCGGCGACACCGAGCATTCCGGTGACGACCGTGGGGGCAGCAGCGTCGTCGGAGTCCCGCAGTGCGCGTACGCCCAGCGCGACCGGCAGCAGGCCGAGTAGCCCCGTCCACGGGTCCGGCACCACCAGCAGCCCGGCTGCGACCACCGCGCTGGCCAGCGCAAGCGCGCCGATGCCGAGGTATTGGCCGGCGACGATCTGCCAGGGGCGAGGTCGGCCGGTGGTGCGGGCCGCGACGAAGAACAGCGTCAGGATGACGATGTCGTCGATGTCGGTGGCGGCGAAGACCACGGCCGCGGCGGATGCGGTGCCCAACAGGTCGATCACGACCGAAGGCTACGGGTCGCCGGCAGCCTCCAGCGTGCGGCGGTGGTACGCCTGGACGCGGTGCCGGGGCCGATCGCCGGGATCACTCTATCGGGAAGCTGACATTGCATAGCGTGTCGGTTGGCGAAGAGTTGATATCTGGCGCATGATCGTTCGAGGCGGTCTAATAGGTGGGACCGTATCCGAACCGCACAGTCTGGGACGTGAGGACACAGTATGGCAGCCACTGGCACAGCCACCAGCACTGAGAAAGGTCGCCGGATCGTCGGAGCCGAGCGTCAGACGCTCGCCAAGGACCTGGTAAAGCGGTACACCTCGGGGGAGAGCATCCGCGCGTTGGCGGCCTCGACCGGCCGTTCCTACGGGTTCATCCACCGAGTGCTCACCGAGTCAGGGGTGCAGCTGCGTCAGCGCGGCGGTGCCCGGCGCCGCAAGAAGGCGTGACCCGCGCTCCAGCGTCGTTGACCAACGCCGCTCCCCGGGCCGCCCGGTGACCGCCGAGGCGACCGGGGTTCGGCTGACTTGCGACGGGCCGGTTGCCACGGTGACGTTGTGCCGGCCCGACGTGCTCAATGCTCAGACGCCCGCGATGTGGCGGGCGATGAGCGATTTTTCCCGCGACTTGCCCGGCGACGTGCGGGTGGTGGTGGTCCGGGGTGAGGGGCGCGCGTTCTCCGCCGGCCTCGACCTCGCGGTGGCTGGCGCTTCCGGCCCCGGCTCCTTCGCGGAGCTGGCCACCCTGCCCGAGCACGAGTGCGCCGAGCGCATCGCGGAGTTCCAGGCCGGCTTCACCTGGCTGCACCGGCCGGATGTCATCTCCGTTGCGGCCGTGCAGGGCCACGCGATCGGTGCTGGCTTCCAGCTCGCGCTTGCGTGTGACCTGCGAGTGCTCTCTGCGGACGCGAAGCTGTCGATGGCCGAGGTGACTCTCGGTCTGGTGCCCGACCTGGCCGGCACGAAACGCCTCGTCGAGTTGGTCGGCTATGCGCGGGCGTTGGAGATCTGCGCGACCGGGCGCCGGTTGGACGCCGCTGAGGCGGACCGGATCGGGCTGGCGACCCTGGTCGTGTCCCCACCTGAGCTGGACGGCGCGGTCCAGGACCTGACCGCTGGCCTGCTCTCCGGGGCCCGCGACGCGGTGGTGGAGATCAAGGCGTTGCTCGCCGGCGCGGCGGGGCGGTCGCACGCCGACCAACAGCGCGCCGAGCGGGAAGCACAGACCCGCCGGCTGCGCGACCTGGCTGGCCAGGGAGAATAGGTAAGGACCGCGCGGGAAGATCCGGGTTGCGACCGAGGTTGTCACAGTCGTCGGGAGAATTGACCTGACGGTGCGGTCTGCCCGACGACCCGGAGGTGAACGGTGTCCAACCCGATGTCCGGCGGTGGCATGGCCGGGTGGAGCATGCTCCGGTCGATGCGTAACCGCGACGAGGTTTCCACCCACCACTTGAAGCGCGGCGTCGCCCGACGAATCGTCGCCTTCGCCCAGCCCTACCGGCGCGACATCGTCGTCTTCCTGGCCACCGTCGTCCTGGCCGCCATCATCGGCGTGGCCACACCGGTGCTCGCCGGCGACGTGATCAACGCGATCAACCGGGGAGGCACCGAGGCCGGCCGACTCGTGGTGCGGCTGGCCCTGTTCATCGCCGTGCTGGCGGTCGCCGACGCACTGCTCTCGCTCGCGCAACGGTGGTATTCCGCCCGCATCGGCGAGGGCATCATCTTCAACCTGCGCACCCGGGTCTACGACCATGTGCAGCGGATGCCGTTGCAGTTCTTCACCCGTACCCAGACCGGTGCCCTGGTCAGCAGGCTCAACAACGACGTGCTCGGCGCTCAGCGGGCGTTCACGTCCACTCTGTCCGGTGTGGTCAGCAACGTCATCCAGTTGGTGCTCACCGCGGCGGTGATGTTCACCCTCTCCTGGCAGATCACCGCACTCTCGCTGGTGCTGTTGCCGATCTTCATCATTCCGGCCCGCCGGGTCGGTCGGCGGCTGGCCGACATCACCCGCGAGTCGTACAACCTCGACGCCAAGATGAACGCGACCATGACCGAGCGGTTCGGGGTGGCCGGTGCGCTGCTGGTGAAGCTCTTCGGCCAGCCCGAGATCGAGGCCCGCCGGTTCGCTGGCCGGGCCGAGCGGGTCCGCGACATCGGCATCCAGTCCGCGATGTATTCCCGCACGTTCTTCGTGGCGATGCTGCTGGTCGCCTCACTGGCGCAGGCGCTCACCTACGGCCTCGGTGGTTGGCTCGCCGTGACCGGCGGCGTCAGCGCGGGCACCGTGGTGACGCTCGCGCTGTTGCTCACCCGCCTGTACGGGCCGCTCACGGCGCTCTCCAACGTCCGGGTGGACGTGATGAGCGCGCTGGTCTCCTTCGACCGGGTCTTCGAGGTGCTCGACCTCAAGCCGGGCATCGTGGAGAAGCCCGACGCGGTGCAGGTGCCCCAGGGCACGGGCCGGGTCGACTTCCGCGACGTGCGTTTCCGCTACCCGAGTGCCGCCGAGATCTCCCTCGCCTCCCTGGAGGAGGTCGCCACGCTCGACCGGACGGTCAACGAGCCGGTGCTCAAGGGCGTCTCGTTCAGCGTGGAGCCCGGGCAGATGGTCGCGCTTGTCGGCCCGTCCGGCGCAGGCAAGTCGACGCTGTCGATGCTCATCTCCCGGGTCTACGACGTCACCGAGGGGCAGGTGTTGGTCGGTGGGGTGGACGTCCGCGACGCGACGCTCGCCTCCCTGCGCGACGAGATCGGGGTGGTCACCCAGGATTCGCATCTGTTCCACGAGACGATCGCCGAGAATCTTCGCTACGCCAAGCCCGACGCCACCGATGACGAGATCTGGGCCGCACTGGCCGGCGCGCAGGTGGCCGACCTGGTCCGGTCGCTGCCCGACGGGCTGGACACCACCGTCGGGGAGCGCGGCTACCGGTTCTCCGGCGGCGAGAAGCAGCGCATCGCGATTGCCCGGCTGCTGCTCAAGGCACCGTCGATCGTGATCCTCGACGAGGCGACCGCTCATCTCGATTCGGAGAGCGAAGCGGCGGTGCAACGGGCGCTGTCGGTGGCGCTGGCCGGGCGCACCGCCCTGGTGATCGCACATCGGCTCTCCACCGTGCGCGACGCCGACCAGATCCTGGTCCTGGACGGGGGGCGGATCGTCGAGCGGGGGCGGCACGACGAGCTGGTCGCCATCGGTGGGCTCTACGCCGAGCTGTACCGAACCCAGTTCGCGGTCGCCGACTCGCCCAGGCCGTTCGTCGACGCGACCGGCCCCGAGCCGGTGGTCATGCCACTGGGCACCTACCGCGCCGACGAGGTGCTGCCGCCCGCCGCCGCCAACTGACTTCTCGACACCGGGTTGTCGCGGATCAGACCGGGCTGTCGCGGATCAGACCGGGCTGTCGCGGATCAGACCGGGCTGTCGCGGATCAGACCGGGCTGTCGCGGGTCAGTCGGCCACGAAGGCGGCGATCGTGCGGGCCAACGGTGTGCAGGCGAACAGACCGTACGCGGTGGCAAGAGCGGTGGAGGCGACGCACCACCGGTACAGTCCCGCCGGGCAGCCGCGACGTGTCGCCACCAGGACACCGACCCCGACGACCGCGAGCAGGATGCCGGGCACCGGCCCGAGCAGGGTGATGAAGAAACCCGGGACACCGAGCAACCAGCCCGGCACGATCCAGATCCAGGTCGGCGGGTACGGCCGGGGAGCCCACAGGTACGGGATGACGGCCGCGGCGAGGTAGGCCACCACGACGTACAGCTGGACGGCGACTAGCGAACGGATCGGCCCGGTGGACGGCTGGGCGCGCCGAGTCTCGTAGGCCGGATCCCGGGTCGTGCCTGCCGCTGCATCCGTCATCATCACTCCAGTGCCGTGGGCTGGTCTGCGGATCAGGGTAGGTACGCCGGTGCCGCGGGACAAGACGGTCGCTGGCCGTGGGTCAGAGCGCCACCGCTCGCAGCTCGGCGAACGCCAGGCCCAGGGTGACCGGCGTGAAGTGCGCGTTCAGGCCGCTCGGGTTGGGCAGTACCCACAGCCGGGCACCGGCCAGCGACTCCGGCTGCGGCCCGAAGGTGGCCTTCGGCCGGCGAAAACCGATCCGGTACGCGGTCACCCCCACCACGGCCACCCAGCGCGGCCGGTGCCGGGCCACCTTGTCGGTGAGGATCGCGGCGCCGTCGAGCAGTTCCTCGGTGCTCAGCTCGTCCGCGCGGGCGCTGGCCCGGGCGGCCATGTTGGTGATGCCGAGCCCGAGGGCGGGCAGCTCGCCCTGCTCGCTGGGGTGCAGCAGTCGGGGAGTGAACCCACCCCGGTGTAGGGCGGGCCAGAATCGGTTGCCGGGCCGGGCGAAGTGCCACCCGGTCGCGGCCGACCAGAGGCCCGGGTTGATGCCGACGAAGAGCACCGCCAACCCCGGCGCGAGGACGTCGGGGATGGTCCGGTCCGCAGCCGCCGCCAACTCCGCAGGGGTCGGCCGCGGATAGCCGGCAGCAGCACGGGCCGGCAGGGCCGGGTCTGGCGTCACCGCACGGGCATCTTTGGCCGGGTCTGGCGTCACCGCACGGGCATCTTTGGCCGGGTCTGGCGTCACAGCCCGCGCAGCGCGCCGCCGTCGACCGGCAGGGTGATCCCGGTGAGGTAGCTCGCGGCGGGGGAGAGCACGAACGCGGCCACCCGGCCGAACTCGGCCGGGTCGCCGAGGCGGCGCAGCGGGATGCTGGCCTCTGCGTCGGTGCGGGCGCGTTCCGGGTCGCCGGTCGCCGCGAACAGCTCCCGGTTGCGGTCGGTCATGATCCGGCCGGGCAGCAGGCCGACCACCCGGATCCCGCGTGGGCCGTAGTCGTCGGCGATGTCCTTGGCGGCCCCGACCAGGCCGGGCCGCAGACCGTTGGAGATGCCGAGGCCGGGCACCGGGCCTCGGGCCGAGGTGGAGAGCACCAGCCCGATCGCACCACCGTCGGGCAGTACGCCGGCGATCGTGCGTACCGCGCGGATGGTGCCCAGGAAGACGGTTTCGAAGGAGAGCCGCCACTGCTCGTCGGTGATCGCCGCGGCGTTGCCTGCCGGTGGCCCGCCGACCGAGATCAGCGCGCCGTCGAGCCGGCCGAAATGCTCCCGGGCGGCGGCGACGAGCTGCCCCGGAGTCTCCGGGTCGGCCAGGTCGGCGGTCAGCCCGACGGCATGCTCCGGGCCGCCCAGCCGTTGTGCGGCCGCGGCCACGGCGTCCGGGTCCCGGGCCGAGAGCACCACCCGCGCCCCGTCGGCGACCAGGCACTGCGCGGTCGCGTAACCCAGGCCTCGGGAGGCGCCGGTGAGGACGTACACGCGGTCGGTCAGTCCGAGATCCATATGGCCGATCTTGCCGTATCCGGCACCCCGTCGCTACCAACGGTGGGCACCGTCGCTGGACGTGGGGCGGGGCGCAGCAGGCGTACCCGGCCGGCGATCTGCACCGCGACGGCACCGCCGGCGCGGCCCACCGCCGGGAACCGGCGCGGACGCGGCGCCGAGAGCCCGTCGTAGCGCAGGCGTGCCTCCCGGACGGCCAGTTCTTCGGCGGCCGCCGGGGGCAGCGCTCGCTGGTCGTGCAGCGCACGGGCCAGGTCCCAACCGTCGCGTAGTGACCCGGCGGTGGGTCGTTGGGCGGCCCAGTCGGCGAAGGTCGTCGTCCACAGGGCATTGAGGCCGGCGGCGAGCAGTGGCCAGTGCCGCGCCACTTCACCGGCACGCTTGCGTCTCAGGGCTGCCCGGGTGGCGGCCAGCTGTGCCGGTGCGAAACCCGGCGGTGGGGGCCCGCCGGCGACCAGCGTGGCCACCAGCGCCGCCTGCCGCTCGGCGAGCCCGGCGAGATCGCCGGGTGGCCGCGTGCCGTCGCGCGCGCCGGTCATGTCACGGCCGGGAAGCCCGCGATGGCCGCCAGGGCGTCCAGTTCGGCGCGGAGCTCGACCGCTGGTGGATAGTGGCCGTCCCGTTCCAGCAGCAGCGCCGGCGGCCGCTGCCGGGTGCAGAGCGCGCCGACCAGTTCCAGCACCGCCGCAGGAACCGGGTCGGTGTGGGTGTCGTGGTAGAAGCCACCGTGTTCCGCGCCGCCGGCCACGTGGGCGTACGCGACCCGCTCCAGCGGCAGACGGTCCAGCAACGCGAGCGGGTCGGCGCCCCGGTTGCGGGCGTTGGCGTGCACGTTGGCCACGTCCAGCAGCAACAGTGCCCCGGTCCGGTCGAGGATCTCTGTGAGGAAGTCGGCCTCGTCGAGCTCGTCGTCGGGCCAGTCGACGAGCGCGGCGATCGGTTCCAGCGCGATCGGGACCGGCAGCTCGGCCTGTGCCCGTGCCACGTTGGCGCAGACCGCGTCGACCGCCTCCCGGCTGCGGGGCAGCGGCAGCAGGTGCCCGGCTTCCAGGCCGCCGGCTCGGACGAACGCGATGTGTTCACTGACCAGCGGTGCGTCGACGAGTTGCGCCACCGCGGCCAGGTGGGCGACCCGGGCCGGGTCGACCGGCTCGGCGCCGCCGAGGGACAGCCGCACCCCGTGCGGTACGACCGTCACCCCGCGTTCGCGCAACTGCGTCAGGCCTGGTGGAAGTGGCCCGGACGCGAGCACAGCCTCGGCCACCACCTCGACGAAGCGCAGCCCGGGCAGCTCGGCCACGAAGCCGGCGATCTCCGGACGCCAGCCGATGCCGACTCCGGACGGGCCGGTCATCCGCCGCACCCCCCGCCGCCTCCGCAGCCGCCACCGCCACCGCAGGAGCTGCCGCCGCAGGAGCTACCGCCGGAGCTGTCGCCACCCCCGCCGCTCGACCCGTCGGAGCCTCCCGTCCAGCCGCTGCCGGAGAGGGCCTGGCGCTGAACCTCGGCCTGCTCGGCGAAGCCTGGGTCGAGCGCCCAGAGCGAGGCGGTGCCGTACAGGGCCACGCCCATCGCGGCGCCGGCCGCTCCGTAGGTGGCGTAGGCGGGCGCGGAGGCCGGGGCGAGGTGGGTGTGCTGGCGGCGGATGCCACGCAGTGCGGTGCGACCGGCCCGGGTGCGTACGGGTACCCGGCCCAACAGCAGCGTGGCGCCCAGCAGCGCGACAAAGGCGAGCAGTAGGTAGCCCACCGGGCGATCATTGGAGAGGCCAGAGAACAGCCGGACCCCGCCGAGGCCCAGCAGAGCCAGCATGACCTTGTGCCAGAAGCGGGCTCGCTCGCGCTGCGCGTCGTTCGTCAGCAGACCGCGCTGCTCCAGGCCGGTCCGGAGCTGGTCGAGCGCGGTGCGTACGCGGGAGTCCTGTGGCAGCTCGCGGACCCGCGCGTGCTGGTGGGCGGCCCAGAGGATGGCCTGGTCCAGCGGGGTGAGCCCGGTCGGCGTGGTGCCGACGGTGGTCAACCGGCGGTCCGGGCGCACGGCGATCGCGCCGCTGCCGCGCAGCCCGCCGACTGCGGCGTGCACGGCGAGTTGGGGGCCACCGTTGAGGTAGGCGACCTGCTGTGGCCCGAGCGGATCGAGTGTGGTGTGCCCCGAGACGGCCAGCAGGCGGATCCGGTAGTACACCCCGATCGCCACCACCGCGGCGGCCGCCACGACGTAGTACCGGAGGAAGGTCGGGCCGGAGATGCCCCAGGTGTCGCCGGACGCGGCGTAGACGATCATCGACTGCTCCTGTCACCGGAGGGATCGGCGGCCCCATTGTGGAGCAGCCTCGCCACGGTCGACCGACCGGTGCCCCGCACGGTCAGCGGCGGCGGACCGCCTCCTCGACGAGGTCGAGCACCGGGCCCAGGTCACCGGCCGGTCGACCCATGGCCAGGTGCAGCACCAGGCCGTCGTAGGCCAGCTCCAGGAACTGGGCGAGCACGTCGATCGGTACGTCCTCGCGCAGCACTCCGGCGTCGCTCTGGCGGGCCAACCGGTCCCGGGTCGCCTCGGCGATCGCGGCGGACCGCTCGGCCCAGCGCCGGGCGAACGCCGGGTCGGTGCGTAGGCGGCGGGAGACCTCCAGTTGGCTGCCCAGCCAGCCGGTGGTGTCGGGGGAGACCGCGCGGGCGAGCAGGTCGCGCATCACCTGCACGAGACCGTTGCGGGCGACCGTCTCGACCATGGCGGCGGCGTCGTCCTCGGCGACGGCCAGGAAGAGTGAGTCCTTGTCGCGGAAGTGGTGGAAGATGGCGCCGCGGGACAGGCCGGTGGCCTCCTCGAGGCGGCGTACGGTCGCCCCCTCATAGCCGAGCCGGGCGAAACACGCCCGCGCGGCGGCGAGGATCTCCTGCCGGCGCGCGTCGAGCTGGTCCTGGCTTACTCTGGGCACGCGTCGATCGTTGCAGGTCACCCCGGGGCATGCAAACCGTACGTACGGCTTGGTATCCCGCCGACTACCATCGCCCCGGTGACCCAGCCCCGCACCGTTCCCACCGCCCCGCTGACCGTGGCCACCGTTCAGGCCACGCCCACACCGGGCGACGTCGCCGGAAACGCACTCGACGCGGCAGACCTGATCCGCCAAGCCGGTGAGTTGGGCGCGCGGGTGGCTGTCCTGCCGGAGCTGTTCCTCTGCGCGTACCACCCGCCGACCCTCGCCGCCGACCCGACCGGCACGGACGTCGCGGCCGACCCGGCCGGGGTGGTCGCGGATCCCCGGCTCGACCCGCTGCGCGCCGCGGCCCGTGAGGCCGGCGTCACCGTGCTGGTCGGTGCCGCCGCCCGACACCCGGACGGTCGGCGGACCATCGCCGCGCTGGTGGTCGACCGGGCCGGCGCGGTCCGGGTCGGCTACGACAAGCAGCAACTGTGGGGCGACGAGCGTGAGCTGTTCAGCCCCGGCGACCGGGGTGCCACGCTGCTCGTCGACGACTGGCGGCTCGGGCTCGGCATCTGCTACGACGGCTGTTTCCCGGAGCACGGCCGGGCCGCTGCCCTCGACGGCGCGCACGGATACCTGTGCCCCAGCGGATACCTGGCTGGCTCCGAGCATCGCCGGGACCTGTACTACGCCGCGCGGGCACTGGACAACACGATGTTCGTGGTCTTCTCCAACTCGGTCGGCGGTGTCGACCCGTGGCGGTTCAACGGCGGCGCGGCGATGTACGACCCGCAGGGGCGGGTGCTGGCCCGGGGCGCCGACGAGGGCACGGCGGTGCTGGTGGCGACGCTGGACCCGGCCGTGCTCGCGGCCACTCGGGCGGCCCATTCGATGCTCGCCGATCGACTGCCGGACCAGGGTGGCCCTCGAATGTCGATGTCTGGCTGACCTCGTCGTCAGGTCGATACCCGCTGGATCTGTTGGCGGACACGTCGGTCCCGTAGGGTGCGCGAGTGCCACTGCTCCTGCTGGACCTGGACAACACCCTGCTGGATCGGGCCGGGCCGTTCCGCCGCTGGGGTGAGCGCTTCCTGGACAGCATCGGCGCGCCCCCCACCGACATCGACTGGATGGTCTCGGTCGACGCCGACGGGTTGACCGACCGCTGGGATCTCGCCGACGCCATCCGGGACCGCTATGAGCTGCGCATCCCCTCGATCGACCTGGTGGAGGACCTGCACGACGGGGTGGTGGCGCAGACCCGGCTCGACCCGCTGACCGCCTGCGCGCTGCGGATCGCCGACGACGCCGGCTGGGTGCCGGTGGTGGTGTGCAACGGCACGGTACGCGTCGAGGACGCCAAGATTCGCCGGACCGGCCTGGACCAGTACGTCGCCGACTGGGTGATCTCCGAGGAGGCCGGGGTCAGCAAGCCCAACCCGCGGATCTTCGCGCTCGCCGCCCAGCGGGTCCGGATGCCGTTGCGTGGTGCCTGGGTGATCGGCGACAGCCCGGAGGCGGATATCGGTGGCGCCGCGGCGGTCGGGCTGCCCAGCGTCTGGCTGCACCGGGGTCGCACCTGGTCGGACGTCCGGTTCGCGCCGAGCCGCACCGTGGACGGGCTGATCGCCGCGGTCGCCACCGTGCTCGCGCGCTGACGGGTTCGTTCGCTGACTATCGCGCGCCTTGGTTCGAACGCTGCTCGGGTGGCGGTTCGGTAAATCGGTTGACCGGCTGCCGTGTGGCGCCGAGCATTGTGGGCGCATCGTGCATCCCGGGTGTGCGCCCGGTCGAGGAGAGGGGGTCGGCAATGGCCGTCTTCGCAGGTCGACTCCAGCTGTCTTTCTCAGCCTCGATCAAGGGAACCTCACCACAGTGCGCGATTACGACCTTCCGGCGCTCGAGCGCCGGAGCCGCGGCAAGAGCCGCTTCGACGACGACGAACCGCAGTTTCTGAAGCGCGGGCGGCCCACCGAGCCGCCCGCAGACCCGGACAGCGACCCTGACCCAGACACCGGCGAGCGCTGGTCGTCCTGGGACGACGCCGTCCACGGGCCACAACCGCACCCGGGTTGGCTGGTCACCGAGTTGGCCGCCAAGGACACCGAGTTGGGTGTGCTGAAGACCGGCAAGGAGGCGGACGTCCACCTGGTCCGCCGCGCCGTGCCCGACACCGACCGCTCCTGCCTGTTGGCGGTCAAGCGCTACCGCGACCCCGAGCACCGGATGTTCCACCGCGACGCCGGCTACCTGGAGGGCCGCCGGGTGCGGCGCTCCCGGGAGAACCGGGCGATGGCCGGTCGGACAGCGTTCGGCCGGCAGATGATCGCCGGGCAGTGGGCCGCGGCCGAGTTCGACGCCCTGGCACGACTCTGGGAGATCAGCGCCGGGCATGACCGGATCGCCGTGCCGTACCCGGTGCAGTTGCGGGGTACCGAGCTGATGTTGGAGTTCGTCGGTGACGCCGAGTCGGGGGAGGCGGCACCCCGGCTGGCCCAGCTGCGACCCGGCCCGGCCGAGCTGCGCGACCTGTGGGCCCAACTGGTGGAGGCGCTGCGGGTGCTGGCCCGGGCCGGCTATGCACACGGCGACCTGTCGCCGTACAACCTGCTCGTGCACCAGGGTCGGCTGGTCGTGATCGACTTGCCGCAGGTGGTCGACGTGGTGGCGAACCCGCAGGGGCCGGACTTCCTGGCCCGCGACGTCCGGGTGGTCGCCGCCTGGTTCGCGGCACGGGGTCTGCCCGCCGAGCAGGTCGATCCCGGCGTGTTGACCGGAGAACTGCTACGCGAGGCGGGCGTCCGCTGACCGGAGTGGGTCGGGCGGCCTGACCGCCCGACCCGTCACGCCGTTACTGCAGGTAGCGCTCTACCTCGGGCTTGGGGCGCTCGCCCTGTGCATCCGGGTCGCCGTGGGTCTCCCGGGCGGCCCGCCTGCGGCGCAGGAGGTCCCAACACTGGTCCAGGGACTCCTCCAGGGCGCGCAGCCGCTCGCTGGCCTCGCCCTCGGTGCCCGACTCGTGGGCCTGGGCATCCGCCCGCAGCTTGTGTTCCTCGTCGACCAGCTCGGTGATCCGGTTCAGGATGGTCTTGTCGTCCATGACAAGAGCCTGGCACAGGGGGCCGGGCGTCGCCCGGATTCGGACGTTCCGCCGGATCGGCATCCATGGCGCAGGTGACGCGTGACGCGGTCCCGGGTCGAGCCGGCGACCACCGGGTCAGGCCCGACAAGTGAGCGACGAGTGATGTTCATCACTATTGAACATCACGAATGCTGACCGTTGGTCGTGGCTGCTGCTACCTGCGGGATCTGTGGTCGGCGCAACTCCCCGCATCCCGATCCTACGGTGACGCAAACGTTGCGGGTGAAAATTTCACGTCTCGCGCCTAGAGGAAGATGACCTAGCGGTGGCATGCTCCCACGGACATCTAACTCCGCAGAGCCGTTCCGCGACACCGAGTATCCACAAGGGAGTGTCAGTTCCCGTGGTAGCCCCGCACACCGTGCCTGTTCAGCCACGACGAGCGGGCTCGGTCCCGCTGCGCCACGTGGTGCCCAACCTGTTCCGTGATCCGGCCCGCGCCCTTGTCGACATGGGCGAGCGGTCGCAGGGCGAGGTGGTGAAGCTCAGTCTGGGTGTGTCCCGGCTCTACCTGGTCACCCGGCCGGAGCACCTACAGCAGGTTCTGCGCGACAAGTCCGACAACTACGTCCGCGGCGGTGACGCTCTCCAGTGGCGTCCGCTGAAGCGGTTGTTCGGTGACGGCATCCTCGGCGACGGCGAACATTGGAAGAACAGCCGCCAGGTGCTTCAGCCGTTGTTCACCGCTCGACGCGTCGACTCGCTGGTGGACCGGCTGGCCGAGGCGATCGAGGATGCGGTCGACGACCTGGACGAGCCGGCCCGCACCGGCCAACCCGTCGACATGGGCACCGTGCAGGCCCAGATCGTCTGCTCGGCGATCATGCGGGTCTTCTTCGCCGACAAGATCTCGGTGCCGCAGGCGATGCGCATCATGAAGGCGCAGGACGCGATCGCCTCGTCGGTGATGCCGCGGCTGATGGTGCCGTGGGCACCGTTGGCCATGCCGATGCCCGGTGACCGGACATTCCGTAAGGCCGTTCAACTCATTGACGACACCCTGCTCCCGATCATCCGAGCCACCCGGGAGACGGCCGAAACCGATGGGGACGACATCATCGCCGCCCTGTGGCGGGGCCGCACGGAGACAGGTGGCCGGATCGAGGAGCGGCAGGTCCGGGACGACACCGTCTCCATGGTCGCCACCACCACCGAAACCACGATCAGCGTACTGACCTGGCTCTGGCCGCACATCGCTCAGGACGAGCAGATCGCCGAGCGACTGTACGAGGAGATCGACCGAGTGGTCGGCGACGCGCCGGTCCGACGCGAGCACCTACGCGAGCTGCGCTACACCCGGCAGGTGCTCGACGAACTGCTGCGGCTCTATCCGATCGGCTGGCTCTTTCCGCGCAGTGCGGTGGAAGCCGACGTGATCGGTGGCGTACGCATCGAAGCCGGCGCGACCCTGATAGTCAGCCCGCTGATCACCCACCGGATGTCCGCGTTCTGGGACCGGCCCGAGGTCTTCGACCCCGACCGCTTCGACCCCGATCAGGTCCGCAACCGGCACCGGTACGCGCACTTCCCGTTCGGCGGCGGCCCGCACCAGTGCATCGGCATGCACCTCTTCTACCTGGAGGCGATGCTGATCGTGGCCACCGTGCTGAGCCGCTTCCGGTTCAGCCTGCAACGGCAATCGGTGCCCGGAGTCAAGGTGGCAGCAGCGCTACGGCCCCAAGAGCGTGTCGAAGTGATCCTGCGACCGGTACGGAGTGTCTCGGCATGACCGCTGGGCTCGCGTCGCTGCCGGCAACCGGTGGCGACCAGATGACGCTGGCCGCCGAGCAGGGCCGGATCTGTGCCCTCGCTGCCAAGGGCCAACGTGACCTGGCCGAACGTGCTGCGGCGTACCCCGATCTCTTCCCGGCGCGACCGTTCGACCCGGCGCTGTTCGGCAACGTTGCCATGGCGATCGCGTTCGGGGCTCCCTGGTGTGACCTCGACCAGTTGCGCGTCACGAACCGGGCCGTGCTCTGGGGCTTCGCGGTCGATTGGCTCGTCGACCACGAGGCGCGTACCCGTGCCGAGATCGACAGGTTGACGGCGGGCTGCCTGGCGGTGGCGGAGGGCGGGCGACCGGCGGCGGACGACCACCTCAGCCGGTTTCTCGCCGAGTTGCACGACGAACTGGTTGCCGTGCCGGCGTACGCGACCCACGGGGTGGTGTGGCGCAACGAGTTGCGGACGATGCTCGACGCGATGGCGCGGGAGTGGGACTGGAAGCAGGCCGCCGACACCGGTGTGCTGCCCACCCTCGACGAGTACCTGGCAAATGCGGCGAACCTGGCCTGCACGGTGGTCAACGTCGTGCACTGGATCCACTCCGACGATCCCGCCACGCTCGCCCACCTCGACGCGCTCGTCGCGGCCAGTGACCAGGTGCAGCGGATCCTCCGACTCGTCAACGACCTGGCCAGCTACGAACGCGACAAGCGGTGGGGGGACCTCAACGCGTTGATGTTGGTGCCGGAGCGGGCCGACATCGAGCGCCAGATCGCCGACCTGGTGGCGTACGCCCGCGAGCTGCTCGATCCGCTGCGCGCGACCTGCCCGGTGCAGGCCGACTACCTCGCTCGCCAGATCGGCTTCAGCTCGGGCTTCTACCGGTCGACCGACTTCTGGGGCGTGCTGTGACCACCTCGCAAGCCGCCGCTGCCCGGGGCGAGTCGGAGGTCGCGGCATCGGCCCGGGAGTTGCTCGGCGCCATGGTGCTCGAGCCGGCGGGCCGGGTGACCCCGTCGGTGTACGAGACCGGCCGCGTCGTCGCCGACGCGCCGTGGCTCACCGGGCATGACCGGCGGCTGCGGTATCTGCTGGACGCACAGCGCTCCGATGGCGGTTGGGGTGGCGTCAGCGGCTACGCCGTGGTGCCGACGGTGAGTGCGGTGGAGGCGCTGCTCGGCACACTGCGTCGCACCCAGGCTCCCGCCCCGACCGGGCTGGCCGCAGCCACCGGCCGCGGGTTGGGTGCGCTGACCGACTGGCTGTCCAGGGGCACGGCGCTCCCGGACACCCCGGCGGCCGATCTCATCGTGCCGGCGCTGGTGGAGCGCATCAACGACCACCTCACCTTCTTCGCGGCCCGCGACGATCGGGGGTTCACCGGCGGCGTCCGTGCCCTGCCCAGCGTGGACCGACGGCGGCTCGACGCGGTACTCGCGCTGGTGGGCAGCGGACGTCCGGTGCCGCAGAAGCTGCTGCACGCCTTCGAGGTGCTCGGGCCGCTCGCGCGCCGGCACAGCGGCGTGTCCCCGGTCGCCGGGGCCATCGGCGCCTCGCCGGCGGCCACCGCCGCCTGGATCGGCGACCCGGCGACGCCCGGCGCCGACCCGGAGGCGCTGGCCTACCTTCGGACGGCTGTTGGTCCTCTCGATGGCCCGGTGCCCTGCTGTACGCCGATCACGGTGTTCGAGCGAGCCTGGGTGCTGAGCAGCCTGGCCCGAGCGGGGGTGCCGGTCCGGCCTGCGCCGAAGCTCATCGCCGAGCTGGCCGCCGCGCTCGGGCCGCAGGGCACGGCAACTGGGCCAGGGCTACCCGCCGACGCGGACACCACCTCGGTCACCCTCTACGCTCTCGCCCGCCTCGGTCACCCGGTGGACCCGGCGAGCCTGCTCCACTTCGACCTCGGCAGCCACTTCTGCACCTGGCAGGGGGAGGACGGGCGGTCGGTCACCACCAACGCACACGTGCTGGAGGCGCTCGGCTGGCATGCCCGGCATACGTCGGCGGGTGCGAGCCGCTACGGCGGCCGTGCGGCCGCGCTGGCCGGGTGGTTGAGCGACGAGCAGCAGCCCGATGGCTCCTGGGCCGACCGCTGGCACGCGTCTCCGTACTACGCCACCTCGTGTGTCGTGACCGCCCTCGACCGGTACGCCCCGGCCAACACTGCTGGATCAGCGGTGGACCGCGCCGTCGACTGGTTGGTCGCCACCCAACGGGCGGACGGGGCCTGGGGACGCTGGGCGGGCACCGCGGAGGAGACGGCGTACGCCCTGCACGTGCTGCTGGGGGTGCGTCGACCGGCGCGACCTGGCGTACCGGAGGCGATCGGTCGTGGGTTGCAGCATCTTTCCGAAGTGGACGACCAACAGGTCGACACTCCACTATGGCATGACAAAGATCTCTATGCGCCTGTGCTGATCGTCCGCGCGGCTGTTCTCGCAGCCCGGCAGTTGGCAATGGCCAGATCCGACCTGGTCAACAACCCGGACCGGTCCTCGCTTCGGTCCCGCACGGTGGTCTCATGATCAGCAGCGCTTGAGCACAGCCCCGGACGCTGCTAGCGTGCGCCGGGGTCGATGCGTGAACTACGCAAACCTGACTGAACAATCACACAGGCCGCGCCAGGGACGGTGTAATGGGTTCCCGCAGTACGAATCTGCGTACCAAGGTCGTTGCTCTGCTCGTCTCGCTCGTCGCGCTCTGGGGCTTCACGGCCTGGGTCACCGTCCGGGACGGGGTCAACCTGCTCGGTGTGCAGACACTGGACACCAAGGTCTTCGATCCCACCGAGCCGCTGCTGATCCAATTGCAGGTGGAGCGCCGGGAGTCGTCGACCTATTTGGGTCGACCCGACGAGGCCCAGCGCGCCACTCTGGCCGAGACGCGCAAGCACACCGACCAGTTGGCGGCAGCGTTCCAGAAGTCCACCGAGAACTGGCAGGTGGGCTTGCTGGGCAGCGACACCCTCGCCCAGCGGATCAAGGCTCTCACCACCGGGCTGAGCGACCTGGGCAAGACCCGTACGGCGGTCGACGACCGGAGCATCGACCGGGCCGGGGCCACCGCGACCTTCACCGGAGTGATCGAGTCGGTTTTCCGGGTGTACGACGCGCTCGGCAACCTCGACGACGAGCAGGTCGCCGAGGACACCGCCGCGCTGATCGACCTCAACGAGTCCCGGGAGCTGCTGTCCCAGGAGGACGCGCTGCTGGCCGGCGTGCTGGCCGCCGGGCGGATCACCCCGGCCGAACGGGCGGAATTCACCCGGATCGTCGGCGCCCGGCAGTTCGTCGCCGCCTCCGCGCTGGTCCGGCTCCCCGCCGCCGACCAGCGCCGCTACGAGACGATGACGACGGCCCCCACCTTCAGCCGGTTGACCGGCCTGGAGACCCAGATCATGCAGGGCAGTGGTGCCAGCCGGCCGTCGGTCACCGTGACCGAGTGGAGCGACACCACCGCTCCGGCGCTGACCGAGATCGGTGAGGTCGTCCTGGCCGGCGGCGACGGCGTGGTCGCCCGGGCCACCCCGGTCGGCGTCGGCGTCGTCGTCCGACTCGCGCTGGCTGCCGGCCTCGGTCTGCTCGCCGTCATCGCCTCGATCATCGTGTCCATCACCACCGCCCGCGCCCTTGTGCTCCAACTGGAACGGTTGCGTGGTGCGGCGTTCCGCCTGGCCAACGAGCGACTGCCCAGCGTGGTCGAGCGACTCGGTCGCGGCGAAGAGGTCGACGTCGCCGCGGAGGCGCCACCCCTGGAATTCGGCACCGACGAGATCGGCCAGGTCGGCAAGGCCTTCAACGCGGTCCAGGAGACCGCGATCCGTACCGCCGTCGAGCAGGCCGAGCTGCGGCGCAACGTCCGCGAGGTCTTCCTCAGCCTGGCCCGGCGCACGCAGGCACTCGTACACCGCCAGCTCACCCTGCTCGACGCGATGGAGCGCCGCGAACACGACGCGGAGGAGCTGGAGGACCTGTTCCGGGTCGACCACCTGGCCACCCGAATGCGGCGCAACGCGGAAAACCTGATCGTGCTCTCCGGCTCCACCCCCGGTCGGGCCTGGCGGCGCAACGTTCCAATGGTCGACGTGGTGCGCGGTGCCGTGGGCGAGGTGGAGGACTACACCCGGGTCAACGTGCTGCCGCTGGGGCCGGTCTCGCTCGCCGGCCGTGCGGTCGGCGACATCATCCACCTGCTCGCCGAGCTGATCGAGAACGGCCTGTCGTTCTCCCCGCCGCACACGACCGTCGAGGTCCGTGGTCAGTTGGTGGCCAACGGGTTCGCCATCGAGATCGAGGACCGGGGCCTCGGCATGAGCGAAGAGGACCTGGCCGCGGCGAACCACCGGATCGTCGACCAGTCCGAGCTGAACCTCGCCAACGCAGCCCGCCTCGGGCTCTACGTGGTGAGCCGGCTGACCGAGCGGCACGGCGTGCGGGTGCGGTTGAAGGAGTCCGCGTACGGCGGCACCACCGCGGTCGTGCTGATCCCGCTCGGCCTGGTCAGCGAGAACGGTGTCGGCCCGGAGGACTCGGGCGAACTGCGGACCGGTGCGGCCATCCCGATGCCGTCGGCACCTGCCGTCGACACCGGCCGTCCGGCCTTCCTCGCACCGCTCGCACTGGCCGCACCGACGACCACGGCACGGGACGTGTCCGAACCGGTCAGCACGGCGACGCCGATGTCGACCGGCACCGACGCCCCGACGACACCGGCCGACGAGGCTGAGACGGTCCTGCCCACCCGGCAGCGGGCCACCCCGGCCACCGCTACACCCGAGCTGCCCACGCGGGCACGGCGTGGCCTGGGCCAGCCGGCCCTGGAAGCCCCGACGGTGCCCACCGGCCTGCCCGCGGTCGACCGCACCCGAGTGGCGGACGACGTCGCGCCGGTCGTGGCCGCCGACGGCGGTCCGATGCCCGCCCGGGCCGAGGCGGAGCGCACCAACTCGGGCCTGCCCGTCCGGATTCGACAGGCGAGCATCGTCCCCGAGCTGCGCGACGACCCGGCGGTGTCGGAGACCGACGACGAGGATGTGGCGCGCGCACCAGAGCAGGTGCGCCGGATGATGAGCTCCTACCAGACCGGCACCCGGCGCGGTCGGACCGACGCGGCTCGGCTGCTCGGCGGCGCTCCGGAGGCTGCGCCCCCCGAGCCGGGCGACGAGGACCCACAAACTACCTGACCGACAAACGATGACGCGGCTTCCGCGCGGTGTGGCGGTCAAGCCCAGACGAATACGGCGCACAGCCGGGCGAGAAGAGGACGACGAAGTGACCCAGAAGACGGCTTCGAGTGCCGACCTGACGTGGTTGCTGGATGACCTGGTGGGCCGGGTGAAGCAGGCCGAGCACGCGGTCGCGCTCTCCACCGACGGCCTGTTGATGGCCTCCACCCAGGGCTTGAGCCGGGACGACGGCGAGCATCTCGCGGCGATGGCAGCCGGCATCCAGAGCCTGGCCCGAGGCGCCGGCAAGCGCTTCGGCGGCGGGCAGGTGCAGCAGACCATCATCGAGATGCAGTCGTCGTTCCTGTTCGTCACCGCGGCCGGCCGCAACGCCTGCCTGGCGGTGCTGGCCAGCGAGGACGCCGACGTCGGTCTGATCGCGTACGAGATGGCGATGCTGGTCACCCGCGTCGGGAAGTACGTTGCCTCCCCGTCCCGTACCGAGCAGCTGGCCGGCGAGAGGTAGCGGCGATGACGGTGCAGGGGGAGGCCGCAGACCACCAGTGGGTGGATGACAATGCGGGCCCAGTGGTGCGCCCGTACGCGGTGACACGCGGTCGGGCCCGTCCGGTCACCGGCACGTTCGACCTGATCTCCCTGGTCACCGCGACCCGAGCCGAGGTCACGCCGGAGGTTGGTATCGGCCCGGAGCATGTGGCGATCGTCGGGCTGTGCCAACGCATACAGTCCGTCGCCGAGATCGCCGCCCATCTCGACCTGCCGGTGGGCACCATCCGGGTGCTCCTCGGTGATTTGGCGGCCCGCAGCCTGGTGCAGGTTCGCGAACCGCAGACCACGGCCGGTCTTCCCGACAACAGCATCTTCGAGGCGGTAATCAATGGACTACGGGCACTCTGACCGGCCGGCGGGAGCGACCCCACTGCCCACCGCGATCAAGATCCTGGTCGCCGGTGGCTTCGGCGTGGGCAAGACGACCATGGTCGGCGCGGTCAGCGAAACCCGGCCGTTGCGCACCGAGGAGGTGCTGACGGAGTCAGGGGTCGGCATCGACGACCTGTCCGGGGTGGAAGGCAAGACCACCACGACCGTGGCCATGGACTTCGGCCGGATCACCATCAGCGACGACCTGGTGCTGTACCTGTTCGGTACGCCCGGGCAGGACCGGTTCTGGTTCGTCTGGGACGAGCTGGCATTGGGCGCCATCGGCGCGGTGGTGCTGGCCGACACGCGACGGCTCGCCGACTGCTTCCCGTCGATCGACTATTTCGAAGGCCGTGGCACGCCCTTCGTGGTCGCGGTGAACTGCTTCGAGGGTGCCCGGCAGTACCGGCTCGACGAGGTGCAGGCCGCGCTGAACCTCGACCCGGGGGTGCCGGTGCTGCTCTGCGACGCCCGGCAGCGTGAGTCCAGCAAGGAGGTGCTCGTCACGCTGATGGAGCACGCCATGAAGACCCGCGAGGCCCGCCGCCGCGCCGCCAACGGAAACTGACCGAGGTTTTCCGGCGAAGGGTGTCCGGAACGGCCCCGGCCGATCGTCATGCTGGCGATACCCCAGGACACCAGGGAGCAACCAGATGAAGTACATGATGTTCGTCTGCACCGACAGCGAGCCGGACACCGACCCGACCGACGCGCCTGACATCGACAAGTGGGTGGCCGAGAACGACGCCCGCGGTCGCCGCCTCGCCGGCGACCAACTGGCGCCGACAACCGCGGCCACCACGGTCCGGGTACGCGACGGCGAACTGCTCGTCTCCGAGGGCCCGTTCGCGGAGACCACCGAGGTGATCGTGGGCTTCGACCTGCTCGACTGCGCTGACCTGGACGAGGCGATCGAGGTGGCACGGGCACACCCGATGGCCCGGCACGGGCGGCTGGAACTGCGCCCCTTCGCCGACCTGTCCGACTGACGGAGTTGTCCACCTCGCAGCGCCGGTCGGTGCGCACCCCGGCACCGGCCGGCGCGGCGGCGGAAGCCGTCGCGGCCGCGAGCGTCGAGGCGTACCCCCGGATCGTCGCGACACTGATCCGGGTGACCGGCGACTGGGCGTTGGCCGAGGACTGCGCCCAGGAGTCGTTGGCCGTCGCGCTGGAACGGTGGCCCGCCGACGGTGTGCCGGCCAACCCGGGCGGCTGGCTCATGACGGTGGCCCGTAACCGAGCGCTCGACGTGCTGCGTCGGGCCACCGTGGAGCGCCGCAAGCTGCACGATCTGGCGCTGCTCACGCCGGCCGAGGCACAGCCCGAGCCCGCGGTGGGGGAGGACGTGGTGGACGACCGGCTGCGCCTGATCTTCACCTGTTGCCACCCGGCGCTCGCTCTCGAGGCCCGGGTGGCGCTGACACTGCGGACCGTGTGCGGTGTGCCGACCGCCGACATCGCCCGCCTCCTGCTGGTCACCGAGTCGACGATGACCCGACGGCTGACCCGTGCCCGCACCCGCATCTCCCAGGCCGGCATCCCGTACCGGGTGCCGAGCGGGCCGGCGCTGACCGAACGGCTGCCCGGCGTCCTCGCCGTGCTGTACCTGCTGTTCACCCGGGGCTACGTCGCCGACGGCGAGCCGGCCTTCGCGGACGAGGCGGTCCGGCTGGCTCGGCTGCTCGACCAGCTGATGCCGGAGCAGTCCGAGGTGGCCGCGCTGCTGGCGCTGTGCCTGTTGCAGCACTCCCGTGCCGAGGCCCGCCGCGACGCCGCAGGCAACCTGCTCACCCTGAAGCGGCAGGATCGCCGCCGGTGGGACCGCGCCGCCATCGCCGAAGGCCTGGCCGCGCTCGACCGGGTACGCCACGACGGGCCATACGCGTGGCAGGCCCGGATCGCCGCCTGCCACGCCACCGCGATGTCCGTCGACTCCACCGACTGGCCGGCGATCGCACGGGCCTACGACGCGCTGGCCGACATCCGGCCCTCGCCGGTGATCGCGCTCAACCGCGCTGTCGCGCACGGCTACGCGTACGGGCCGGACGCCGGGTTGGTCCTGCTCGACGCGGCACACGCCGGGGGAGGGTTGGACGGCAACCCGCTCGCCTTGGCCGTGCGGGCCGATCTGGTGGCCCGGCAGGGTGACCGACTGCGCGCCGCCGAACTGTTCCGGGAGGCGGCGGCAGCTGTCGGCTCGACAGCCGAGCGCCGAGCGCTGCTCGACCGGGCCGACGAACTCACCCGGTAGGACGGCGGGGTCAGCAGCGCTTGGCCAACACCAGGAATCGGGTCCAGGCCGCCGGGTCGAAGGCGAGCGCCGGACCGGCCGGGTCCTTGGAGTCACGTACGCCGATGACGCCCGCGAGGTTGCCGGCCACCCCGACGCAGGCGCCGCCGTTGTTGCCACTCTGCCCCTCATCGACGAGGGGGCCCCGCGCGCTCACCCATTCAAGGAGCATCACCGGCACCTGCTGTCGGTCCGGCAGCCCAGGACGACGAGGTTCAGCGGCTCCGCGGCCAGCTGAGCACGCTCACCGGTACATTTCCGGTTCCCTTGAGCTCACTTGCTGGCCAGCGCGACCGCAGGAAAGTAGATGGGTGATGGTCCCATCGTCCTCAGTAATGTCCCGGACGTGGCGAAAAGCAAGCTTGCGAAGTGCTGCCAGCGAAGCAACGTTTGGCTCGGCCACAGTCGCGTAAACCTGCTCCAAGTGAAGCGCTGCAAAGCCGTACGCGACGACTGCCTTCGCAAGTTCAGTGCCGAGCCCTCGCCCCCACACCTCGGGCACGAGGCCGTATACCAGTTCATGCCCTTCGACGACCTTTGCCGGCTTGATCTCTGCATGACCCACCAGACGGCCGTCCTGGCGCACGGCCCAGACGTCGAAATTCTCACTTTGATAGGCGTGCGTAAAGATTCGGGCGAAAGTGGCACGATAGTCGGCTTCGGGCCAGGGGCCGTTACCCATCCAACGGGAAACCCGGTCGTCCATGAAGAGCGCTACGAAATCGTCCTCATCAGCAGGTACGTAAGCTTCGAG
This sequence comes from Micromonospora sp. DT201, assembly GCF_049841575.1. Classification (NCBI taxonomy): domain Bacteria; kingdom Bacillati; phylum Actinomycetota; class Actinomycetes; order Micromonosporales; family Micromonosporaceae; genus Micromonospora; species Micromonospora sp. DT201. Next base: position 5,025 of record NZ_JBNCKP010000029.1, on the reverse strand, counting down.
CAGCAGTCGCTCACTGCGCAGCGGAGGAGTCATGACGAGCGACGCTACCCATCATCAGTTGCTTGCAGCAACGGACTTACTTCTGCTGCCAGCTTCACCGCAACCGCAGGCGCCCAGTCGTCACCCTCAGGGTGCAGCACTGGACCGAGCGTTGACGGCATTGAAGTGAGACATCCAGAACGTGCGGCAAGCCGCACGACGCGCTGATCGGCCCTGATGGTCGGTAGCGGGCCGGTCTCACGCCAGCAGGATTGGTACGTCGTACTTCTGGATGCGATCGTCCCGGGTGACCAGGGTGAGCCCTTCGCGGAGGGCCTGCGCGACCAGCATCCGGTCGAAGGGATCGCGGTGGATCGGCGGGAGTTGTCCGGCCGTCACAGCGTGGTCGTGGCGGATCGGTAGCTCCCGCAGGTCGGCGTCACGGATGCGTTCGGCGAGGTCGGGGGGACCGGTCAACTTTCCCAGCGCCTGCTTGATCGCCACCTCCCACACCGTCACCGGGCTCAGATACACCTCGGGCTCGATGTCGATGCGGTCCTTGATCTCCGTGGAGAGGATCGGGTCGTCGCCCAGCCACCAGAGCACCACGTGCGTGTCCAGCAGGAGCCTCATCCGGACAGCCCGAAGTCGCGGGCGATCGCGTCGTTGACCTCATCCGAGTCCCAATCCTCGGTGAGGTCGAGCGTGCCGCGCAGGGATCCGCGACCGGTGCGTGCCGTCCGGTGGAGAGGAATGACCTTGGCGACCGGGGTGCCAGCCCGGCTGATCACGATCTCCTCGCCGTGCTCGACCCGCTCGATGATCCGTGACAGGTTCGTCTTCGCATCGTGGATGTTGAACTGCGCCGCAGCTTCACCGGACACCGTGCACCTCCTTAGCTAACACGCTAGTCCGCACGCGGGTCAGGCGCGAGGAGCGACGCCGAAACACCTCAGGCCCCTCCTCGCCGACGGCAAGGAGAGGCCTGAGGTGAAACGCGGTACGTCAGTTGGCGATCATGCGGCGCAGCACGTACTGCAGGATGCCGCCGTGCCGGTAGTAGTCCGCCTCACCGGGAGTGTCGATCCGCACCACGGCGTCGAACTCCACGCCGGTGTCGGTGCTGACCTGCACGGTGCGCGGGGTCTCACCGTCGTTGAGCGCGGTCACCCCGGTGATGGTGAACGTCTCGGTGCCGGTGAGGCCGAGCGACTCGGCGGTGACGTCCACCGGGAACTGCAGCGGCAGCACGCCCATACCGATGAGGTTCGAGCGGTGGATCCGCTCGTACGACTCGGCGATGACCGCCCGGACACCCAGCAGCATCGTGCCCTTTGCCGCCCAGTCCCGCGACGAGCCGGAGCCGTACTCCTTGCCGGCCAGCACGACCAGCGGGATGCCGGCCTCCTGGTAGGCAACCGAGGCGTCGTAGATCGAGGTCTGCTCGCCGGTGAGGTGGTTGACGGTGAAGCCGCCCTCCACCCCGGGCACCAGCTGGTTGCGCAGCCGGATGTTGGCGAAGGTGCCCCGGATCATGACCTCGTGGTTGCCCCGGCGAGAGCCGTACGAGTTGAACTCGTGGCGCGGCACGCCGTGCTCGGCGAGGTACGTCCCGGCCGGGGAGTCGGCCTTGATGGCGCCGGCCGGCGAGATGTGGTCGGTGGTCACCGAGTCACCGAGCTTGGCCAGCACCCGGGCGTCGGCGATGTCCACGACCGGGCTCGGCTCCTGCTGCATGCCCTCGAAGTACGGGGGCTTGCGCACGTAGGTGGAGTCGCTCTCCCAGGCGAAGGTGTCGCCGGTCGGGGTGGGCAGCGACTGCCACCGCTCGTCGCCGGCGAAGACATCGGCGTACGCGGCGCTGAACCCGGTCGCGCCGATCGCCTGGGCGATGACGTCCTGGATCTCGGCGCTGTTCGGCCAGATCTCGCGCAGGTAGACCGGGTTGCCCTCGGTGTCCTCACCGATCGGCTCGTTGGCCAGGTCGATGTCCATCGTGCCGGCGAGGGCGTAGGCGACCACCAGCGGCGGGGACGCCAGGTAGTTCATCTTGACGTCCGGGTTGATCCGGCCCTCGAAGTTGCGGTTGCCCGAGAGCACCGAGACCACCGACAGGTCGTGCTCGTTGACCGCGGCGGACACCTCCTCGGGCAGCGGGCCCGAGTTGCCGATGCAGGTGGTGCAGCCGTAGCCGACCAGGTTGAAGCCGAGCTTGTCCAGGTACGGCGTGAGGCCAGCCCGCTCGTAGTAGTCCATGACGACCTTCGAGCCCGGCGCGAGGGTGGTCTTCACCCACGGCTTGCGGGTCAGGCCCTTGTCGACCGCGTTACGGGCCAGCAGCGCGGCACCGATCATCACCTGCGGGTTGGACGTGTTGGTGCACGAGGTGATCGCGGCGATCACCACAGCGCCGTGGTCCAGCTCGTACTCCACGCCGTCGGAACCGGTGACCCGGATCGGGTTGCTGGCCCGGCCACCCGCGCCAACAGCCGCGGTCTCCAGGTCACGCGGCTCGTCGGCCGGGTCGCTGAACTCGTTGGCCGGCGGGTCGCTGGCCGGGAACGACTCGGCGCTGGCCTCGTCGGCCGGGCCGTTGGCGCCGCGCGGCAGCTCCTCGCGGGGCACACCCGGCTTGAGGTCGCGCTCACCGGCGGTGTCGTCGGCGACGTAGTCGGTCAGGGCGGAGCGGAACAGCGTCTTCGCGGCGCCCAGCGGCACCCGGTCCTGCGGGCGCTTCGGGCCGGCGAGGGACGGCTCGATGGTGCCCAGATCCAGCTCCAGGCGCTCCGAGTAGGCCGGCTCGACCTCCGGGTCGTGCCAGAGGCCCTGCTCCTTGGCGTACGCCTCGACGAGCGCGACCTGTGCGGCGTCGCGGCCGGTCAGCTCCAGGTAGCGGATCGTCTCCGCGTCGATCGGGAAGATCGCCACGGTGGAGCCGTACTCCGGGGACATGTTGCCGATGGTGGCCCGGTTGGCCAGCGGCACGGCGCTCACGCCGGGGCCGTAGAACTCGACGAACTTGCCGACCACACCGTGCTTGCGCAGCATCTCGGTGATGGTCAGCACCAGGTCGGTGGCGGTGGTGCCGGCCGGCATCTCGCCGGAGAGCTTGAAGCCCACCACGCGGGGGATCAGCATGCTGACCGGCTGGCCGAGCATCGCGGCCTCGGCCTCGATACCGCCGACGCCCCAGCCCAGCACACCCAGGCCGTTGACCATCGTGGTGTGCGAGTCGGTGCCGACCACGGTGTCCGGGTACGCCTGGCCGCCCCGCTCCATGATGGTGCGGGCCAGGTACTCGATGTTGACCTGGTGCACGATGCCGGTGCCCGGGGGGACGACCTTGAACTCGTTGAACGCGGTCTGACCCCAACGCAGGAACTGGTAGCGCTCCTTGTTGCGCTCGTACTCCAGCTCGACGTTGCGGGCGAAGGCGTCCTCGCGGCCGAACAGGTCGGCGATCACCGAGTGGTCGATGACCAGCTCGGCCGGCGCGAGGGGGTTGACCTTGCTGGCGTCGCCGCCCAGGTCACGCACGGCCTCGCGCATGGTGGCCAGGTCGACCACGCACGGCACGCCGGTGAAGTCCTGCATGAGCACCCGCGCCGGGGTGAACTGGATCTCGACGCTCGGGGCGGCGGTGGGGTCCCACTCGCCGAGCTGGCGGATGTGGTCGGCGGTGATGTTCGCGCCGTCCTCGGTCCGCAGCAGGTTCTCCAACAGGATCTTCAGGCTGTAGGGCAGCCGGGCGTAGCCCTCCACCTTGTCGATCTTGAAAATCTCGTAGCTCGCGTCTCCGACGCGTAGCTGGGTCTTCGCACCGAAGGTGTCGAGGCTCGCCACGTCGTACTCCTTCACACCAGCGACCATGAGTAGTCCTGAGCAGTCTGTCGCACCGGTCGGGGTGCCGCCGAGGTTAGGTGACACTTACCGCCGATTCCGCGCTCAACAAAACCGTACGTCCGTCTTGCTATTCGCGCAACCCGAGTGTCGACTCCCGCGCCACCCTTACCCCTAGCCTCCTAGGACGGGCGGCGCGGCGTGCGTGCCCACACCGCACGCGAGCGGCCCCTGCTTTCGGCCCACCGACGGTAGGGTTCGAGGCCCGCCGAGGCCCGCCGAGGCCCGCCGAGGCCCGCCGAGGCCCGCCGAGAAAAGAGTCAAGCGTTGTTCGACGTCCAGCACTGGCTCGTGTCGCTGCCGCCGATTGCGGTCTACCTGCTTGTCGGCGGGGTGATCGGCGTGGAGAGCATGGGCGTCCCGCTGCCAGGCGAGATCGTCCTGGTCAGCTCTGCCCTGCTCGCCGCCACCGGAGTGGTCGAGCCGGAGTGGGTGGCCACCGCCGCTGCGTTCGGCGCCATCGTCGGCGACTCCATCGGGTACGCCGTTGGCCGACGCGGCGGCCGTCCCCTGCTCGCCCGGCTGGGCCGGCGGTTCCCGAAGCACCTCGGCCCGCCGCAGCTCGCCCGTGCCGAGCAGAGCTTCGCCCGGTACGGCGTCTGGGCGGTCTTCTTCGGTCGGTTCGTCGCACTGCTGCGGATCCTGGCCGGGCCGCTCGCCGGGGCACTGCATGTGCCTTACCGCCGGTTCCTGCTGGCCAACGCGGCCGGTGGCCTGGTCTGGGCGTTCGGCACCACCTACCTGCTGTTCACCGTGGGCAGGGCTGCCGAGCACTGGCTGAAGGACATCTCCTGGGCCGGGCTGGTCCTCGCGGTGCTCGCCGGCCTTGGCAGCACCTGGTGGCTACGCCGACGCGCTCATCGCGTCGAGCCAGCCGAGGTGGCTCCGGCCGTCGAGCCGGTCCAGGCGGGCAGCGAGCACTGAGCTCTGAACATGCCGAAGGGTCGGGCCCGTGGTAGGGGTTCGGCCCTTGGCTTGTCATGCGTGGGGGTTGGCGAGGCCGAAGGGCCGGGCCCCTTGGTGGGGTCCGGCCCTTTCGGTTTTGCGTGGGGGTGGGTCAGTTGGTGGTGTAGCCGCGGGTGGCGATCCAGTCGGCGAGGTGTTCGGTGGTGATGTCGTAGGAGGCGGTGTTGGGGTCGGCGGAGT
>NZ_JBNCKP010000028.1:0-73265 GCF_049841575.1 Micromonospora sp. DT201 | reverse complement strand
GCACCTTCTACCAACGGTCCAAGCAGCCTGACTAACATCAACACATCGACCCTGTCCGTCGAAACGGGTCAAGCCCAACCCACCTGAACACCCATGCGGTCTCGGGGGTTCCGAAGCCTCCGCGGAGGATGTCGTTGAAGGCATCGAGGCTTCCGTTCCAGGTGCCGTGACAGAGCAGCTGCGAGAACTCGCGTACAAAGCCGGCGAAGTCGACGAACGAGGCTCCGTCGATGACGAGCACGGGAACGGCATCGCTCTGGTTGGTCACGAGGCAAGTATGAGCGCGACCCACAGCGTCCGGATCTGCCGCGAGGCGCGCTACGCAGTGTCCCGCCGAGCTGACCTGAGTGCCGTCCAACGTAGCCGAGATGAGGACGTTTGGCCGGCACGGTGACCGGCGGCGCGCATGCCGACTACCGCTATTAGGACCTCTTTGTCCGGTCGGATCAGCGGGGCGGACCGGGGCCTTCGGCCTGGGCTCGCCGACGGGCTTCGCCAGGACCCGGCCGCCGTTGGGCGGGCGGTGCGTCAGCGACGGCTGACCTGCTCCTTCTTGGCGGCGATGCTGGCACCAACAGTGGCCAGGAACTCGGCGGTTGCCTCGGGGTCTGCTGGCTTCGGCTCCGGTCGCACGCCGCTGCCCGTCGGGGTTGGGGTGAGGAAGACGGTGGTGTCGGGTGCGGTGGGCGGCAGGGGCTTCATGTCGTGGAGGACGAGCATGTCGGCCACCAGGCAGGTGACATCGCCGTCGGCGGTGCGGCCGATCCAGACCGGGTAGGAGCCGTCGCCTCTCCCGCTCGGGTAGGCGATCAGATTGGTGCCGGTGGCCGGGTCGGCGGCCTCCGTCTCCTTGTCATCGTCCCGGGCGCCGCTCTGTTGCCGGTGCTCGTACGCTGCGGCGAGGGCGTCCCGCCCTGACGCGTCCAGGAATGTGCCCATGCCGGTGTCCACTCCGAAGCCGTAGAACTCGTCGTCGCCGAGCAGCCGTATGTCCTGCCCAGGACGGACCGCGAGTTCCCAGCTTGCGGTGGGCTTGTCGAGGATCCGCAGCATGGCGGCGGTCGTCTCGTTCCAGCCTTCGCTCTCCCACCGCATGCCGGCGATCAACAGGGGGTGGTCTCCCGCCGGGATCGTTACCGTGTACGGCTCATCGCGGCTGCCGAGGGTGCCGGGGTCGGCGGCGATCACTGCGCCGGTAGGCACTCGCAGTACCCCGGCGGGTTGGGGTTCGGTAACGATCGCAACGCCGAACTCGGTGTCGGTGAACCGACTGCCCGGGGTGAACAGCGCCTCCAGATGGCGGGGCCGCAGGCCCGACGGAGCCCGCCACAGCGGCGGTGCGGCCTCCCGGTGCTCCTGGTCTTCCTTGTGTTTGGCGGGGACGAGCGTCACGTCGCCGGCACTGGGTTTGAAACCGAGCATCCGGCCGTCCGCGTACGCCGTCCAGTCGCCGAACGGGGCCTTGCGCAGGGTCCGGTGCCGCTCCGGGATGTCGTGGCTGGTCTGGAAAAGGCCGCCATGGTCCAGCTGCACACCGGCGGTGTCACTGTCCGGCCGGGCCGTGAGGGTGAAGTGCCAGCCGCGCTCAGGGAATTCCGGCTCGTCCGCAGACGCGTAGCGCCACTGCTCGTATTGGCGCAGATCGAGCAGGCCCGGCTCGTCGAGCTTGCGGTAGTCAAAGGCACGGTCGCGGCGGCCATGCTCCTCGAAGAGGAACAGGCCCAGGTAATGGCGCCCCCAGTCGATCTGCAGCAGCGCCCTCGGCCGCGCGTCGGCGGTGAGCAGCACCGCGTAAGGCTCTCCGACCGAATCGCGCTTGCGCGCCCCGTCCACACCCATCACGCCGACAGGCTTCCGGCTCCCCGGATCCCATCCCGCGCAGTAGGTGACCTCGACCGCGCTCTCCTCGGCCACGCCCTGCTCCGCTCTCTCAATCAGTGACGAGCTGATCCGGACAGTAGCCACCACCACGGGGAGTCCGCCTACCAGCGCTAGGCAGGTCAGGAACACCAGACCGGATCGCCGGCGGCCGAAAGCCCCGCCGGCCGAACCGAACTTCCGCAGACTTCCCCATGAACCACCACGATCTGGAACTCCTCGGGCGCGGTCGGTCGCCCGAGCGTCACCGGCATCACGCTGGGTCGACATGACGTCATGATCCCATGGGTCTCCAGTCATCCATTCGGCTCCCGCCGCCGCAGACACGACCGCTTCTGCCGCACCGCGCGCCCTAATGCCGCGATCCGTGCGTTGCGCAACTGCCGTACGGGTTACTGGCCGTAGCCGAGCGGTCGGCTGCTGCGTGCGGGGACGCTGTCGACGTGCTGCACAATTCGGCGGTCGCGCTGCTCGGGCTGGCCGCGTCGGGGACGGTCACCCGGCGAACTCGGGACGCCCGATGATGAAGTCGTCCACGATCCGTTGATCCTCGGGCGAGAACGCCGCCCGCGGCACCGGGATCTGGCTCATTCCGTACTTCAGCAGCCAGGTATGGCGTCGCCGCCGAATCCGGGTGATGCCGGACCAGTCGATCTGGGTCCGGCTGCTCGCGGTCTGGATGTCGACGCCCGACGTGCTCACCCCGTACTGGAACGGCTCGACGAAGAGGCGGCGCTGCAGCAACCAACTCAGTACCGGAAGGAGTTCTGTCACGGCGAGCGCGGCACACAACACCAGCACGAGGTAGAGCAGCCGACCGTTGAACCCGGTCAGTGTCGCGAGCAGCGTGGCCAGCAGCACAACCAGTGCCGCGAGGGCGAGCAGGAGCATCCGCATGACGCGTTGCCAGCGGCCCTGGGCGTCTTGGCTCATCCGCCGCAGCAGGCCGTACGTCATCTGCACTTCCCCGGTCACGTGCACGTGCCGCAGTATGGCACGGCATCGCCGCAAGTTGCGCGTCGCGCAGCGTGACAGCGATGGCCGCCCGAAGCGTCGGGAACCTGCCGAGTGAAGAGCATGTCCACCACGTCAGACAGCTATCCGGCATCTGGGTTGCACCTGCGGAGCAGACAGCCTTCGCCGAAGACCGAGACCCCCAACCGCGCCCATGAGGCCCTCTGCCCGTGCGGACGGACTTCCTGTCCCTACTGCGGGGACTCAGTATCGGATCTGCCGCGAACCGCTCCCTACACAGCGTCATGGCCGGGAGTTGGCCGGCGTGCTGTCAAGCGCCGGCGAGTGCCGCTCGATGTTGCCGACTTGGCCTATCCTCGCGTGCGTGGTTGAGCGCATGTGGCACCAGAGCTCCGATGTTTCCCTGGTCATCCGGACCGACTTTGCTCATTCGCGGGAATGGATAGAGATTCAGGAGGCGATCGTTGAACCACAGACGGACGGCGGGTTCACTGCGTTCGTAACGTTCGTCGATGACCATGCGTACGACGGAACCACGCCGGCGCAACTGCTGGAGACGGTGCCCGCAGACGTTCACCATGCCGTTGCCTTCCTCGTCGATGCGAAGGCGCTAACGCACTCTGACCGGCCGATTCTCGCAGTCAACCTCTATGACTACGTGGAAGATCTGGAGGATCCGGGCAAGGGGCCCCAGTACGGTGCCACGTTCCGAGTCGTGCCATCCGAGATGTGGTCGGTTCAGAATAACCTCACGATCTCGAACATGGACTGGGAAGAGTTCGCCGGCAATGTGGATGCCGACGGTGTCTTCCGCGGCTTCGAGTAGCGCGTATCCCGGCGTACGGATTTGCCGCGATCCGGTCGCTACGCAGCATCACGGTGTGCAGCGACGCCCCCGGCTCACGGACATGCCGAGTTGAGGGCGATTGCGACCGCCTGCGGGAGTGAACGCACAACACTGCACGCAATGCCGGTCGGTAAGCGGCTCAACCATCGGGAGTCGGGTGGGCGGCTGGGCACTGTGTCCGGCCGCGGCTCCGGATCCGCCATGCCTTATGACGAGTTAGGTCAGCGCTGGGTGTCGATGGACCGTAGTCCATCGACGAGGAGCGCGACCATGCGGCGGCCGTAGTCCGGCTCCTCGTCCGGTAGGGGTGCGCACAGTTTCGCGACCGCGTAGAGAAGGTCCTGCGAGCTAACCACGGCCCGGATTTCGTCGGCCGCAGTCGCGGCATCGAGCAACGACCCCAGCGCTGGTCCCAGCTTCTCCATCAGGTAGCCGGAGAGGCCGTCGAACGCCGAATCGCCGGAATGCAGCGCCGCGGCGAACCCGCGTTTGGTCACGACGAACGCGGCGAGCCGTTCGAGCCACCTCGCGAGGGCGATGCCCGGCGGGTGCTCGGCGGCCAGTGCAGGCGCCGCATCGGCGCAGGCGTCGATCTCGCGCTCGATCACTGCCTTGATTAGGTCGGAGCGTTGCGGGAAATGCCGGTAGAGGGTGCCGACGCCGACACCGGCCAGATCGGTGATCTCCTTCGCAGGCGCGTCGACGCCCGACGTGCCGAAGACCGTCTTCGCTGCATCCAGCAGCGCCTCGACGTTGCGGCGCGCGTCGGTGCGAATCCGGCGCGGTGCGCTCGCGCCCGTTCTCGAACCGGCGGTGTCGTTGGACACGGTAACCCTCCTTGCCTTTCCGGAAAAGCTTTCCGTATAGTTCCGGAAAGAGATTCCGCTTCACTCACCATACCGCTAGGAGACGCTCATGCAGTACCGCACCCTGGGCCGGACCGGCATCAAGGTCAGCCCGTACGCACTCGGCGCGCTGATGTTCGCCACGTCGGTAGGCAACTCCGATCCGGAGGACTCGATTCAAGTGATCCACAAGGCGCTCGACTCCGGCATCAACCTCATCGACACCTCCGACGTCTACGGCGACTCGGAGGAGGTCGTGGGCCGGGCGCTCAAAGGGCGGCGGGACACCGTCGTGCTCGCCACCAAGTTCGGCAGGCCGACCGGCACCGACCCCAACCAGCAGGGCACCTCCCGACGCTGGATCATGACCGCGGTCGAGAACTCGCTGCGTCGCCTACAGACCGACCACATCGACCTCTACCAGGTGCACAAGCTGGACCCGGACACGGACATCGAGGAAACGCTCTCCGCGCTCACCGACCTGATCCGCACCGGCAAGGTGCGGGCGATCGGATCGTCCAACACGCCGGCCATCGACATCGTCGATACCCAGTGGCTTTCCCAACGGCACGGGCTGGCACGCTTCCGCACCGAGCAGCTACCGTACTCGATCCTCAACCGCGGCATCGAGAACGACGTACTGCCGGCAGCGCAGCGCTACGGCCTCGGCACCCTGGTGTGGGGCCCGCTCGGGCAGGGGATGCTCACCGGCCGCGTCCGCAAAGGTCAGCAGAACGACCTGAGCCGCGCGCGCTACTTCAAACACCTCAGCGACGAGCGCCGCATCGACATCGTCGAACAACTCATCCCGCTCGCCGACGAGGCCGGCCTGCCGCTGACCCACCTCGCCATGGCCTTCACCATCGCGCACCCGGGCGTCACCAGCACACTGCTCGGCGCGCGCACCATGGAACACCTCGACGACCTACTCAGGGGCATCGGCGTCGCGCTCACCGACGACATCCTCGACCGGATCGACGAGATCGTTCCGCCCGGCACCGACGTCACCCGCCTCGACCAGGCCTACGTGCCCCCGCCAGTCCTGGACCCGGCCCTACGTCGCCGACCGGCCGGCGAACGCAGCGCTGCCTGAAAAAGGGACACCACCGCTATTGGACCAGCAAACATCCGGATCAGCCACGATCCGGGCGCCGGCGTCTCGACCGCAAGGTCACGTGCGAACATCTGGCCGCGATCCGGTCGCTACGCAGCATCACGGTGTGCAGCGACTCCCCCGGCTCACGGACATGCCGATGAGCGGATGGCGGTCACGAGCGCTTCCCGTCCTTCAGGCGCTCCGGTGGTAGGCCTTGTTGGCGATGCGCCAACTGCGGTCGACACGGACTAGCAGAAAGACGTCGGTGAAGGTGTCCGCGCCGTGCCAGAGCGTCATCGACGCGGTCGCAACGGTGCCATGGACGTCGATGGCGTCGATGCGGCGGGAGCGGGTTGGTTCGTCCGGGGCTGGCAGACCGCGAAAGAGAGCGCAGTACTCGTCCAGGCGCCACGACACGAATTCGCCATCCCGGATTCCCTCAATGTGGGCGGTGGGCAAGAACGCGTCGCGGAAGTGGGCGGGGTCCGCGGTGGCGTGTCCACGGATGTACGCGCGGAGCGGTTCAAGCACCGCGTCACCTACGGCGGGGGTGGTGGCGGCAACGGCGACATCTGTTTCAGGGTCGGCAGGGGTGTCGGCCAGATCGGCTGCGCCACGCAGGGGCGTGTTTGACGCGGCGGCCAGCAGTGCCATGTCCTTGGCCAGGGCGCCGATCGTAAATTCGGCCGTGGCCGTGGCCGGCTGGCCTGTGAGGAAGGTTCGCTTGCGGGCGACGAGCCCGCCGAGTTGGCCGAGTTCGAGGACGTCCAGCACTTGGTCACGTGGCAGGCCCAAGGCGTCGGCTTGCCGCAGTGAGTCGCGCAGCGCGAGGACGGCGCCCGCGAGACTGCTGTTGGCGACCAGCTTGAGTGTGGCGGCGGTGGCGATGTCGTTGACGTGCCGCACGGTGCCGAGCGCTTCCAGAACCGGCCGGACACGATCGAGCGCGTCTTGGTCGGCGGCAGCGAGAATCTGCAGCGCACCGGCGGTGGCAGCCGGTACGGAGCCGAGCACCGGTGCGTGGACGTAGGACGGACCGAGCCGCCGGGCCATCCGCGACGCCTCCTCGGGCGCGACGGTGCTGGTATTCAGCACGATCGTGTCCGTTCGCAGCGATCCGCTGACCCGATCGAGGACCTGCTCGCACGCTTTGCCGTCGAACAGAGCCAGGAGTGCGATGTCGGCCTTCGCCACGGCCTCGTTCGGGTCGCCGGTCGTCTCGACAGCGCCACCCGTGCGCCCGGAACGTGTCCAACCGACGACGTCCCAGTCGTGGTCGGCGAGTCGTGTCGCTATCGCGGAGCCCATACGGCCCAGGCCGAGGACGGCGATCGTGTGCGGTGCGGTCATGGATCCCACTGTCGGGCACCGCGACGGATGCGACAAGCGCAGAGTTAGCAGGGCAGCGATGCGGTTCACGCATACCGGCTGGCATACTCGTGCCATGGAGTTGATCGCGTGGCGTGCGTTTGTGACGGCGTGCCAACTCGGATCGCTGTCGGCGGCGGCCGCCGAACTCGGTTACACACAGTCGGCCGTCTCGCGGCAGATCGCCGGGCTGGAGCGCCGGCTCGGAACGCCGCTGGTGCAACGGCACGTGCGCGGCGTGCGTCCGACGCCTGCCGGCGAGGTGTTCCTTCACCACGCCCTGGTCGTGCTGAAGGAGTTCGACCGTGCGATAGGCGCTGTACGGGATGTTCGTGACGGGGCGCTCAGCCGGCCGCTGACCGTCGGCGCGACTCCGTCTCTGGCGGCTGGGATAGTGCCCGCGGCGATCCGCCGCCTGGTGGACGGGGCCGGCCCTCTCCGTTGGAGGCTGTTGCCCGGGTTGAGCCCGCAACTGCACGACCGCGTGATCGCTGGCGATCTCGACGTCGCCGTCGTCACCGACGCGCCACCGGGGTTACCCAACGACCCGCGTGTCGAACGACGGTTCCTGGGGATGGACGAGATGGTTGTCGTGCTGCCCGTCGGCCATACATGGGCCGGGCGCGGTCCGGTGCACATCCAGGCGCTTGCCAACCAGACCTGGGTCGAGGATAACGACGGCTCGGCCGCGCTGCTGCGCCAGCACGCCGCCCGCGCCGGAGTCACCACGCATATCGACCTCACTGCGGCCGATCTGCCCGGCAAGGTAGCCCTGGTCGCAACCGGCCACGCCATCGCCCTGATACCCGGGGTGCTGACGTGCGCGCTGCGAACCGACGTCACTACGGTGACTCTCGTCGATCCCCCAACCCGCGGTATCTACATGATCACACCACGTCGCGCCCCACACCCATCCGCGACGCCACTGTTCGACCAGCTCGTGTCAGCATTCGGGCCACGGCGACCCACCCCCGTCGCACTGAGCCCAGGTGAAAGCCGCCCTTGTTGATGCGTACGGCGCGTGCGGCTCCGCACCCAGCGTCAAAGCGGGTGCGCTTGTCGAGCACGACGATTCGAAGAAGCCGCCGATCTGAGGCTTGGGCCCGCACGCACAAGCCAGCCGTCAAACACCCGTGGCGCAGGCTGACGGCGGAATCGCGACCGGCCTGAGCAAGGTCACATGCACGGATCTGCCGCGATCCGCGCGGCACGCAGCGTGACGGCTGGAGCTGCCGCTCGCCATTCGGAACTAGCCGCGAACCGCTCCCTACACAGCGTCATGGCCGGGAGTTGGCCGGTGTGCTGTCAAGCGCCGGCGAGTGCCGCTCGATGTTGCCGACTTGGCCTATCCATGGACTGGGAAGAGTTCGCCGGCAATGTGGATGCCGACGGTGTCTTCCGCGGCTTCGAGTAGCGCGTATCCCGGCGTACGGATTCGCCGCGATCCGGTCGCTACGCAGCATCACGGTGTGCAGCGACGCCCCCGGCTCACGGACATGCCGAGGAGCGTGCTTCGGCTTATGGCTCGGGCTGCGCTTCACCAACCGACGCGGTCGGTGCTCAAGGGCTCAGGTAGGACCAAACGGGCCCGCGCGGATCGCGGAGACCTTGTATGTTTCGCACCGACGATCGCGAACGTGAGTGAAGGGGAAGAACAGTTCACATGCGACGGAAGATTATGGCTGGCGTCCTCCTGGCGTTGGCATGCCTGGTCCCGGCGACATCGGCGGCGGCTCAAACCAGATCACCCGGGCTCGCCGAGACATCCTGCCAAGTGATCGTGTACACGGATGTTCGCGAGCTTGTCACCGTCGACCTCGATACCGCCTCCGACACCGAGGTGCGGGTGCTGGCCAACCAGATCCTGGCCAGGGCAGTCGCCGACTCGTTGATCGTGTTGCCCGAAAGAATCCAGGCGCGGCTCGACGGCACCGCAAATGACCTCCGCACGTTCCTCAAGACGAACCTGCAGACCAGCTGGTCCATCGATCTGCGGATCAAGGCGAACCAGACGATGCCGAACGCCGGCGCCAACGTGCAGGCAGCCGCGCAAGAGGCGCTCGACAACGGGACCATCGACGCCCTTCTGACTTACCTGAACCACGGCCTGTACATCGCACGTGCGCTCGACTCCGGGTCCCTCAAGCTGTACGCGGATGTTCGCGAGCTCGTCACCGTCGACCTCGATACCGCCTCCGACACCGAGGTGCGGGTGCTGGCCAACCAGATCCTGGCCAGGGCAGTCGCCGACTCTTTGATCGTGTTGCCCGAAAGAATCCAGGCGCGGCTCGACGGCACCGCAAATGACCTCCGCACGTTCCTCAAGACGAACCTGCAGACCAGCTGGTCCATCGATCTGCGGATCAAGGCAAACCAGACGATGCCGAACGCTGGCCCCAACGTTCAAGCCGCCGCGCAAGAGGCGCTCGACAACGGGACCATCGACGCCCTTCTGACTTACCTGAACCACGGCCTGTACATCGCACGAGCGCTCGACTGCACGTATCAGCCAGCGGCGTCGGCATCGGCCTGACGTCTCGGAGGCCGTCGGGTCTCTTCGTCGGCTGCGGGCGGCGGGTTCGGGTGGGCCGCGCCATGAGTGCGCGACCCACCTCTCGGCGGACCCGACAGGTGGGCAAATCGGCTGATCCGCTCCACGGCCTCGGATTCGAGCTTCCGGACAGCGTCTCCACCCGGCTGGACGCGGCAAGCCAGTGGACCATCAGCCCTCCGGTCAACGGCCAGCACAACGCCGCCTGATTCAGCGACGAGCCGCCCTCGTACCCTCGCTCGCCTTCCGCTTCTACCGCAATCCGCGTGCTACCGCCACTGAACGACGCCCGTCACGAGCGGCTCGGCCCGGCCGCCCGGCGTATCCCTCGGCGCCGCACCCCCGTCACCCGGTCCACCGTGACGCCCCGCCGTGGCCCTTCGCCGTCGCCGTGCGCCGGAGCAGTCAGCCAGTCAGCGAGTAAGGCCGACAAGCGTCGCCAGTCGCGCCACGCCGGCCGGTGCCGGCTGCGCGCGGGCAACATCGGCGATCACGGTACGCGCCAACGGCCGACACCGAACCTCAGCCGGCGCGACACTGTCCGCGTCCACAAGCGCCCGCGCCGCACCGCGCAGGTCACCCACCTGGAGGTACGCCCGCGCGACGTCCACCAGGTACGCGCCCCGATACTCGGCCGGCAACCGCCGCCACGCCTCCCGCCGCACCACGGCTGAGTGCCGGTGCAGCGCCTCGTCGGCGTCACCCCGTTGCGCAGCGGACAGCACCCGCGCCAGCTCGACAGCGATCGGCCCGAAGCTGGTGCGGTGCGTGTCGTCGTACCCCCGAAGGTTTGCGGCAACGCCCGCGGCCCGGTCAATCAACTCATCGGCCCGCCGGTGCTCCCCGCACCCGCCGGCGGCGAGCGCGGCCTGCACCAACAAAGCCCCACCCACCGCCCTCCCCCGGCCCCCTCCCCCGTGATCAAGAGGTTTGCGGGCGGTTTGATCTCCGAAACTGACGCAAACCTCTTGATCACCGGAGCGGGTTGCGGGTGGAAGGACACGGTTGGCGGCGGGGAGCAGGGCGGTCAGGGCCAGGCGGTCGCGGTCCTGGGCGCGCAGCGCCTGGCCTACCGAGATGGTGGCCGTTGCCGCCAGGATCTGGTTGTCTCCGGCGGTGGCCATCGCGCGGTCGGCGGCCAGCCAGGCCAGGTCGGCCTCGCCTAGCTTGACCAGCAGCGACGAGGTGATCCGGTACGCCGGCACCAGCACCTCCGGTGACTGCGCGGCCTGGGCGGCATTGAGCAGACCCGGCAGCAGCCGCACCAACTGCCCGTAGTGCGCGTGCTGGTAGGTCAACCAGGCGTACCCGACCTCCCGTCGCAGCTCCTCCGACGGCTGGACCGCGGCATGCGGGGTGTCGTAGCGGGCGAGAGTGGCCCGGATGTCGTCCACCCCGTCCGGCGTGCCCGCCGGGGTGCTCGGCTGCTGGCCGAGCAGCACCTCCGGGTCGACCCGCAGGACGTGGGCCAACTCCTGGATCACCGAGTACCGGTCCAGGGTGCGCACGCCCCGCTCCACCTTGTCCACCCAGCTCTTCGACCTACGCAGCCGGTCGGCAAGCATCTGCTGCGTCATCGACCGCCGCACCCGCCACCGCGCCACCCGGCGTCCGATCGGGACGTCATCGCTGGTCACGCCGCCACCGCCGGTCCGGGACCGCGCGGGTCGTGTCGTCCACGGGTACGCGCTCCGCCTCGGCCTGAGCCAGGAGACGCTGTTTGGCAGCCTCCCGCTCGGCCGCCTCGAACTGCTCACCTTTACTCGCTGACTCGTCACCCTGCATAGCCACCTCCGTCAAGCCGGGGGCGCGACGCTCAGACTTCACCGCCACCCAGGACTCCTGCAATCAGCGAAGCGGGCTGCCGGTCGACGGACCAGATGGCAAGCAATGCGCTCGGTTGCGCTGCTCAGGACGTGGGTTGCGCAGGGTTGCGCGGGTCCCCATAGGCGCGCAGCAGCCCATAGGCTCGTCACTAGTAGTAGTTGGCTGATGCCTGGAGGCGGAACCATGGCGCGACCGGTGACGAACGCGGCGTTCGAAGGGCTGCTGCTGGCCGCCGGCTACGGTAACGCTCACGCCGCCTTTGCTCGGCAGCTCAACCACGCCGGCCGCAACGAGGGCGCCTGGCGCTACGACGCCGCCAGCGTCTACTGGTGGCTGCGCGGTCGCCGGCCTGGCGAGCACGTACAGGCTGCTATGGCCGAAACGCTTGCTCGCAAGTTCGGTCGCTCAGTCGCCGTCGCGGAGCTGGGGTTCGGCGGAGTCGACAGCATCGGGATGTGTGTCTACCCCGCGTCCGTCGATGGGGCGATCGATACCGCCGAGCAGATCTGGACGAGGCTGGCCAGGCACCTCAACCAACAAGACAGCGGGGCGTTCGACAGCGGCAAAGCGTTAGAGGCAGCGCTCGGTTGGCGGTATGACCTGCCCGACGAGACGGTCAGCCGCAACGGCCGGCAGCAAGTCACCTCCACCGATGTTCAATCGCTGTACGCGCTGGCGGACCACTTCACGGATCTCGACCGACGCCACGGCAGCGGCTCTCCGCAGACCCGCGCCGTGATGGCGGATTTCCTATTGCGTCAGGTCGCGCCCATGCTGCGCGGCACCTACACCGATGCCGTGGGGCGCGACCTCATGCGTGCAGCGGCAATACTCTCCGGTCAACTCGCCTTCATGTCCTACGACGTGGGCGAACATGCCACGGCGCAACATCATGTGACCCTCGGCCTGCGGCTCGCCAAGGCGGCCGACGACCGCCTCTACGGCGCTCACCTCCTGGCCAACCTGGCCACACAGGCTGTGTTCTTGGGGCATGCCCGGGAGGCGGCCCGGCTCATCGAAGCAGCTATCGACGGGGCCGGCCGTGCACCCGCCGCCGTGCTCGCTCGGCTGCATGCCACCGCCGCTACCGCGTATGGACAGTCAGGCGAGCGGCGTGCCGGCCAGCTCGCCCTGACCAAAGCTGAGCGTGCTCTCGACCGGGCGGGCACAGATCCCGGCCCGCGCTGGGTTGGCTACTTCAGCCCTGCCCACCTGGCCGGGGCCGCTCTGAGGTGCCTGGGCGACCTACGCTTGTACTCGCAGGCCCTTCGACACGCCCCCGACGCGCTCTCCCTCGGCAGCCAGAACACTCGAACGCGTGCCCTGCACACCTCCCTCGTCGCCATGACTCATGCCCGCGCTGGAGACACCGACGCCGCCTGCAACTGGGGCCGGAAGTTTGCGCAGGATACTTCGGGCATCCAGTCGGCACGTGTTCAGCAACGCGTCCGCGAACTCGCTTCCACACTCAGCCCGCAGCAGGCATCGCCCCAGGTCAACGAGGTCCTGCATACCCTCGCGGCAATGCCGGCGGCCGTGTAGAGCGGGAGAGCACCGACACATTTTCCGCTAGCGTCACCGAGGTGACCTGGACGGAGCCTGCCACGTGGTACGCGAACCTGGCCTCTTTCTACGCCGCTGCCGCGGCCTTCATCACCGACCCGGCGGGTAACGTTCTACTCGTCAAACCGACGTACCGCGACTTCTGGGCCTTCCCCGGCGGCTACGTGGACGAGGGCGAGTACCCGCACGATGCCTGCGCCCGCGAGATCCGAGAGGAGTTAGGGGTCGCGATGGTGGTCGGCGGCCTTCTCGTAGTCGACTGGGCGCCACCCGTTGGTCAGCGGCCACGTGCGATCGTTAGCTTCACGTTCGACTGCGGTTCAATTGCCAACCTCGATGCGCTCGAATTGCCGAGACAGGAGTTGGAAGACGTCGCCTTCTTTGCCCGCCGAGAGGCCAAGCAGCGTCTTCCGGAGAACGTGAAGGCACGAGTTGACGCGGCGCTTCGCGCCCGGGCGCAGCACGCTCCCGTTTACCTTGCTGGTGGCTCAGCCGTCCCGAACGTCCTTCGAGGATGATGCACACCTCCGAAGTAGGGCCATCGCAGACTGCACAAGCGCTGTTCAGTGCCAGGTCACTCAGGTCGCCCGGACCTGACTGCGCCCTCACCCTAAGCAACTACTCAGACGCCGCAAATCGCTCCTGATCGCTGGCCGAAGCTACTCCTCCTCTTGCCGGATAGTCGCCGCCGTTCGCCGGTACGCTTTGGCTCATCACCGGCGAGGCCATGAGTTCGGCATTCTCGCACTCGCGACTTACCAGATCAACAAAGATGCGACTACGCCGAGCCTTGCTGGACGTCCAGGTCGGGCCGTACAGCCTCCACCATTCTCGCGCGACCGGATTGCGAAACATCCCAGCAAGCTGCCTCCTCAGACCAAATTCGTCAATCTCCCGAGTCTTCCACAACAAAAACCAATGACCTACCCAAAGATTGATATTTAGTTGCTGCGCCATGGTGCCTGAACTGACAGCTCCGTCGTCTACAAAGTATGCGATTTCTGGGCGATCCATCGTCAGCTTGATGAGTTCGAAGTGCCTTTCTCGAGCAGAAACAGCGTGCGACATGACATTCAGGCGCCACTGCAGCAGCAGGGACGCAGCAACGCCAAGGAAGGCGAGCGCAGAAAGTACCGCCGTTACCGCCCCGTACGCCTGGCCGATATTCGACAATTCGACCCAGTCCGTGTCGCCATCCACCAGATCTTCCATGAGGAACGGTGACGCGAGCACAAGCCCGAGGACCGCCGCCAGGAGCACTACTAGCGCTGACACTGCAACTGCCCGATTCCGGAACCAATAGGACATCACGCTATTCCATCCACGATGAGAAATGTTTGAATCATCTTCGCATGTGGATGCAACATCAGTAACCGAGCCAGCGCCTGTGGATATCGAGCGCCACCCCTTCTTCCGCAAAGAGCAGGCCGAAAGAACAGCACCAACTCTGTGGCGTTCAGCGACCGACCCATGCCTATTCAGTCTGGATACGGACCGAGTTACTTTCGTCGACTTGACCAGCTGTGCGAAACGCCCGACCAGCCCACATCAAAACGCACCATCAGAGGCTCAGGTAAGATCTGAACTGCATGTAGATCTTCTCGTTCGACTCAACAGTGGCCTCGACCATAGACTGGAATTTTTCTAAAGCATCTTTCACTTTGTCATTACTCTTCAGATCGTTGTCCGCTGCAGAGGAAAGTTGGTTAACGAATGGGAGAAGCGCTTGAACTAATGGGCGCCAGCGGTTAGAGGCTTCGGATGGTGAGCAATTGTCCCTGAATTCGAGGGTAACACGATCCGCGATGACCCGGCCGGTGACCGTCTCTAGGCTCTCAGCAATAGCAGCCACGAGTAAAGTGATTGAGCCGCGGCGGCGCAAAAAACTCAAATGCTTTTGCTGCAAACTTGTTCGATCCTTCTCGGGAAGTTGAGACATTTCTCGCTTTATTTCCTCGATTGCTTTCTGGAGTGAATACGTCAGAATTATGTGCCGGGAACTTGTCCGATCAGTGAACACGCTTGCATATACGCCGTCATCCTCCCAGATTCTCCGGGTCTCGTTGTAAGCGAGGTTTGGCCTTCCCTGAAATGCTGCGAGCGATTGGGCAACCGTCTGATCTGGAAGAAGATTCTTGGATCGTTCGATCGCGTCTCGAACGCCGCCTCTGCGGCCGCCTCTATAATCCGCTTCAGGAACGTTGTCAAATTCGCTACGTAGCCGATCCTGCACTGAGTCTTTACTGCGGAAATCTGTCGCTTCAACTTTGTTTTGGCTATTGTTGTATTTAACAATCTCGGCCAGAACCTCCGCGTCACTGCATGAGACAAAGCGGACCATCACCTGCATTCTGTCCAGCTCCGTAGCATCAGAATCAGAGAGGGTACCGATTGACCCCGTGGTCTGGGCGCCGTTGATGACGCCCACCCCGCTGAGGGTTAAGATCTGCCGCCCGCTGGCTGCATCTTCATTTACAACATAGTTGTTGACGAGGACAGTGAGACCATTGTTGTAAATCCAAAAACGTTCGGGGAGGGTCTTAGCGGTGGTCTTGATACCGTTATTGATATTTCGGTCAGTTCGCATAACGCCCAGGTAGCCCCTAATATTCGGCGACATCAGGTCGGCTTGATGCTTCATCCAGAGCTTCCGCAACCAGACTCCCGGGACCGAGGTGCAGTAGGCCCTCCAACTGTCGCCGGTAACCTCAAATCCACCGGCAACGGGGAGCGTCAACTTCTCAGAAACAATAATCGGAACCTGTGTTCGCCTATACATTTCTGCTAAGGTAGCAGTACCGATCTCTTGAACAGATACATTGATTGAGGATCTTGGGTAATGTGATTTCAATAGGCTTTTCGTTGTTTGTTGTACCTGAGCCAGCTCACTGGCGACGTTCTGAGACTCTGGCAAATTGTGGCAGTACCAAACGTGCACCTCACGAATATCCTCGCTCTTGAGTGCTGACCGTACCTCAATTGCCGCAGACTTGAGAGTGTCTGGCAGGGTGTCCAGTGCTCCCGTAAGTAGCCACGTTGCGGCAGTGTTAAGGTCGCTTGCTTTGTTCGCGGGAGCTTCCGTTTTGCCATGGTTCTGTGCCACGTACCCCTGAGCGAATACTAATATTCCGGCGTCTCGGTCCACGAAGACGAGGTCGCACTTTTTGTCGTTCGAATGATCCGTCAGAGCGACTGCCGCGACCGAATCTATATCCTGAACACTGAAGCTCAGCTCCAACGCGAAGAGCATGAGTGCTTTGTCTTCCCCGTACACCATGAGGTCCGTTCTGGCCCGAAGGGCAGACATGCAGGGCGAGGGTGGCATAGTTCCTCCGGAAGCGACGGCTTGTGACGCGGCGCTAAGAGTAGTCCTCGCTTAGGCAGAAGTTGATCTGCGAGTGATGGGGATTTGGTTCGAGTCAGAAGTCCGACAGTTAGTTGCTCAAAGGCGGCCATACCCCTGCGTGGATCGCCGCCTGCCATCGACGCAGATCCGACGTTGGCTGTTTCCCCTAGACCACCAGCGCGGACGTGACCACTAGTGCAATGGGTTTAGCGGTCAGAGGCCCGCAATGTCCGCCCCTGCGGATACCACGGCACACGCCGCCGACAAAGTGGCTAGCATAACGGCGACCCGGCTTCCTCTGCCCTCTTGAATCCTTACTAGGACAGGCGAGGCCTGCAACGCTCCCCCTGAACGCCCGTCTCGGCTCGGGTCGGTATCAGGCTGAGACGTCCGCCCGGCGGGCGTCGCGGCCCTATGCCACCCGAACCAAGCGAAGGCCTTTCCCCAGCAATGTCCCGGCGCACTGCCGCAGCCAAAAAGCAGTCCTGTCGTGAAATTGCGGCATGGAGTGTCGCGCTGCGTCGGAAAGCCGCACATAGTAGGCGCCTCGAACGCCAAGAGCCAGCACGGAATGGCGACAACTGCTGATAGCGACCACCCGAAACATCGGCCAGTCCCGCTGTATCACTGATATGGGGACGAAAACGATCGCTGCTGGGAATGCCAGCAGGGTCGCGCCCGCCTTGTACCGCTTCGGGAGCATACGTCGCGTTCTACCAGCCACAGAGCACACCGCCTATCGACCGAAAGTGGATCGGTCATCACGCTAGGCGACGATACTGTGGCGCACTGTCCGAAGTTTGCCACCAAGGGTGCGTGAATCCCCAGCTAAAGCGTGAGTCCTTCGTCGTCCACAGTTGCCGCAAATGCAGTCCACCCGCGCGACCGTAGGCAGCCGGCAGCTAGATGGGCAACTACGAGTCTGGAAGCACGACTCGGCCACCCTTATGCAAGAACCTCAGAGCGCCACGATCGCCGCAGTCTCCGCCGGCAACTGGATCCGGTCCCGCATCACGGTGACCCCCTCCCCCGTAGCCAGCAACACCCGCCGCGCCACCCCAGGCAGCGACACCCCCTGCCCCCGCCCAGCCAGGTTCGCCACCACAAGCGTGTCCCCCCGCCGCATCACCAGGAACTGGTCCCCATGCTGCACCGAAACCGCCTGCAACCGAGGATCCGACAGGTCAGGGCACGACCGCCGCAGCCCAATCAACCGCTGGTAAAAAGACAACATCTCCCGATGCTCAGGCTTGTCCAGCTCCGCCCAGTCCAACCGCGACCGTACGAACGTCTCCGGGTCCTGCGGGTCGGGCACGTCCCCCTCCGGCCACCCGTGCGACGCGAACTCCCGCCGCCGCCCGGTCCGCACCGCAGAGGCCAACTCCGGCTCAGGGTGCGAGGTAAAGAACTGCCACGGCGTAGAAGCCGCCCACTCCTCCCCCATGAACAACATGGGCGTGAACGGCGCCGTCAGCAGCAACGTAGCCCCAACGCGGAGCAGCGAAGGCGACAGAGAAGCGGAGATCCGATCCCCGGTAGCCCGATTCCCGATCTGATCATGGTTCTGCAGGTAGGCCACGAACCGATGCCCCGGCACCCGAGGATCAACCGGTCGCCCATGGTGGCGATTGCGGAAGCTGGACCAGGTCCCCGCGTGGAAGAACCCCCCAGTCAGCACGTCCGACAACGTCTCCAGCGACCCAAAGTCCCCGTAATACCCCTGCCGCTCCCCCGTCAGCAACGTGTGCAGCGCATGGTGCGCATCGTCGTTCCACTGCGCGTGCAGCCCGAACCCACCAGCTTCCCGAGGCGTGATCAACCGCGGATCGTTGAGGTCCGATTCGGCGATGAGCGACAACGGCCGCCCCAGGTGCGTCGACAACGACTCGACCGAAACGGCCAGCTCCTCCAAAAGCGGAACAGCCCGTGTGTCGGGCAACGCGTGCACAGCATCCAACCGCAGCCCATCGACGTGGTAGTCGCGCAGCCACATGAGCACGCTGTCGGTGATGTAGCGGCGGACCTCGTCGGAGTGCGGCCCGTCGAGGTTGATCGAGCGACCCCAGGTGTTGCTCTGCTCGGCGAGGTAGGGGCCGAACCGCGGCGCGTAGGCCCCGGAGGGCCCGAAATGGTTGTAGACGACGTCGAGGATCACCCCCAGACCGCGAGAGTGGGCGGCGTCGACGAACCGTTTCAGGCCGTCGGGGCCGCCGTAGGGCTGGTGGGGGGCGTACCAGCAGACGCCGTCGTACCCCCAGTTGTGCTCGCCGTTGAAGGCGTTGACGGGGAGCAGCTCGATCAGGTCGACTCCCAACGACACCAGGTGGTCGAGGCGCTCGATGGCCGCGTCGAAGGTGCCTTCCGGGGTGAAGGTGCCGATGTGCAGCTCGTAGAGGATGCTGCCGGGCAGTTGCCGGCCCGTCCAGGAGCTGTCGGTCCAGTCGAAGGCGTCGTGGTCGTAGAGGCGGCTCGGCCCGTGCACACCAGCAGGCTGCCACGGCGAGCGTGGGTCGGGCAGCGGGGTTTCGTCGTCGTTCAGCAGAAAGGAGTAGTCGGGGCTGGCGTCGGGCACGTCGACCCGCCACCAGCCGTCGGCTGCGGCGAGCATCTCGTGGTCGACGTCGCCGGTCAGGCGCAGCCGCACGCGGGTGGCGTCGGGTGCCCAGACGGAGAATTCGGTCATGAAGCAGCCTCCACGGAAGCGGTGGGAGGAGCCAGCAGTGCGACGGGGTAGTCGGCCAGCAGGTCGGCCAGAGAGGTCTCTCCGCCACTGTAGACCCGCCCGGTGAACAGGTCCTTCATCTCGTTAACAGGAAGCGACAGGTTTGTGTCGCACCACCCACCGGCGCGTGCCAGACCGAGCGGCAGGCGGGTCGCCACGGTGATCGCGCCACCCCGGTCGAACGCCACCGCGTGCCGGCCTACCGGCCCGTGCGCGGGCACCGGCCGGTAGCCGGTGAACAGCTCCGGGTGCGACCGCCGCAACCGCAGGGTCCGCGACACGACGAGCAGCTTCGCCGCGCCGTCGGTGTCGATCGGGGGACGCCAGCCGCCGTCGAGGCGCGCCAGCATCTCTCGACGTACGGAGAAGTCGACCGGGCGGCGGTTGTCGGGGTCGACGAGGCTGTTGTCCCACAGCTCGGTGCCCTGGTAGGTGTCGGGCACCCCGGGCATGGTGAGCTGCACGAGCTTCTGCCCGAGTGAGTTGGACCAGCCGGCCGGGGCGATCGCCGCGGCGAGTTCGGTCAGCTCGTCGTGCAGGCTCGGGTCGTCGTACATGAGGTCGATCACGGCGTGCATCGCCCGCTCGAAGGCCTGGTCGGGGTCCGCCCAACTGGTCGAGGCCGAGGCCTCCCGGGCGGCTTTCTCGGCGTACGCGTGCAGGCGCTCCCGTTCGATGGGCCATGCGCCGACGGCGGTCTGCCAGAGCAGGTGGGCGAACGATGGGTCGGGCAGTGGGGCGTACTCCATCCAGGTTTTGACCTGCTCGGCCCACTGGCCGGGCAGTTCGCTGAGCACCGCGAGGCGGGCGCGGACGTCCTCGCCGCGTTTGGTGTCGTGGGTGGAGACGGTGGTCATGCTGGCCGGCCAGCGGACGTGCCGGGCGGTGGCGAAGCGGTGGAACTCCGCTGGCGGCACTCCGAAGTGGGCGGGGCTGCCGCCGACCTCGTTGAGCGCCACGAACCGGGTCCAGCGGTAGAACGCGGTGTCCTCCACTCCCTTGGCCATCACCGCGCCGGTCAGCTGGGGGAACCGTTGGGCCAACTCGTCGTCGGGGTCGCGCAGTCGGCGGGTGACCGCGTCCAGGGCGCCGGCCAGGTCGGGGCGGCGGCGGCCGGCTTCGGAGCGGGCGGCGGCGAGGTGCCGGGCGCCGTGTGGCGGGTAGCCGCGGTAGACCGCGAACGCGGCGGCCAACTCGGCGAGCGCGGCCCGTGCCTGCTCGGCTGGCACCTCGGGGGCGAGCGCGGCCAGGCGGGTCAGCTCGGCGGCGAGGAGCTTCGTGGCGGCGGCCAGCTTGGTGTCGTGGGTCAGGTCCTCCCACGAGGTGCGGTGCCCGGTCAGTTGGGTGTCCAGCACCGTGAAGTCACCCTCGGCGTCCGGGTCGATGAAGAGCCCGTTGACCGCGGCCAGGGCGTCGTAGCCGGTGGTGCCGTCAACCGGCCAGTCCGGCAGCTCCTCGCCGTACTCCAGGATCTTCTCCACCACGAGCCAAGCGTGCGGCGCGGCGGCCCGCAACCGGGTGAAATAGCCGGCGGGGTCGCGCAGCCCGTCCGGGTGGTCGACGCGGATGCCGTCGACCTCCCCGGCGGCGGCCCACCGCAGGATCAGCTCGTGGGTGGCGGCGAACACCGCCGGGTCCTCCACGCGCAGACCGGCCAGGCCGGAAACCGCGAAGAACCGGCGGTACGTCAGCTCGGCGTCACCCCGACGCCAGGAGACCAGCTCGTAGTGCTGCCGGTCGTGCACCTCTGCCGGGGTGCCGTCGCCGGTGCCGTCGGCGACCGGGAAGCGGTGCTCGTGGTAGCGCAACTCGGAATCGACCAGTTTGAGGTCGTCCAGGGCGGCCGGGTCGTCGGCCAGCACCGGGAGCAGCAGGCGGCCCCGGTCCCAGTCGATGTCGAACCAGTCGGCGTACGCCGAGTCGCGCCCTCGGCGCAGCACGTCCCACCAGGCGGGGTTGGCGGCGGGGACAGCGACCCCGGCGTGGTTGGGCACGATGTCGACGACCAGGCCGAGCAACTTGTCGTGCAGTGCGCGCAGCAGCCGCTGACGGGCCGCCTCGCCGCCCAGCTCGGGGTTGACCGCCCGGTGGTCGACCACGTCGTAGCCGTGCGCGGAGCCGGGCGTGGCGGTGAGCAGCGGGGCGGTGTAGAGGTGGCTGACGCCCAGGTCGGCGAGGTAGTCGACGATTTCGGCGGTGGCGTCCAGGTCGAAGCCGGGCCGGACCTGGATCCGGTAGGTGGCCTTGGGAGGGGTGGCCGCCATGTCAGTTCATCCTCTCCAGCACGACAAGCGAGCGGTCCGGCACCCGGATGGTGCCGCCCGCGCTGATCACCGTGGCGTCGTCCGGCTCGGGTTCGGCCGTGCTGATCACCCGTTCCCATTTCTGGCCGTACTCGCTGCCGGGCATGCTGAAGTCCAGCGGCGCGTCGTGGGCGTTGAAGCAGAGCAGGAACGACGTGTCGTGGTGCTTCTGCCCGTACTGGCCGCGCTCGCGAATGCCCTCGCCGTTGACGAACAGCGCCACCGAGCGGCCGAAGTCGTTGCCCCAATCTTCGCCGGTCATCTCCCGCCCGTCCGGGGTGTGCCAGGCCAGGTCGGGTAGCGGCTCGTCGATGCCACGCCCGTTCACCGGCAGGCCGGTGAAGAACCGGCGGCGGCGGAACACCTGGTGACGTTTGCGGAACGCGGTGAGCGTCTGGACGAACTCCAGCAGCTGTTCGTCGACGTTGTCCCAGTCGACCCAGGCCAGCTCGCTGTCCTGGCAGTAGACGTTGTTGTTGCCGTGCTGGGTGCGGCCCAGCTCGTCACCGTGGCCGATCATCGGCACGCCCTGCGACAGCATCAGGGTGGCCAGGAAGTTGCGCCGCTGCTTGGCCCGCAGGGCGAGCACCGCCTCGTCGTCGGTGTCACCCTCGACGCCGCAGTTCCAGGAACGGTTGTGGCTCTCGCCGTCCCGGTTGTCCTCGCCGTTGGCCTCGTTGTGCTTGTCGTTGTACGACACCAGGTCGTTGAGCGTGAACCCGTCGTGCACGGTGACGAAGTTGATGCTGTGGAACGGGCGGCGGCCGTCGTCCTGGTAGAGGTCGGCGGAGCCGGAGATCCGGGACGCGAACTCGGCCAGGGTGGCCGGCTCGCCGCGCCAGAAGTCGCGCACGGTGTCGCGGTACTTGCCGTTCCACTCCGTCCACAGCGGCGGGAAGTTGCCCACCTGGTAGCCGCCGGGGCCGACGTCCCACGGTTCGGCGATCAGCTTGACCTGGCTGACCACCGGGTCCTGCTGCACCACCTCGAAGAAGGTGGACAGCCGGTCGACCTCGTAGAACTCGCGGGCCAGGGTGGCGGCCAGGTCGAAGCGGAAACCGTCGACGTGCATCTCGGTCACCCAGTAGCGCAGCGAATCCATGATCAGTTGCAGGGAGTGCGGGCTGCGTACGTTGAGGCTGTTGCCGGTGCCCGTGTAGTCGACGAAATAGCGGTGGTCCTCCTCGCTGAGCCGGTAGTAGCTGGGCGCGTCCACGCCCTTGAAGCTCAGCGTCGGGCCGAGGTGGTTGCCCTCGGCGGTGTGGTTGTAGACCACGTCGAGAATGACCTCGATGCCGGCCGCGTGCAGCGCCTTGACCATGCCCCGGAACTCCTGCACCTGCTGGCCGGTGCGGCCCAGCGCGGAGTAGCCGTGGTGCGGGGCGAAGAAGCCGATCGTGTTGTAACCCCAGTAGTTGCGCAGCCCCAGATCCACCAGGCGGTTGTCGTGGATGAACTGGTGCACCGGCATCAACTCGATCGCGGTCACCCCGAGGTGGGTCAGATATTCGATCATCGGCGGGGAGGCGATGCCCGCGTACGTGCCGCGCAACTCCTCCGGGATCTCCGGGTGGCGCATGGTCAGCCCGCGTACGTGCGCCTCGTAGATGACGGAGTGGTGGTAAGGGGTGCGCGGCGGCTTGTCGTTGCCCCAGTCGAAGTACGGGTTGACGACCACCGACTTCGGCATGAACGGCGCCGAGTCGGTCTCCGACATGCGCTCCGGCTCCGCCAGGTCGTAGTCGTAGACCGCCGGGTCCCATGTGACGTCACCGTCGATGGCCTTCGCGTACGGGTCGATCAGCAGCTTGTGGGGGTTGCAGCGCAAACCGTTCGCCTGGTCGTACGGGCCGTGCACCCGGTAGCCGTACCGCTGCCCCGGCTCGATGCCCGGCAGGTACGCGTGCCACACGTAGGCGTCCACCTCGCGCAGCTCGATGCGGCGCTCCGCGCCGGTGTCCCACTCGTCGAACAAGCAGAGCTCGACCCGTTCGGCCACCTCGGAGAAGATGGCGAAGTTGGTGCCCATCCCGTCGTAGGTGGCGCCCAGGGGGTACCGCTCGCCCGGCCAAACCTGCATGTCGCTCCTTCAGACCACGGTCATGTGCGCACTCGCGCCACGAGCGCACCGGCAGAGGCCGCCCGCGCGCAGGCGGTAAGTGCCCCCCGCTCCGACGCGCCAATCCATCCTTTCAGGCGGTGACCGGAAACCACCTGTCTGATGCGCGCTACACCCTCAGGTGTCCTCCGTCACGATGGCCCTATTCAGGGTGCGTTCTTGGGCTCGATGCACTTTCCTTGACCGGGGACAAGCCTTCGCGCCTGCCCGCCAGGCCCTCGGCCACCCCTTACACCTCTTGCTCCGCCGCCACTGACGCCGGCGCGTACCACCACGCATGGACGGAGATTGATGTGACGACCCTGCGGGTCGACGAGCAGCTCGCTGCCACCAAGGACCGAACCCACCGGCCCACCCTGACCTCCCGGCCCCCGCTCCCGACCCAGCCCGGCCTCTCCGCGCAGTCCGGCATCTCCGCGCAGCCCGGCGCGATCGTGCCGACGCGGTCCGGCCCCGGGGTGCCCCCGCAGACCCGTCGCATCCTCATGCTGTCCTGGGAGTACCCACCGGTGCTCGTCGGCGGCCTCGGCCGACACGTGCACGCCCTCTCCGTCGCCCTCGCCGCCGCCGGCCACGACGTCACAGTCGTCACCCGCCACACCGACGGTGCACCCCTTGAGGAGTACGCGGACGGCGTCCGCATCCTGCGCGCCCCCGAAGACCCGGTCACCTTCCCCCTCGCCACCGACTCATTGCTGGCCTGGACCATGGCCTTCAACCACACCCTCACCCGCACCGCCCTACGCGCCACCCAGGCCGGCACCTACGACGTCATCCACGCCCACGACTGGCTCGTCGCCCACACCGCGATGACGTTGCGCGACCACCTGGACATCCCGCTGGTCAGCACGATCCACGCCACCGAGGCGGGGCGGCACCAGGGCTGGCTGCCCGAGGAGATGAACCGGACCATCCACGGCGTCGAGCAGTGGCTCAGCAGCGAATCCGGTCGGGTGATCGTCTGCTCCGGTTACATGCGCGACGAGGTGAACGCGCTGTTCGGCGTACCGGCCGCACGGGTCGACGTGGTCGCCAACGGCGTGGAGCCGCACCGCTGGCAGGTGCCGGCCAGTGCGGTGGCCGCCGCGCGGGCCCGGTTTGCCGGGGACGGCCCGCTGGTCACCTTCGCCGGCCGACTCGTGTACGAGAAGGGCGTCCAGCACCTGATCGCCGCACTCCCCCGGCTGCGCGAGCGGCACCCCGGCCTGCGTGCCGTGATCGCCGGTGACGGCCCGTACCGCGCCGAGTTGGAGGCCGAGGTGCACCGCCGCGGCCTGGGCGGCATGGTCACCATGCCGGGCTTCCTGGGTGGCAACGACCTGCCGGCGTTGATGGCGGCGTCCGACTGCTTCGCCGTGCCGAGCATCTACGAGCCGTTCGGGATGGTGGCCCTGGAGGGCGCCGCAGCGGGCGCACCCCTCGCGGTCGCCGCCACCGGCGGCCTCGCGGAGATCGTCGAGCCGGGCGTGACCGGGATGACCTTCCGCCCCCACGACCCTGACGGGCTGACCGACGCCGTGGACAAGCTGCTGTCCGATCCCGACCGCACCCGCGTCATGGCCCGCCGTGCCCGCCGGATGGTCAACGACCAGTACGGCTGGGCGGCGATCGCCCAGCGCACCGCCGCCAGCTACGCCGCCGCCATCGCCACCGACGCCGAGTTCACCGCCCAGCGCGCCGAGCAGCGCATGTCCCAGGGACGTGCCCTCCCGGTGCTCCCCGAGGGCAACCTGCTGGCCGCCGCCGGGCTGCGCTGATCGGTTCGCCTTCCCGCCGGGGTGCCCCCGCCGCTTGATCGACGCCGGGTGTTCCCGCCGCTTGGCCGACGCCGGGTGCCCCCGCCGCTTGGCCGACGCCGGGTGCCCCCGCCGCTTGATCGACTCCATATCGCCGACGTTGCGGTTTCCCCGCGCTGGGATACCGCAACGTCGGCGATATGGAGTCGATCATCGCTGAGGAGACCTCCGCCGATACTCGCCGGACCCCACGGCGTGCATTAAGCCGGCATAACGGACAGCATGCGGCCCTATGCGAGCGCCCCACAGGTGGGGCAGGTCTACAGGGCCAGCAACAGGCACCCGGCAGCCCCTGCGGACAGACGACAGGCCGCCGACCCGGAACGGGTCGGCGGCCTGTCGTGGTGCGGAGGCGGAGGGTCAGCGCCCGGCGAAGGGGACGTAGTCCCGCTCGGGAGCGCCGACGTAGACCTGCCGGGGACGGCCGATCTTGGTCTCCGGGTCGCCGATCATCTCGCGCCACTGGGCGATCCAGCCGGGGAGCCGGCCGAGCGCGAACAGCACCGTGAACATCTTCGTCGGGAAGCCCATGGCCTTGTAGATCAGGCCCGTGTAGAAGTCCACGTTCGGGTAGAGCCGACGGGAGACGAAGAAGTCGTCGGCGAGCGCGATCTCCTCCAGCTCCATGGCGATGTCCAGCAGCGGGTCCGGCTTGGCCATCCGGCCGAGCACGTCCTGAGCGGCCTTCTTGACGATCGCCGCCCGCGGGTCGTAGTTCTTGTAGACCCGGTGGCCGAAGCCCATCAGCTTGACGCCGTCCTGCTTGTCCTTGACCTTGCGGACGAAGGACCGGACGTCGCCGTCGCCGGCGTGGATCTGCTGGAGCATCTCCAGCACCGCCTGGTTGGCGCCGCCGTGCAGCGGGCCGAACAGCGCGTTCACACCGGCGGAGACCGAGGCGAAGAGGTTGGCGTTGCTGGAGCCGACCAAGCGGACGGTCGACGTGGAGCAGTTCTGCTCGTGGTCGGCGTGCAGGATGAAGAGCATGTCCAGCACCTTCGACATCACCGGGTCGACCTCGTACGGCTCCGCCGGCACACCGAAGGTCATCCGCAGCAGGTTGTCCACGTACCCCAGCGAGTTGTCCGGGTACAGCAGTGGCTGCCCGATGGACTTCTTGTACGCGTACGAGGCGATGGTGGGCACCTTCGCCATCAACCGGACCGTGGAGATCTCCACGTGCTCGGAGTCGAACGGGTCCAGGCTGTCCTGGTAGAAGGTGGACAGCGCGCTCACCGCAGACGAGAGCACCGCCATCGGGTGGGCGTCCCGGGGGAAGCCGTCGAAGAAGCGGCGCATCTCCTCGTGCAGCAACGAGTGTCGCCGAATCCACTCGGTAAACTCGGTCAGCTGCTGCTCGGTGGGCAGCTCACCGTAGATGAGCAGGTAGGAGACCTCCAGGAAGGAGGACTTCTCGGCCAACTGCTCGATCGGGTATCCCCGGTAACGCAGGATCCCCGCGTCGCCGTCGATGTAGGTGATCGCGGATGAGGCAGCCGCGGTGTTGACGAAACCGGGGTCGTACGTTGTCATCCCGGTTTCTTTCAGCAGCTTGCTCACCCCGACACCGGCGGGGCCCTCGACCGCAGGATGCACCGGCATCGACAGCTGCCCACCGGGGTGATCGAGCTTGACTTCCGTCATGTAATTCCTCGCTTCGCCGGCAGATCTACGTTGAATTGCCTTCGCTTCTACCGTAATTGCGGCTCGTGGGACAACGCCCGCCGTGGTTCGGCGGTGAGGTATGCGTCACCCGATTCCCGACCGGGCCACCGGGAAACCCCGCATCCCGCCAGGCAGGACCGAACACAGGACCAGCGCAGGACCAGGGGCACGACCAGCGCAGGACCAGCGCAGGACCGAAGGCCGGACCAGGTCAGGACAGCGCGAGGGGCCGCAGCGTGCCGTCCGTGGCGACCTGGAGGACGTCGAGCTGGTTGGTGCCGGCGCGGAACAGCTTGTCGTCGGTGAGCAGCGCGGCGAACCGGCGTCCGCCGGGGTCGGCTGGCACCACCGGGACGACGGCCCCGATCCGGCCGTTGACGGCCACCGCCAGGAGTGTGCCGTCCGGGATCCGGTCCGGGACGTCTCCCCAGACGAGCGCCGGGAGGGTGCCGGTGTCCGGGTCCATGGCCTTGAACGCGGCCAGGTCGGCCACCCGGGCGCTGCCGCCGGCGGGGCCGGCGCGCACCTCGGTGCCGACCAGGGGGTGCGGCGTCGGCAGCGGCGGCGGGGTGGGCACCCCGCCGGGGAAGGTGACCGGTTCACCGGGGCGGTCGTAGAAGTGTTTCGTGCTGTCGGTGCGCGGGGCCTGCCGGGCGGAGCGGCCGTCGACCCGCCAGGGCAGCCGGATGTTGGCTTCGTCGGCCACGGTCGGCAGCAGGTCGACGTGCTCCCAGTTGCGGTCGTCCACCCGGCCGGTCTGCTGCCGGGGTTCCTTGACGAACGTCGGCACCCAGGCAACCTCACCGGCGGCGGCTTTGATCGCGTCCATGCCTCGACCCTGGGCGCCGGGGCGGAAGCTGACCCCGTGGTCGGCGGTCACCACGACGAGGGCCTGGTCGTAGAGGCCGCTGGCGCGCAGCGTCCGCAGGGTTTCGCCGATCAGCCGGTCGGTGTAGCCGAGCTGGGCGAGGTGCCGTTGCCGGGCCAGTTCGATCCAGCCCGCACCGTCGTTGGGCAGGTCCTCCGGGGCGTCGTAGCGTGCCCCGGACGGCAGGTACGCCCACGGCGAGTGCGGCATCAGCAGGTGCAGGAAGTGCAGGGTGGGACGGGATGTCGGCTTCAGTCCGGCCAGGAAGCTGGTGAACCGGGCCGGCTGGTTGTCGTCCAGGCTGTCCCAGCGGAAGGTTGGGTCGGCGGGCACCGGTTCGGCGGCGTCCAGGCCGGCCTCGGCCCGGGTCTGCTCCCGGTAGGAGTCCTCCGGGTCGACCTTGCTGGGTGTCGGCCCGGCGACCTGGCCGAGCAGCTTCCCTGTCTTGCGGACCAGCACGCCGAGCCCCTGCTCCGGGGTGACCGGCTGCTCGCAGCGGCTGGGCGGGCACAGTCGGGTGATGCTCTCCTCGGCGCGGATGTCGTAGAGGCCGCCGAAGGCGGTGAAGATGTTGTCCGGGTACTGCGAGTAGTGCGGGGCGACCGACCGCGCCGGGTAGCGGCCGGTGAGCATCGCGGGCAGCGCGTTGGGCGTCCACCCGCTGACCCCGGTGGCGTTGCGGTACCAGGTCGAGCCGCCGGCCAGTTCGGCGAAGTGTGGGTACTTTGTCGCGTCGATCCGCCCGTCGGTGCCGAGCAGGCTGACCAGCGGCAGTTCGTCGAGGATCAGCATGACCACCGGCGGGTGCACGCCCGTCCCCTGTGCGGTGCCGGCCGCCCCGCCGTCGGTGCGCGGCAGCACCACCGCCGAGGTGGGTGAGGCGAACAGGAAGATCGCCACGAAGGCCACCGGCCCGACGGCGGCCAGTCGCAGCACCCGGCTGGGCGCCCGCCACCGCCGGTGTGCGGCCGCGCCGGCCGCGCCGGCCAGACCGGCGACACACAGCAGCGGTACGCCCCGAAGCGGCGTCACGTGTCGGCCCACCTGCACGGCGAGGGCGGCGAGCAGCAGCCCGAGCAGCCCGGTGTGGGTGAGGGCGCGGGTGGTCCTGCCCGCGAGTCGACTGAGCACGCCGAGCAGTGCCACTGCGCTGGTGGGCACCACCGCCACCAGGGCGACCAGGAGCAGGATCTGGGCGGTGTCGGCGCGGTGGAAGAGGAAGAAGTCGGGGCTGCGACCGAGCACGTCCAGCAGTGGCTGGGTGACCACCAGTCCGACGAGCGCGACAATTTCCAGCAGCCGGCCCAACTCGCCCCGCCAGCCCCGGTCCCACCCCCCGTGGGCCGGGTTCGGCCGGTCGTCCGGAGCCGACGGGCCGGTGGCGGCCGGTTCAGCCACCCATCACCGTCCGGTAGAGCGTGCGGGTGCCCGACGGCAGCTCCAGCCGGTCGGTGATCCGGCCCCGGGCGGCGAGCAACGCCTCGAAGGTATCGCGCCGGTAGTCGGGGAAGATGCCGGCGGGCTTGTTGGCGAGCAGCCGGGCTGCCATCGGGTCCTCTGGCCCGACGAACTCCACCACTACCGCTCCGCCGGGCACGGTCAGCCCGGCCAGCCAGTCGACGACCTCCGGCAGCGGCACGTTGCGCCCGATCGCCAGGTGGTGCACCACGGCCAGGGCGAGCACCACGTCGGCGGACGCCCGCTCGGCGAAGCCGGCCCGCTCGACGCCCCGCCAGCCTCCACCGGGTGACGGGTCGGCCAGGTCCAGCACCAGCGGCAGGATGCGGCGCTGCCCCTCCGAGCGCAGCTTCCGATACAGCTCGTCGACCACTGCCGGGTCCTGCTCGACGGCGACCACGTAGTCGGCGTGCCCGACCGCCAACCGGGAGTACCGGCCGTCGTTGGCACCAAGGTCGAGCACCAGGCGGGGGCGGCTCCCGGCGGCCACCGCGGCGGCCACGAACTGCTCCTTCGCCACCCGATCCCGCACCGAGTAGCCGCAGGTGCTCTGGTAATCCGACCAGTGGCTCTCCGACGGGCGATGGTTCAGCCGACGGACCAGCTTCTCGATGCCGCGTACGGTGGCGAGCAGCAACTCCCGGGAGAAGCCGGCGGCCCGCAGCTGGTCGCGTACGTCGGTGGTGCTGGCGGCGGCGTTGCGTTGCTGCATGGCCCCGTGCAGGTGCAGGTGGGTCAGCACGCCGGGGCGCAGCCGGCGGGCCCCGCCGAAGAGCGGCCGCAGCTCGTCGGCCTCGATGCCGTCGACCCGGGCGCGCAGCCACGGCTGGAAGTCGACGCCCAGGTGGGCGGTGAGCATCAGCGGGTAGAGCACGGTCTGGCAGAACTGCCGGTAACCGGCCCACGGCTCGCCGTCGCGGACCGGCTCGAAGGAGCCGATGTCGATGAAGACCGGTTCCGCGCCGCGCCACTGCAGGTTGTACGCGGAGCCGTCCTTGGTGGTGAAGCCGTCGGTGAGTGCGGCGCGCAGGATCTCCATGTGCAGCAGGGCGGCGTCGCGCAGCATGCTGAACGACCACTCGTACGGGTGGGAGACGAACGGGATGCGCTCGTGGCGCAGCACGGCAGCCCATGGGGTCCCGGTCGCGGCGGGCACCAGTGTCGACGGGGCGTCCTCGGTGGCGCAGACCTTGCGCGCGGCGACGAACGCCGGGAAGAACGTGCTGCCGGCCAGTGCCCGCCAGTGCTCGGCGGCCTGGGTGTCCAGCCCGCGCAGCACTTCGTCGCCGACGTGGAAGACGCGGTTGGCCGGGTCGCGGAAGGAGGCCGGCTCGGGCCGTACCTGCGTGGGTGAGATCGCCATCGCCGGGACCAGCCCGCTCACCGCTGGTCGGTGGGTTGCCGGCGGAACCTGTCGACGAGGCGTCGCCAGTAGAGCTTGGCGGCGACGGCGGCGCCGGCCACCCCGCCGACGACCGCCTGCACGATCAGGCTGCCGGATCCCGCGTCCAGGTAGGCCAGATGTCTCACCGATCGCTCCTTGCCCTCGCCCGTCCTGACACCGGTCCCGGGCGTACACCGATGAGGCTTTTGACCCAGAAAGCCGGACTTGTCCCTCACCGTACGCTGATCGTCATCCGCGTCGCGGGCACATTGCCGGACTCTCAGCCTCGCCACAGAATGCGACCGGGACGCCCGCCCGGTCGGTACGCTGCGGACGTGCGCTGGATGGTCGTTGATGCGCCGTTGGACTCCTCCGGAGCCGGGCGCGGCGAGGAGCGGGCGCCGGGCGCGCTGCGCCGGGCAGGCCTGCTGGACGCCCTGTCCGCCGAGGACGACGGGCGGGTGGACGAGGCGCGATTGCACGACTCGATCCGGGATCCGGCGAGCGGCCTGATCGGCGCTACCGATCTTTCCCGGGCGGGCGCGGCCATCGCCGCACGGGTCGCCGCGCTGATCTCCGACAGCCACCGGCCGCTGGTGCTCGGCGGGGACTGCGCGATCCTGCCCGGCGTCTGCCGGGCCCTGCCCACGACGACGGAGCTGTGGTTCGTCGACGCCCACCCGGATTTCCTCGACGGGGTGACCTCGCCGACCGGTGAGGCCGCCGACATGGACCTGTCGGTGGTCACCGGGCACGGCCCCGCCGCCGCCGTCGGGCTCGACGGCGCGCTGCTCGACCCGCACCGCGTACACCTGCTCGGGCACCGCCCGCCCACCGACGAGAGCAGCCGGGTCGAGGCGGCCCGGATCGACCCGGCGATCCACCAGATGCCCGCCGTCGAGCTGTTGCGCCGAGGCGCGGCGGCGGTCGGCGCGGGCCTGGTCGCTGGCGGGGACGGGCCGGCCTGGCTGCACCTCGACCTGGACGTGGTGGACCCTCGCGACCTGCCGGCGGTGACCTACCCCGAGCCGGACGGGCTGCGCTGGGCGGACCTGATCGCGCTTGTCACCCCCCTGGCTCGCGCCGATCGGCTGCTCGGGATGAGCGTCACCGACCTGAACACCGACGAGGACCCCGACGGGCGTCACACGCGACGCGTCGTCGAGGTCCTCGCCCAGGTGCTGGGCGACTGAGCGGCGGGCTCAACCGGGACGGCGGCTCAACCGCGCCGGTGGTGCCCATGCCGCGACGCCGTGCGCCGACTATGCGTCAGCTGTGGGATTGGGCAACCGGACGGTGAACACGGTCCGGCCCGGGCGGCTGTCCACCCCGACCGTGCCGTGGTGGGCCTCCACCACCGCCGCGACGATCGCCAGGCCGAGGCCGGTGCTGCCGTGCGCCCGGGACCGCGAGCTGTCGCCGCGGGCGAACCGTTCGAACATCTCCGGTTGCAACTGGGTCGGCACCCCGGGCCCGTCGTCGGCGACGGTGAGCACGGCGCTGCCCCCGTCGACGGCCAGCGTGGTGCTGACCGTGCTGCCGGGCGGGGTGTGCACACGCGCATTGGCCAGCAGGTTCGCCACCACCTGGTGCAGCCGGGCGGCGTCGCCGGGCACCCGGATCGCCACCTCGGGCAGACCAAGCTGCCAGCGGTGTTCGGGGCCGGCGACGTGCGCGTCGCTGACCGCGTCCACCACCAGGGCGGTCAGGTCGACCGGGTCCGCCGCGAGCGGCCGGCCGGCATCCAACCGGGCCAGCAGCAGCAGGTCGTCGACGAGGCTTGTCATCCGGGTGCTCTCCGACTCCACCCTCCGCAACGCGTGGGCCACGTCGGGGGGAACCTCGTCGCGGCCACGCCGGGCCACCTCCGCGTAGCCGCGGATCGCCGCGAGGGGTGTGCGCAACTCGTGGCTGGCGTCGGCGACGAACTGGCGTACCCGGGTCTCGCTGGCCTGCCGGGCGGACAGCGCGTCCGCGACGTGGCCCAGCATCCGGTTCAGTGCCGCGCCGACCTGGCCGACCTCGGTCCGCGGGTCGGTGTCCGCGGCCGGGACCCGGACGGCGAGCGCCACCTCGCCGCGATCCAGGGGCAGCTCGGTGACCCGGGTGGCGGTGGCGGCCACCCGGTTGAGCGGGCGCAGCGTGGCCCGCACGATCAACGCGCCGGCAGCGCCCGCGATGAGCAGCCCGACGGCGGCCACCCCGGCCTGCGCGGCGAGTTGCCGCTGGACGGTCTCCTGCACGCCCGCCAGCGGGAACGCGATGGCGCGTACCCGGCCGTCCCAGTACTGCCGGGCCACGGCCCGGTAGTCACCGCGGGCACCGAGGTCGACGGTGCGCGGTTCGGCGCCGACCGTCAGGCCCGCCAGGGCGGCGACCTCCCCGACCGGGACGGTTTGCTCGTCAGGGAACGGGTCGTCGCTGGACGGGCTGCTGGTCAAGGTCCGCGCGCTCGCCACCTGACCGTTGGTGATCTCGGCGACCACCGTGCCGGACGGCGACCCGGGTGGGATGGCCGGTCCGTTGCCGGGGAAGGCCGGCCGCCCCGGACGTTCACCCCGCATGACCGTCGCGGGAGCCAGTTGGGCGTCGAGCCGGTCGATCAGGAAGTTCCGCAGCGCCACGGTGGTGCTGCCACCGATGGCGACGCTCACCACCGCCAGCAGCGCGACCAGGGCAAACACCAGTCGGGTACGCAGCGAGCGGCCGGCGAACCACCGGCGGGCGGCGCGTACCGGGCGGCGGTTACTCGGCCGGCTTGAGGACATAGCCCGCGCCGCGCAGCGTGTGGATCATCGGCGCCCGGCCGGCGTCGATCTTCTTGCGCAGGTACGAGATGTACAGCTCCACCACGTTGGCCTGGCCGCCGAAGTCGTAGTTCCATACCCGGTCGAGGATCTGCGCCTTGCTGAGCACCCGGCGGGGGTTGCGCATCAGATAGCGCAGCAGCTCGAACTCCGTCGCGGTCAGGGTGATCAGTTGGCCGTCGCGGCGTACCTCATGGCTGTCCTCGTCGAGGCTGAGGTCACCGACAGTGAGGACCGCGTCCTCCTGGGCGGCGACCGCCAAGCCGGAGCGGCGCAGCAGCGCGCGCAGCCGGGCGATGACCTCCTCCAGGCTGAACGGCTTGGTGACGTAGTCGTCGCCACCGACGGTCAGCCCGGCGATGCGTTCCTCGACGGCGTCGCGGGCGGTCAGGAAGAGCACCGGCACGGTGGGGGCGTGCTCGCGCAGCCGGCGCAGCACCTGGAAGCCGTCCAGGTCGGGCAGCATCACGTCGAGCACCACGGCGTCCGGCTGGAACTGCCGTGCGGCGCTCAACGCCGCCATGCCGTTGCCGGCGCTGCGCACCTGCCAGCCCTCGTAGCGAAGCGCCATCGACAGCAGGTCGGTGAGCGTTGGTTCGTCGTCGACCACCAGCACCCGGACGGGTTCGCCGTCGGGGCGGCGCAGCTCGATCCGGCTCAGTGCGGCCTGCCCGTTCGTGACCATGCCGCCCATCGTGGCTGTGACGCCTGGACCGCGCCTCTGCGGGAGCTGTGTGCCAGCTGTGCGGCCGGCCCGACGTCCCACGGGTCAGCCCAGCCTCGTGGTCACTCGGACACGCCGTACGCGTCGGTGCGCACGAACCGCATGCTCCAGCCGCCCGCGTCGTCGGGCCGGTCGCGTTCGTAGAGGTGGTCGGGGCCGGGCTGCACCGGCCCGGTGCCGTCCGGGTGCCGCATGATCCAACGTTGTGGTGGGGTGCCGTCGGAGCTGGCCGGCAGCATCCGGACCAGGCCGTCCGCGGGCCCGCCAACGAAGCGTACGGTGACCTCGCCCATCGCGGCGCCCCCTGGAGTGACGGTGCCGGCACAATCGGTGACGCCGGCTCTGGCTCGCAAGCTACCGCACCCGTCGGCGTGGCGCAGCGAGGTGCGCCGGGCCGGTGCGCTGCCGGTTTGCCCAGCTCGGCGCTCGGGTACCGCGACCGGAGCACCCGCGGTCAGCGGGGCGAGGGCGAGGAGTGGTCGATGCGCACACTGGACGGGCGGTATCAGCTCGAGCAGCGCATCGGCGTTGGCGGGATGTCCGAGGTGTGGCGGGCACACGACCAGGTGCTGGACCGGCCGGTCGCGGTAAAACTCATCCTCCCCGGTCCCGACGATCAGGACGGCCCGGAGGACCGGATCCGCGCGGAAGCCCGCTCGGCAGCCCGCCTGGTGCACCCGAACGTCGCGAGCGTGCACGACTTCGGCACCTCCTCGACCTGGCTGGGCCGCCCCGTGCCGTACATCGTGATGGAACTGGCCGAAGGTGAGACGCTCGCCGCCCACCTGCGTGCCGGGCCGCTGGACTGGCGGATCTCGGTGCGGGTCTGCGCGGAGGTCGCCGCCGCGCTGGCCGCCGCACACGCCGAGGGCATCGTGCACCGTGACGTCAAGCCCGCAAACGTCATGCTCACCCCGTCGGGCGTGAAGGTGCTCGACTTCGGCATCGCCATCCCCGCCGGGGCATCGGACCCGACGCCGACCGGGATGGTGCTGGGCACCCCGGCATACCTGGCGCCCGAGCAGCTGCAACGGGCACCGGCCACCCCCGCCGCCGACATGTACGCCCTCGGGGTGCTGCTCTACTACTGCCTCACCGCCCGTCTGCCGTACCGCGCGGCCACCACCAACGAACTGCTCGGCGTACGCCGCCGTCAGCCACCGGAACCGCTGCCCGAGATCGACGGGCTGCCGTCGGAGGTGGCCGAGCTGTGCCACTCCTGCCTCGCCGACGATCCTGAGCAGCGCCCGACCAGCATGGTCGCGGCGCTGGTGCTGGCCGAGGCCGTGGACGCCCGGGTATATGTGCCGATGATGATCCCGACGAGCCGCCGGCCGGCCACGGTGTCGCCGTGGACCGAGCAGGCCGCCGCGGAGGCGACCGAGGCGGTCGCGGTGCTCGACGAGCCGAACCGCGCCGCCGGGCGCTGACAGTCCGGTCCACGGCGTTCCACCGGGCGGCGGCGTTTCGCGGGGTGGCGGCGTTTCGCCGGTCCACGGCGTTTCGCCAGCCGGCGGCCGGGTAGCCGACCCGGTGAGCGACGGGAGAAACGCGATGCCGGATCCGAGTTCCTGGCTGCGTGAGGCCACAGCGACCGCCGAAGGCGGTCACGTACGCACCGACGATGGCGGGCTCTCCACCGCGCTGGCTTCACCGCTGGCGCCGCACTGCACCGGGTTGACCCCGGAACAGTTGCTGGCCGCGGCCTTCGCCTCCTGCCTGCATCACGCGGCGGTGGAGGTGGCCGGGGAGATCACCGACGAAGCGCACACGGTCCAGGTACGGGCCGAGGCGAAGCTGGGGCGCGACAACGACGGCCGGTACCGGGCCGACGTGCACGCGGAGATCTCCTCAGCCGGGCTGAGCCGAGATCAGCTAGCCAACCTGGTCGAGTTCGCCGATCGGCTGTGGCCGTTCTCCAGCGGCGACACCAGCCGACACCGCCTGACCGTCACGACGGCGGAGAACGGCCGACACTGAGCCCCAGCCCGCCCGGCGCGAGCCGCCCAGCCCACCCGGCGCGAGCCGCCCAGCCCACCCGGCGCGAGCCGCCCAGCCCACCCGGCGCAGCCACCATCCGCCCGCCCGCCCGGCGCTAGATCAACTCAACATCGCCGATGTGGCGGTATCCATGTCCGGGGATAGCGCGATGTCGCCGATATGGAGTTGATCTGCCTCGACATCAGTCACCGGCGGGGTGAGTGGAGCGGGTGGGTGACGTGCAGTCGGCCGTTTGATGGAAGTAACCCCTGACCGAATGGCCGACCCCCGCACATCGACCGAAGGTCGGTTCGGAGCGCGGCCCGGCGACCGCATTCGCCCGGCGAATCGGGAATAACGGTCGGGACGGTTCCGCGAAGTTGGTCAGGCTCACGCCACTTTTGCCCCTCAATGTCACCACGATCGGGGCAAATTGTGGCGCATGCCACCGCGCGAGCCGATGGCATCGACCGGTCAGCTCTCTAACCTCGGCGAGTGCACCCCGACGATCCCGCCGACCAGAAGCTGACCAACGCGCGCCCGACCACCCATTCGGGCGGCGCCACATCAACCGAACGGACGATCGGGCGTCACCGCGCCCCCGAACCGCCCCGGCGCCCCCTGCTGGGCTCGACCCCGATCCGGGTAGCCCTGGCCACCGGTGTCACCTGTTGCCTCAGCCTCGTCGCGGTCGCCACCACCCGCGGCAACGACGACACGCCCCGCACCGTGGAGCAGCCGCTCGCCGAGGCGGTGGCCGACCGTGCCGCCATCGCCGATGAGCGCGCCTCCCGGTCACTGGACCGCGACGCCGCCCCCGCACGGATCCTGCCCAGCCCCACGGCCACGCCCACGCCCGCCCACACCGCCGCGCCCAAGGCACCCAAGAAGCCGGTCAAGCCACGCCGGCCCCGACCGGTCGCCGGCCTCGACCAGGCCCAGATGGACAACGCGAAGATCATCGTGGATGTCGGCCTGGAGATGAAGATGCCACGCCGCGCCCTGGTGGTGGCACTGTCCACCGCCATGCAGGAGAGCAACCTCTACAACCTGGCCAGCGCGGTCCTCCCGGAGTCGTTCGAGTACACGAACCAGGGCAGCGGCTCCGACCACGACTCGGTCGGGTTGTTCCAGCAGCGACCCAGCAGCGGCTGGGGGACGGTGGCCCAGCTGATGCGCCCGTCGTACGCCGCACGGGCCTTCTACAGCGCGCTCAACGAGATCCCGGGCTGGCAGGACATGAGCGTCACCGCGGCCGCCCAGGCCGTGCAGATCTCCGCCTACCCCGACGCGTACGCCCAGCACGAGAATCGGGCGACCACCGTCGTAGCGGCGCTCACCACCTGAGCGGGACGCTCACGCCAGCCGCCCGCGGCACGTCAGCGACGTCCAGGCGGCGGCTCCGCGCCCGCGTCCAGTCCGCCGACTCCCACCCTGCTGCCCGGTACGCCGGCAGCCGCAGTCGGGGTGTCGGCGGGCACCTGATCCACAGTCACCTGGCTGAGGATCTCGTCCACCCGCGCCTCACGCCGCCGCCGCACGTAGAGCGCCGCCTCGAAGTCGCGCCGAGCCTGCACGGCTTCCGCGTACGCCTGCTCCCGCACCTGCCGTGCCTCCTCGCGGGCCTCGTTCAGTTCGAGACGGGCCTGAGCCAGGATCTCGGCAGCCTCACGCCGAACGGCCGCGTCGCCAGAGTGCCGCGCGACGGCCGCGTCGCCAGGGTGCCGGGTGCCGGCCGTGTCGCCAGGGTGCCGGGTGCCGGCCGTGTCGCCGAGGTCCAGCCGTTGCAGGAGCCCACTGAGCCAAGCCGCCTCCTCGCGGATCTCGTCCCACTCGCGGGTAGCTCCCGCGGCGCCCTCCGCCCGCGCAGCGAGTCGGGACAACCGGATCCCCAACTCGTCCAGGCAGGAATCCACCTGCCGCTGGTCGTAACCGGTCTCAACGACGGAGAACCTCATACTGTCGCCCCCCAGGCAGCTGCTGTTACTTCCCCACCTGGATCCTCGGCCGCGTCCGCCGCCACCGAGGGGGTTCGGGAAAAATGTTCAGCATGCGCGCGCGGGGCTCGCGTCAGACGCGCTTGGGCAGCACGACCACCCGGCCGAAGAACTCGTCGATGCGGCGGACCACGTCGTTGAAGTCGTCCAGGTCGATCGGCTTGGTGACGTACGCATTGGCTTGCAGCGTGTAACTGCCGACGATGTCGGTGTCGGCGTTGGACGTGGTCAGCACGACGATCGGGATGGTCCGCAGATCCTCGTCCTGCTTCACCGCGCCGAGCACCTGCCGACCGTCCATTCGCGGCATGTTCAGGTCGAGCAGGATGACGTCCGGCCGGCGGGCCTGAACGTGGCGGCCCTCGGCGCGGAGGAACTCCATCGCCTCCTCGCCGTCACTGACCACGTCAATGACCTTGTCGACGTCGGAGTCCGCCAACGCCTCCTCGATCATGAGCACGTCGCCCGGGTCGTCGTCGACCACCAGGATGCGTACCGGCTGGGGGCGGTCTTCGCCCATCACTACCTGCCTCGGGTCGGCGGGGACGGGACCGGACGGTCACCGCGTTGGCGGGGAAATCTAGCCCATCACGAGGCGCTGCGGGACGCGGGGTCGACCGACTCGGGTTCGTAGCGCAACATCTCGGCAAGGCCCGTCACCCGCAACACCCGCTCGACGCGGCCATTGGCACCGGCGAGCCGGAGCCAGCCTCCGTCGGCCGCCGCCTGATTATCCCCCCGGACGAACACGGCCATCCCGGTGGAGTCGCAGAACGTCAGGTCGGTGAGGTCGAGCAGCACCCGGGTCTCGCCGGCGGCGATGAGGCGGTCGATCGCGGCGCTCAGCTCGGGGGCGGTGCTCAGGTCCAGCTCGCCCGCGAGACGCAGGCAGGCGCCACCACCGTCGCGCTCGACGTAGTTGACGCTGAACGTCACCGTTCTCCCCCTCGCTCCACCCACGGGTGGGACGTTTGCAGTGCGGCAAGTATACGCAGGGGCGCTCCGGGAACCGAAGGGCGCGGTGATCGACAACGGGGCCGGCGGGTGGGCGCTCAGGGGCCGGCGGGGGGCAGCGCGGCGCACCCCAGGGCCAGCACACGCCCCGCCCGGGGGAAGTCACGCAGCGCGACAGAAAAATGCTCCAGGGACTGAGCGACGGCCCCGGCGGGCACCCCCCGACTCAGCAGAATCCCCGACAGCCACTCGACGAACTCGGTGAACAGCGAGGCGTCGTC
This sequence comes from Micromonospora sp. DT201, assembly GCF_049841575.1. NCBI lineage: Bacteria > Bacillati > Actinomycetota > Actinomycetes > Micromonosporales > Micromonosporaceae > Micromonospora > Micromonospora sp. DT201. Next base: position 33,911 of record NZ_JBNCKP010000028.1, on the reverse strand, counting down.
GACGTAGACCGCCGCGGCCAGGAAGTCCACCATGTGACCCAGATCGCTCACGGTCGAGTCGAGCTGCGTCGCGGTGTAGGCCCGCGCCGCCGGCACCCGCTCGAGCACGTCCGCCAGGGCGGTGTCGATCAGCTCGCCGCGACGCCGCACCAGGCTCGCGTACTCGTCGTCGGCCAGGTGGGCGAGCCGCGCCGGCGGCACCCCGCGCAGCGCCCGCTCGTCGGCGATCAGCTCAGCCGCCGAGGGCGCGTCGGGCGCCCACGCCACACCGAGCCGAGCCGCCCACCGACCATCCACCCCGAACCCGCGCCCACCGACCACCACCGGCACGTCCGAGCGGCGGCACGCCTCGATCATCCGGTGGGCGTACGGCAGCCGCATCGGCAGCGCGCACGCCAACGCGACCGCGTGCGCGTCGTAGCGGTGCAGGTACGACACGAGGTGTGCCGCGGGCACGCTGGCGCCCAGGAAGGTCACCTGCCAGCCGCGCAACCGCAGCACCTCGGCCACCAGCCGGGGCGGCAGCGCGTGCCACTCGCCGTCCATGCAGGCGACCACGACCCGCCCGCCGGTGGGGCGCGGGTTGGCATGCGCGGCCACCGCCGCTACCACCTGCTCACTGATGTGGGTGGCCGCGTGCTCCTGGGCGACGCTCCACTCGTTGCGCGCCCACCGCTCGCCCACCTCGGCCTGGGCGGGCGCGACCAGGTCGAGCAGCACCCGCTCCGCCGGCACGCCCGCGTCGAGCAGGCCGGTCGCCAGGTCGATCGCGGCGTACTCGTCGGCGTCGGCGAGGCAGTCCAGATAGCCGACGTAGGCGTCGGTCGGGTCGGCGGCGGCCGTAGCGGTGCTCACGCGTCGGTCTCCTCCTGCTGGTCGGGGCCGGTCGGCGTGGGCACCGAGTGCAGGTGCCGCGACTCGCGCCCGCTCGGGCCGGTCGCCCGCAGCGCCAGCACCGCGATGTCGTCGTGGTCGCCGTGCTCCAACCAGTCGCAGGTGATCTGCTCGACCCGCTCGGCCAGGGCCGGCGCCGGCATCCGTTGGCAGCCGCTCAACGCGGTGACCAGCCGTTCTGTGCCGAACTGCTCGTCGCCGCGACGGCCACCTCGGGCCTCGGTCACCCCGTCGCTGTAGAGCAGGCAGGTCTCGCCGGGTGCCAGCCGCACGGTCACCTCGCCGACGCGGGGGTCGGGCACCACCCCGATCAGCATGCCCCGCAGCGGCACCGACTCCACCTCGCCGGAGGCGCGCAGCACCAGCGGCGGCAGGTGCCCGCCGCCGGCCAGGGTGAGGGTGAGGCCCCCGTCGCGCTGTGCGCGGGCCACGCCGAGCACGATCGTGGCGAAGCGGCCCTGGCCGTGCGCCTGGGTCGTCTCCAGCAACGCGTCGTTGAGCAGCCGCAGCAACCGTCCGGGGTGCGACTCCAACCGGTGCAACGCCTGCAGGCACTGACGTAACTGGCCGGTCAGGACGGCGGCCTCGACGCCCTTGCCCGACACGTCGCCGAGGAAGAACACCGAACCCCCGTCGGCGAGCCGGTGCGAGCCGTAGAAGTCGCCTCCGATGCGCAGTCCCGCCTGCGCCGGCCGGTACGCGGTCCCCCACTGCACGCCTGCGGCTTCGGCCGGCTCGACCGGCAACAGGCTGGCCTGGAGGGTGTCGGCGACCTCCGCCTGGTCGCGGTAGAGCAGGGCGGTGGTCAACGCCGCTCCGGCGCGGGCCGCGAACGCGCGGATCAGCTCCACGTCGGCCTCGTCGTACCAGCCGGTGGCGCGGCGGGCGACCAGCAGCACACCGACCGGAGCGTCACGGCCGGGCAGCGGGACGACCCGGGCGGCGCTGCCACTGTCGGCGAGGCCGGGCAGCAGACCGGCGTCGATCGCCTGCTCGACCAACCAGTCCACCGCGTGCGGTTCGATCCCGGTCAGCCCGTCGGCGACGACGGCGGGCAGCTCGGCGGCGGCCAGCGCGCCGCTGTCCACCATCGGCGTTTCGTCGTCGGCGCGCGAGGCCCGCCACCAACGGGCCCGACCGGCGCGCGGGGCGAGGACCAGCACGGCCACCTCGGCCAGGGTCGGTACGGCGAGTCGGACGACTGCGGCGGCGGCCCGGTCGGGGTGCAGAGGGTTGCCCAGCTTGTCACCGACCACGGCCAGAAAGGCCGAGCGTGCCCGTTCGGCGAGCAGCGCGTCGGCGCGGCCGACGTTGTCGGTGACGTCCTCGACGTACCAGCAGCAGCGGGCACCGGAGAGGGGCACCTGGCGGGCGGTGAGCCGCCGGCCGCGATAGCTGAAGCCGCCGGCGTTGCCGTCGCTCAGGCCGGGCACACCGGCCGCGCTGAGCAGCTCGCCGGGCGTCACGCCGGGCAGTAACCGCTCGGCCACCGGGCTGACGTGCCGGACGACGCCGGTGGCGTCACAGACCACCAGGCCCTCACGGAAGTGCTCGACGACCTCGAACAGGTCGGGTGCGGCAGAACCCCGGTCGGAGGTCAGCGGCGGCAGGGCGGCGGTGGGGTGGGGCGGGAGGTCGGCGGACCACGCCGGAGGCCGTGTCGTGCTCGGCGTCGAGTGCCGTCCATCGCCCGGGTCCCAGTCCCTGACGTCGGAAGCAGTCACCAGCTGAGCCTCACTCCTTGTCGTTCACCCGAACCCGTGCCGGAACCGGCGTCTACGGTCAAAACTCTCCAGCCCACCCTACGCGCGTACCAGGACAGCGGCATCTCCACGCCGCTGGCGGTGGCGCCGGGAGACCACCCTCCGTACGCGCCGTCGCCCCCAAGTTGCGGCTACACGTCCGACTGGCAACATGGGGGGATGTCCGACCAGTTGTTGACCATCGAGGCAACCCGGCTCGATGCCGGGCAGGTCCGACTACGGCTGGCTGGCGAGCTCGACTACGACACCGCGCCCGACCTGGTCGCCGCGGCGGCCGACCTGCGCGGCGACGAGCAGGTGCTGATCGACCTGACCGGCGTGACCCTCTGCGACTCCTCCGGGCTCAGCGCCCTGCTGGTGGTGCACCGCGCCGCCGGGGCGATCCGGCTGACCGGGGTCGGCCGACACCTGCAGCGGATGCTGGATCGCACGGGTCTGACCGAATTGCTGGCCGTGGAGTATGCCGCCGACGACCTGCGCGCCATCGGCTGAGCAGGGACGCGGGTCCGGGATCGTGCACTCGATCTTGGCACTCCGGGTGAGCCGAAGCGGCACCGAGGGACTCCGCGCATCAGGCGCGTAGGCCGGCGACGACGACCTGAACGAGGGCGGTGGCGCCGCGGTGCCGCGCGGTCGCGACGCAGCCGATCACGAGGGCTTGAATGTCGTCGGGCGTGACGTCCGGGCGGATGGTTCCGCGTTGCTGCGCCTCTTGCAGGAGTTCCGCGAAGGCGGCGTGGAGGGCAGCGTCAGCGTCAGCGGGTATCTGGTATCCGCCGCCGGCCAGAACGTCCGCGATGGCGCGATTGGTGAGGCCGGCCTCCACCATGACGGTGAAGAACTCGGCGAAATCAATTCCGGAACGAGCCTTGTCGGTCAGGGCGTGGAGGCGGTCGAGCACCACGGCCTCGATGAGCGACTCCTTGGTCGGAAAGTGCCGATACACGGTGCCGGCGCCGACGCCTGCGCGGCGGGCGATCTCGTCGATGGGCACGCCCAGGCCCTCGGTGGCCAGGATCTCGTAGGCGGCATCCAGGACGCTCTGGCGATTGCGGCGAGCGTCGGCACGCATGGGGATCCTCCGGCCTGTCGACAAGCGGGGCGACCGTTCCGTATAGTCAAAAACGGGGCGACCGTTCCGATTATAGGAGACGCCATGTGGAGTGCGCGCGACATACCCCGGCTCGACGGCACCACCGCGCTGGTGACCGGAGCTACCGCCGGCATCGGCCGGGAAATGGCAATGGCATTGAGCGCACGAGGAGCCCACGTGGTGATCGGCGCTCGCCACGCGGCACGCGGTGCGGACGCCGTGCGTGCGTTACCCGGCAGCGGCAGCGTCCTCGCACTCGACCTCGCCAACCTTCAAACCGTGCGGCAAGCGGCCAGCGACCTCCACCAGCGCTTCGAGCGACTCGACATCCTGATCAACAACGCCGGTCTGTGGTGGCAGCCGGCACAGCGCACCGAGGACGGCTTCGAGTCTCAGATGGGCGTCAACCACCTCGGCCACTTCGCGCTGACCGGTCTCCTCCTCGACCTGCTCGAGCGATCACCGGCCGGGCGGATCGTCACGGTCAGCAGCAAGGCGGCCGCCGCAGGGTCCGTCACGGACCTCGACCTCAGGAACCTCGACGGGTACCGGCCAACCACGGCCTACAACGCCTCGAAACTCGCGAATTTGCTGTTCGCGTTCGAGCTGCAGCATCGACTCGCCGCGTCCGACTCATCGACGATCAGCCTCGCGGCCCATCCGGGCGGAGCGCGCACCAGCCTGTTTCGTGACGCATCGCCAGGCTTCCGCGTGGCCAACGCGACGATCGGGTGGCTGTTTACCCAGCCTGCTCAGGCCGGTGCACTGTCCGTACTACGGGCGGCCACCGACCCGCAAGCCGCCGGCGGCGAGTACTACGGACCGGGCGGTCCCGGCCAGTTCAAGGGCGCCCCGAAGCCGCACCCGGCCCCGGAACGTGCCTGCGACCCGGCCACACGACGGCGCCTGTGGGCGATGTCCGAAGCGGCGACCGGCGTCGCCTACCCCTTGCGTACCGAAGCTGCGCGCTGATCTATTCGTGGTGTGGCGACGACCGCCGGGATCCGCAAAGACGGGGATGGCCCCCGACCCTGGGACCTGGGGTCGGGGGCCGGAGGAATGCCTAGGGTGCCGTCATCGGCTGAAGCCGAGGCCCGTCTTCGCGCAGCTCGCCGGTCGGGGTCGAGTCGACGTCCTCGGGCTCCCCCGAATCGGGCGTCTGGTACAGGTAGCGGACGAACTGCCCACCCGCCTCGTTGTCGTCCGCGCCGGGCCATTGACCGATGCAGTCCATGCCGATGACTTCACGGCCAGTCCCGTCGGCCTCCTCCAGCAGCGCCCACAGACTCACCGGGTAACACCTGGTGACCTCCGGTGCGAGCTGCCAGCGGGCGTACCAACCGGCTCGGGCGGGAACGATCTCGACGATCTGCTTCATGACGACCTTCCTTCCGCGTACCTCGGAAGAACCTCGGTCCTGACCCGATCGTGCGCCCTGAGCGGGTGAGCGCTCCTCACCCCTGCCGGATGAAGCGCCACCGACACCGGGCCGACCCAGCCGACGGCGTCCGTTTCGGCTCCCGCGACGGCGGGAAGGCGACGGACGCAGCCACGATCCCCAGCGGAAGGGGCGTCACATGCGCAAGCAGATGGAGGGCGACAACCAGCGGCGTCGGGCTCTGGCCCGGCAGGCCCGCGACCAGGGTCGCCAACCCAGCGAGATCGGCGCCAGCCTGAGCGCCTCCAAGCAGCTCACGAGCCTTGAGGGGGGCAAGCGAGCCGGCCCACCGGCGGCCGGACCGCACAAGTCGGACAGTACGCGTGGCGGGCCGGCACCGCCGCCGGTCGGCAGCGCCGACAATCCACGGCCTCAGCCGCCGTCCCCGCCGAGTGGCGCGGCTGGTGTGAACAGCATGGGCTACCACGACCTGGTCGACGAAGTCCGTCGTCGGGCCGGGGTCGACTTCAAGACGGCCAAGGTGGGCACCGAGGCGACCGTGCTGGTCCTCGCCTTCGCACTGGACGCGGCCGAGCGGCAACGACTGCTCACGGCGGTGCCGGCCTCACTGCATGACGTGCTGCCCGTCGACGGCGTCGAGCGACACCGTGACCTGGCCGGTTTCCTGGCCGAGGTGGGCCGGATCAGCGGCAACACCCCGGAGCAGGCCCGATACCAGGCCGAGGCGACTTTCGCCGCGCTCGCCGAGCAGGACGGCGACCTGGTCGAGTCGCTGCACGTACCCGACGGGCTGCGTGACCTGCTGAACCCGCCGGAGGCCGGCGGTGGCCTCGTGGGTGCCTCCACCACCACACCCACTCTGGAACCGAACGAACTCAGCGCGGCCCTGGACGACCTGCCGTACTGGTCCGGCGACAGCCAGGGCCTCTACCGGGTGGTCGCGCTGCCGTCGGACAACCTGGACCGGGTGCTCGACCGGCTGGACCGGATGCGACAGGACACCGGCCGCGGCCCGAGCATCGGACGTCCAGGTGACACCGCCGCCGTGTTGACCGTCCGGACCACCCAGGCCGACGGGGTGACCGCGCTCGACGTGGACCTCGCCCGCCAGATCGACGACGCGATCGATGAGATGGGTGCCGGGATGGCCGGCGGCTGACCAACCACAGCGACACGAGCGGGCCGGCGGGCGCGGGGCAACCCCGCCCCGCCGGTCCGCCGGCCGTGCCGGGCCCCGGGGGGCGTGGATCGCGGGTTCGGCTAGCGTGCCGGTCATGAACCGTGCCGCCGACCGGCTGGAGCTGGTCGCCGACCCGGCCCGCCGGACCGGGCGGACACTGCTGTCCGCCGGTGTCGAGCAGTCGTACGTGGATGTCGAGGATCCTCGGCACCTGCACTTCGAGTACGTCCGGCGGATCGCCTCGGCGGTGGAGTTGGCGGCCCCGGCGGGCGCCCCGCTGAACGTCCTGCACCTGGGTGGCGGCGCGTTGACGCTGCCGCGCTGGCTGGCCGCGACCCGGCCCGGCTCCCCGCAGCAGGTCGTCGAGCGGGACCCGGCGGTGGTCGAGCTGGTCGCCCGGGAGTTGCCACCGCTGCCGCCGGAGGTGCAGGTGGAGGTCGCCGACGCCCGGGACGCGCTCGCCGCCACGCCGGCCGGTCGATACGACCTGGTGATCGCCGACATCTACCGGGCGGCTCGGATGCCCCAGCACGTACGCACCGTCGAGTTCGTCGCCGAGGTCGCCCGCACCCTTCGCCCCGACGGGTTGTACCTGGTCAACGTCACGGACCTGCCGCCACTGGTGGGCACCCGGGTGCAGGTGGCCACGTTGCGGGCGGTCTTCGCCGACGTGTGCGTGCTCGGCGACCGGCGGATGCTGCGTGGTCGGCGTTACGGCAACCTGGTGCTGGCCGCGACGTCCCGACCCGGCGGGCTGCCGGTCGGTCGGCTGGCGGTGGCCGCCCTGCGCGACCCGGTGCCCGGCGGTCTGCTGCACGCCGCAGCGCTCGACACGTTCGTCGCCGGCGCGCACCCCGTCACCGACGCCGACGATACCGGGCGTCGCTGATTGGCGTTCCGTCCGCAATGCCGGGTTTTCGACGGCGAGGGCGGGGAAGGCGCGGCAGATGAGCAACGCCGACGATCGGGTGACCGCCCGCCGGACCCTGATCGTGATCGGTCTGGTGCTGGCGACCGCGTTCGCGCTCGCCTTCGTGTACGCGACCCGCCGGGTGCTGGTCTGGGCCGTGGTCGCCGCGTTCTTCGCCGTCGCACTCAAGCCCCTCGTCGACCGGCTGCAACGCCGTTTCGTGCGGCGGCGGGCGTTGGCCACGCTCCTGGTGTTCCTCGCCGCGTTCGTGCTGCTGGCGGCCCTGGCCGCGCTCATCCTGGTGCCGCTGTTCGGGGAGCTGGGCCGGTTCGCCGACCGGGCACCTGGGCTGTTGCACGACGCCCGCGCCGGCCGGGGCCCGCTGGGGCAGTTGCTGGAACGCACCGGCGCGCGACGCTACGTCAGCGAGCACTCAGACCAGCTACGCGATCTCGGCACGCGACTACGCCAACCCGCGGTCGGCGTGCTGCGCGGCGTCGTCGAGACGGTCGCCGGGCTGGTGACTGTCATCGTGCTCGCGTACCTCATGGTCTTGGAAGCACCGCGGATCACCCGCCGCGTGCTCGCCGCGGCCGGGGACGGCCAGGGCGAACGGCTGCGGCGGGTAGGCCGGGAGGTGTCGCGCACCATCACCGGCTACCTCACCGGCAACCTGCTGATCAGCGTGATCTGCGGTGCGTTGACGTTCGCGGTGCTGGCTCTCACCGGGGTGCCGTTCGCCGCGGTGATCGCCCTGCTGGTGGCGGTGGCCGACCTGATACCGCTGGTCGGTGCGACGCTCGGCGCGGTGATCGCGGCCGGGGCCGGTTTCCTGCACTCCCCCACCGCCGGGGTGGTGGTGCTGGTCTTCTTCGTGGTCTACCAGCAGGCGGAAAACCACCTGCTCCAGCCGTTCATCCTGTCCCGCGCGGTCCGGCTCAACCCGCTGACCGTGCTGGTCAGCGTGCTGCTCGCGGCGGAGTTGGCCGGCCTGCTCGGCGCGCTGCTGGCCATTCCCGCCGCCGGCATCGTCCAGGCCCTGCTGCGCGAGTACGGCCCGCGCCGGCTTCGGCCCACCCCGCCGACACCGGCCGGAGGGGCGTAGGGGGTGCTGCGTGCTCAGCTGGATCGGGTCGTGACCTCGGGTGAGGTGCTCTCCAGCGGGACCGCGTTCGCCGGGACCAGCCCCAACTGGGCCGCCGACCGGGTCAGCGCGGCGTCGAGCACCCAGTCGGCCCCGACACGGGTGCGGTTTCCGGGCATCGCCAGCAGGTGGTACGCCCGGGTCACCGCCTTGGCCGGCAACCCGCCCAGGTTGATCTGCAACGGGTTCGCCGCCGCGTCCTTACCGCCCAGGTCGACAACCCAACCGAGGTCGTGGTGCTTGTACGGCTTGCGTTTGCCGAAGCCGTACGACGCGGCGATGTTGTGCGCCACCTGTTTGCCCTGCCGCTGCGCGTGCTGGGCAGTCATCCCGCAAATCTTTCCCGGGTTCACCAGGTCGGGCACCGCGGCGGCGTCTCCGCAGGCGTACACCTCCGGGTAGCCGGGGACGTTGAGGAACTCGTCGACCACCAGCCGGCCCCGGTCGGTCCGCAGACCCAACTCGTTGACGAACGGGTCGGGGCGCACACCCACACACCACACCAGGGTGCAGGTCGGCACGAACTCACCGTCGGTGAGCTTCACCCCGTCGCAGGTCGCCTCAGCCACCGACGTGCCCATCCGGACGTCCACCCCACGCCGGTTGAGCACCTTCTGCGACGTGTTCGACATCCGCTCGTCCATCTCGGGCAGCACCCGCTTCGCGACGTCGAGCAGCATCCAGCGGGGGCGGACGGTGAGTCGGGGGCGCTGGGCGTGCAGCGCGTCGGTGAACAACTGCCCGTGCGCGGCGACCTCGGTGCCGGTGTAGCCCGCCCCGACCACCACGAACGTGGCGCGGGCCTGCTGCTCGGCCGGGTCCTCGGCCTGCTCGGCCAGCTCGATCTGACGGACGATGTGGTCATGCAGGTAGACGGCCTCGGGCAGGCCGCGGAAGCCGTGCGCGTACTCGGTCACTCCCGGGATCGGCAACAGCTTGTTGACGCTGCCCACGGCGAGAACCAGCCGGTCGTACGCCAGCCGGTTCTTGTCCCCCTCCGCCTGGGTGAAGCCGACCCAGCGGTTCTGCAGGTCGACGTGGTCCGCCTCGCCGATCACCACCCGTACGCCCTTGAGCGTCCCGGTCAGCGGCACGGCGAGCCGTTTCGGCTCGACCACGCCGGCCGCCACCTCCGGCAGCAACGGAAGGTAGAGGAAATAGTCGGTGGAGTTCAGCACCACGATCTCGGCCCGGTCCCGGGCGATCCGGCTCAACGTCTTCGCCGCGTGGTAACCAGCGAACCCGGCCCCCACGATTACCACACGAGGTTTCGTCATTGCGGCCCGTTTCCCGCCCAAGCCCAGCACAAACGTGCAACAGCCGGTCGGGGTGCAACCCGCAGGACATTCGCGGACAACGATATAGACAAGCGCCATCGCCGATGGGCAGGATGCCGGGATGGGATCAGACGACACCGGCTCGCGGCCCACGAGGCCCACCCGCCGCACCTTCCTGTCCGCGTCGGCGGTCGCCACCGCCGCGACCGCCGCCACAGTTGCGGTGCCCGCGCTCGCCGCGCCGGCCGCCGCCGACGCGCTCCCCGCCGGCCCCGGGGGTCCGGCCCGCGCGCAGCGGCCCGACCGTGAGCTGCGCGAGCTGCTCCGCCAGGTCGACCCACGCCGGATCGAGGCAATCGTGCGGCGGCTGGCCGCATTCGGCACCCGGCACACCCTCTCCAGCCAGGACGACCCCCAGCGGGGCATCGGCGCCGCCCGGGACTGGATCTACGCCCGCCTCCAGGAGTACGCGGCGACCTCCGCCGGCCGGATGACAGTCGAACTCCAGTCGTACGTCCAGCAGCCCGCGTCGCGGATCCCCACCGCCACGCGGATAACCAACGTGGTGGCGACCCTGCGCGGCCAGACCTCGCCGAACCGCACCTACGTGGTGACCGGGCACTACGACTCCCGGGTCACCGACGTGATGGACGCCGTGAGCGACTCGCCGGGCGCCGACGACGATGCCTCCGGGGTGGCCGTGGTGCTGGAGTTGGCCCGGCTGATGGCCACCCGGCCCACCGCGGCAACCGTTGTGTTCGCCGCGGTCGCCGCCGAAGAGCAGGGCCTGTACGGCTCGACGTACCTCGCCCAGCAACTCAAGGGGGCCGGCGTGGACGTGCAGGGCATGTTCAGCGACGACATCGTGGGCAGCAGCACCGCCGACGACGGCACCCGCGACCCGCACGCCGTGCGACTCTTCGCGGAGGGGGTGCCCACGGCGGAGACCCCGGCGGAGGCCACCACCCGGCAGTCCGTCGGCGGCGAGAACGACTCGCCGTCGCGGCAACTCGCCCGGTTCGTCCGAGACGTGGCGGAAAACGACGCCACCGGGATGGCGGTGCGGGTGATCTACCGGCGGGATCGCTACCTGCGCGGTAGCGACCACATCTCGTTCCTTCGTGAGGGCTGGCCCGCGGCACGGTTCACCGAGCCGAACGAGGACTTCGCCCACCAGCACCAGGACGTCCGGATGCAGGACGGCCACCAGTTCGGTGACCTGCCGGAGTTCTGCGACTTCGCGTACATCGCTCGGGTGGCCCGGGTCAACGGCGCGGCGCTCTGGTCGCTGGCCCAGGCACCGGGCACCCCCAAGGGCGCCATCATCGTGACCACCGACCTGACCAACAACACCACCCTGCGCTGGCAGCGCGGCGACGAGCCGGGCCTGGCCGGCTACGAGGTGGTGTGGCGGGAGACCACGGCCGCCGAGTGGCAGCGGGTGATCCCGGTCGGTGACGTCACCGAGGTCAGCATCGACCTGTCCAAGGACAACGTCTTCTTCGGCATCCGCGCGGTAGGCCACAACAACCTACGCAGCCCAGTAGCCTTCCCCCGCCCAGGCGCCTAACCCCACCCCACCCCACCCCTTCGCGGTGATCAAGAGGTTTGCGTCACGCCACGCCGTGCTCCGTGACGCAAACCTCTTGATCACGACGGAGCAGAGGGGTCGGGGTGGGGGTGGGGTGGGCGCTGCCAGCGCACCGTTACCGTCAGCTGGCCTTGGACACCGGTGCGGGCGATCACCGCGCCGGTCTCCGCGGTCAACTGCACCCCGAAGGTGATCTCGACCTCGTCGGGGCGGTGGGCCATCGACTGGAACTGGCCGAGCGCGGCGGAGGCAGCGTCGCGCACCTCGGAGAGCGCCCGGTCGAACGTCGCCCGCGCCTCACGGACCACCTTGCCGGCGTTGCCGGCCGGCGCCACGCCGGCCCTACCGTCGACCTCGACCACGACCGACCCGCCACCGTCGAGGTCGAATCTGCGCAACTCCGTCATCGTTCACTGCCCTCTCACGCGGTCGGCACGCACTGGAGATCCATCCACTCGGCCTTCGACAACTTCCCTCTGACCACTTCGAGTTCGGCCAGCAGACTGTCCAGGCGCTCCGGTGCTTCCAGGTAGACCAGGACCGCCCGCTCGAACGCCGTTGCCATCGCCGCCGGCAGCAGATCCGACCCGTCCCAGCACAGGGTTCCGGTGCGTAGCCGCGCCGCGACCGCCCTCGTGACCCCGTCCTGGTAATCGGGCGCTGTCGTCCGGCGGCTGAAGGCCACGTCCTGGGTTTGGGCACGCCGGGCCGCCTGTGCCCGCTCGGAGGCGAGGTAACTCATCAGCTTGCGGGCCGGCTCGGTGTCGCGGAACATGGCCGCGACGTCGTCGGACACCTCCTGTAGCGACGCATTGCCCGTCTTTCCGGCCGGCGGCGGTGTCGGGAAGAAGGTGAACGACGGGGCAGGCGACGCGGTACTCGTCGGGCTGGGCAGTGTGGCCAGGTGCCGCCGGTAGTCCCGGATCACGAAGGAACCCTGGTGGTCCAGGTGACACCCCCTCGGGGCGTACGGATCTGCCGCCTCCTCGCGCGGAAACAGGCCCGTCCCCGCCACCTGGAAGGTGGTGTAGAGGCTGGCTCGGGCCGTCTCCCCCGACGAGGCCCGCAGCAGGGCACCCCAAGTCTGCCAGGCGTCCCTGACCGGTTGCGAGGTCCAGGGCAGGACGCCGCTGGTCCATTGCTCGTAGGCGACCTGGCCGGACTGGTGCAACAGGATGTCCTCGATCCAGTCGGTGCCCGGCCAGCCGGAGACCGGCGGGGAACTCATGCCGAGGCACCAGGGCACCTGCCGGCCATCGGCGATGCGCTGGGTCTGGCTGACCAGCTCGTCCCAGGTCCGTGGCGGATTCCGGCCGAACTTGGCCAGCTCTGCCGGGTCGTACCAGACCACGCTCTTGAGGTGGGTGGCCATCGAGACCGCGTAGGCGAGTTCGGCGCCGACCGGGTTGCCGTCCGGCCCGACCTTGCGGGCAAGCCTGATCAGCTGCGGGGCGGCACCCGGGTCGGTCGTGAGGGCGCCTTTCAGCGGCGCCAGCTGGCCGGCGTTGACGTACCGTTGCAGGTCGTTGAGGCGGGGCAGGACCGCGACGTCGGGCGGGCGACCTCGCTCGATCCCCACCTGGAGCACCTGGCTGACGTCCCGGTGCCCCTGGTAACGGGTCCGAATGCCGGACGCGGCCTCGAAATCGTTCAGAACCCTCGTGAACTCGGCCTCTTCCTCGTTGGTCCAGGAGCCGAGGATCGTCAGCTCCTCGGCCGGCTCGGCGGAGCATCCGCTCAGCGCGACCCCAGCCAGCAGCGCCGTGACCATCGCCAGCGCCGTTCCGGACCTCCGTCCACACTGCCTCATGTCGACCGCTCTCCATATTCCGCCAGGCGGGGTCGGAAGCCCGCGAGGACCAACACCGCGATGCCGAGCGCGAGCAGGGGCAGGGCGAGTTCGACGGAGCGGCTGTCGGCGGCGTCGACGGCATCGGCGGTGATGGCGGCGTCGGCGGAGATGACCGTCCCCCTCTGCCTCGCAGACGGGGACGGGGCGCCAATATCCGCGATGGTGTCGGCGCAGGCCGTTCTGCACTGCTCCCGCACCGCGCCCACGAGGCCGTCGGCGGCGCGAAAGCGCACGTCCTCAAGCTGCCACTGCCGGCTGCCGTGCACGACTTCGACTCCCTCGCGGGCCCGGTCCAACTGGCTCGCCGCACCGAGGCTCAACGAGGTGAGAGCCACCATCCCCACTGTCGCGGCCGTGGCCAGTAGCAGGGGAACGTTCACCGTCCGGCGGAAGCGGCGGGACAGATACGTCTGCGTCCGGACCAACAGCACGCCGAGCCCGACCAGCGGCAGCAACCAGAAGGCCGCGGTCAGCTTGTTGGTCCAGAAGTTGTTCACCTGGTTGTCCAGGGCGCGCAGTTGCTTGCCCCGCAGACGCTCGAGCCGGTCCAGAATGTCGTCCAACAGGCTCGCCGCGTCCCGCAGCGCGGCCACCCCGAGCGCCCGCAGCCCGGCATCCCGGTAGCGCGCATCGGCCTGACCGATGAGCCCGGTGTAGGTGACCAGCAGCGCCTCGATCGTCTGGATGGCCTGGGTGCCCTCGTCGCCGGCCGCGTTGTTCTCCGCCAACAGGGTGAGGTACTGACCGGCGCCGGCGATCTGGCGCTGGTAATCCACCCCGGGGCCGCCGAGGACCTCGCCACCCTCGGCGAGATTGCGCACCGCGGCGAGGTGCGCGTTGCGCAGCGCGTCCTGCGCGTCGTAACTGGCGAGGATCGCCGGCACGGACCGGTCCGCGGCGACGTCGGCATTTCCGGCGACACCGAGGAAGATCGCCAGACTGGTGGCCAGGGTGACCGCGGTGACTCCGAGCAGCCACCCGCGCAGACGCACGAGGGTCTGCCGGGTGGTGCTGACCAGCGGCGGCGTATGCGCGGCCGCCGTCATACCAACACTTCCGCTGCGGTGTCGCCCTTGAACCGTCGACCACAGTTCTCGCAACGGCCAGCGCCGGGCGGTGACGTCTCGCCACACGCGCCGCAGATCTGGTCCGCGACTGCCGTGCCCCGCGGCATCGGTGGGTGCAACGGGTTCTGCTTCGACTCGATCATGCTGACCTTGATGTCGGTCTGACTGAGATCTTCCTTCAGCCGGACGAGGCCATCGGGTTCGATGTCCACCAGGTGCCGCAGCTGGTCCAGCGCGGCCTCATCCCGCGCCGCCGATGCCAGGGCCACCGCTTGAGCCCACTGGGCGTGTGCCTCGATCCGGTCACCCCGGTCGTACGCGTCGCAGCCCGCGTTGATGGCCTGCCGCACGTCCTCCTGCCCGGTCACCTGGGACACGCTGAGATCCACCCGAGCCGACTTGGCCATGTTGACGGTCCAGTTCACGAGGACGGTTGCGGTGGCGGCACGCAGTTCCCCATTGACCACGAGGTCGACCCGAGCGGCCAACCGGTCCTGCTCCAGGATGTCGTCGGGCGCGTCGACACTCAGGCAGAGATGGAACTCCCTGCGCTCCGCACCCCACGAACCGGTGGCGACCTCCCACGTCCGCTCGTCGACTCTGTCCGCGTACTCGGTGAGGTCCTGAATGGTGGGGCTGGACTGTTTGAAGAAGGTCACCTTCGCGTACGGCACGGTCCGCAGCCGAATCCGCACGTCCGGCAGGACCTTGGTCAACGCGGCCCGAATGGACTCCCGGAAACTGGCCACCAGATCGGCTGGCCGCCGTACCGCCTCAGCTGTGCCGTTCAGCGCGGCGGCGATCCGGAGCAGGTCCGGCGGGTGCCAACCCTCCCCGATGCCTCGGGGGTCGCAGACGAACCGACCGGCGCAGGTCCGCAGGATGCGCTCCAACTCCTCCTCGGTCTCGTGCTGGTTGATGCCGTCGGTGAGCAGCAGCACGTGATTGATCGTCGACGACGACGGCGGCGGAAGCAGGTCCCGTGCCGCCGCGAGCCAACTGCCCATCGCCGTCCCGCCACTGGCGCTGAGTCGGACGACCGCGGCCTTGGCCTCTGTCCGGGTGGCCGCCGAGGCGGTCACGAGCGTCTTCGCCGGCGGGTAGACCACCCTGGCCTGTCCGGTCCCCTCGATCACCGCGAACCGGACGCCGTCCGGTAACACGTTGATGGCAGCGGCGGCGGCGTGCTGTGCTGCCGCCATCTTCGTCGGTGGGTCCGCCATCGACCCGGAACAGTCGATGACCAGCACCTCGACAAGCCGGGCCGGATCCGACCGGGCCGGCGTGTCGTCCTCCCCCGTCGCGCCCTGCCCGGTCACCGAGAGGACGGCGTGCATCTCCTGGCCGCCCACGCGCAGATACTTGTTCTGGTTGACTTCCAGGCCGAACTGCATGGCGGTGTCCACCGATTCACGCTCCGTTCCGGGTCGGTTCGGTCACCATCGGGTGCGGGGTCGGACGGCGTTCGCCCGGTCGATGAGCACGTCGTGGGCGGCGCGACGGGCGGCGTCGCCGGTGCGACCAACCAGCCGAGAGCGGCCCGAGCGCACCGCCACCGGTTCGGGGAGATCGGTGTGTTGCGCCTGCTGGCCCAAGGCCCGGTAGGACCGCTCCAGCAACTCGCGGATGACGCGCTCGGTCGGGGGCTCACCCAGGACCGGGCCGCCGGTCAGGTCGCCGGCGTCTCCGGAACGGGCCAGGTCGAGCGCCATCTCCCGGATCGCCGTGGTCAGCCGGTCGCGTGACTCGCCGTCGAGGTCCAGTGCCGCCAGCCGGTGCACGGCCTGGTTGAGGTCGCGGGCGGTGGGTGGGCCGCCGGGCAACCGGGACGACAGCACCCGCACCGCGGCGACCCGGGCCGCGTCGTGGTGCCGGGAGAGGGCCGGAACCTCGTCGAGTACGGCGACAGCCGCGGCCCGGTCGGTCGCCGCCAGGCGGAGCCGGGCCAGCCCGAACGCGGCGCTGGCCTGGAACGGGTCTCGCAGCCAGACCGCCCCGTAGTAGCGGGCCGCCTGCGCATCGTCGCCGCCTCGCTCGGCGCAGTAGCCGAGCGCGAGCTTCGGGGCGACCTCGCCCGGGATGTCGCCGTAGACCACGTCGAACTGTCGCCCCGCCTCGTCGATCCGGTCGCCGGCAAGCGCGAGCAGCCCGCGATGCCAGGCGATCCGCCAGTCGACGTCGGGCTGTGTGCCGGGCAACGTTTCGGCGGTGGTCAACGCCGCGGCTGCCGCGTCGAGATCGGCCAACGCGAGGTGTGCCCGGAACCGACTCAACTCGATTTCCACCGACGTCTGTTCGACCATGGCGAGCTCGCCCAGCAGCGCTTGGGCGTCCGACGCGTCGACCGTGCGGAGCACGTTGACAGCCGGGTCGTCCGGGTCGGGTCGGGGCACCGGCAGGCCGAGGGCCACGTCGACGGAGGCGGGCCGGCCGTCGTCCAGGACGGTGCTGTCGACCGCACCGATCCAGGTACGCAGTGGCAGGACCAGCCCGAGGCCCGCGTCCAGTAGCCGGGCGGAGGGTTGGAAGAGCGAGATCGGCTCGGGCTGACGCCGGTCCGGCTGGCCCGCCATGATCTCTCGTAAGACCCCGAGGAGCTGCTCGGACATCTCGGTGGCGGAGGCGAACCGTCGGTCCCACTCCTCACGGACCGCCCGGGCGACGAGCCGGCGGAACGACTCCGTGCCGAGGGCGTCCGGGGCTGCGCCGGGAGTGTCCGGCCCGGGCGTGCGGTGCCGGTACAGCTCGGCTAGCGTACGACCGAGGGCGAACAGGTCGGAGCGCTCGGTCGCCCCTCGGGTCTGGTATTCGGTCTTGCTGACCGAGAAGCCAGCGGAATGGACGATCCCCTCGGGCCCGCTGTCGGCCTTGCGGACCCCGCCCAGGTCGATCACCTTGATCCGGTCGGCGGTGCGCATCACGTTGTCGGGCTTCATGTCGGTGTAGAGCAGTCCGCGTCGGTGCAGGTAGTCGAGCGCGGCGAGGATCTCGTGACCGTAGGCGAGAATGTGGTCGATCGGCAGCGAGACATCCGGCTGTCGGGGGTCCTTGGCGGCGGCCTGCAATCTGTGCAACGACATGCCGTCGAGGTAGTCCATGACGATGTAGCCGGTCGGGCCTGCCACCGGGTCGTCGTGGGTGGCGAAGTCGGTGCTCCGGACGATGTTCGGGTGGTCCAGTGTGTTGAGGAACTGCCGCTCCTCGACCGCCGCCTTGAGGGAGGCCTCGTCCTCGGCGTGCAGCACACCCTTCAGCGCGACGTCGACGAGATCCTTGTGGGTGTCGTGGGCGAGGTAGACCCAGCCCTGCCCGCCACGGGCCACACAGCGGACCACCTTGTACCGCCCGGCAACAAGATCGTCGGTTTGCAGGCCGGGGAGGAAGTTGAACGGCGTCGGGGTCGGGCAGTAGGGGCAGAACCCCCTGTCCCGACCGGGTCGACCGCCCCGGCTCCGACCGACCGGGTGGTTCCTGGCGCAGACCCGCAACTCGTCAGGCACCCGCAGCGGTTGGGTGGCCGCGTCGTCGGGCGAGAAGGTCAGCACCGGCAGGGAGACGAGACTCGCCACCGTCCACATGTCCCGAGTGGTCGACCTGGACGTGGCCGCCGCCGGCTTGGCGCTGTCGGCGGGGAGTGGTGCGAGGCCGCAGACGTCACAGAATCCGGTTTCGTCGACGGTGCCGGTGCAGCCGGGCCAATTGCAGGGTGTCAAGAACTGCCCCCTCCGTTCTGGCCGCCAACTCGCTGAGTGACTGCCTCGGCGTACCGGCGTACCGCCCCCTCGGTGGCCGCGAGATCGCACGGCGCGGCCATGAGCAGGTCGTGCGCGTGTCGGTAGGACCTGCCGAGCACGTCATCCTCGGGAAACCCGTGTTGCACGGCCATCGCGAGATAGGCGCCCAGCCGGCCGCGAAGCTCGGACCAGAGATCCTCCCGTGCCGCGATCTCCCGCCGGGCCGATTCAGCCCTGCGCAGTGCCCGGTCGGTGGCCCGCTCGGTCGAGGCGAGTAGGGCGGCCAGGGTCTCGCCGTCGGTGGTGGCGGCCGCGGCCCGCAGCTTGGTCAGCTGAATTCGCAGCTCGGTCGCCATGGGCTGCGGCCGGGGCACGTCGGCGACCACGGCGGCCGCCCTCTGGTACGCCCGGCGGGTGGACTCCTCGGCGGCCTGGAGGCTGGCGACGCGACGCGCCAGCAGAGTCGTGCGCAGCGGGATCGATTCGCCACGGAAGGTCAGCAGCATTCGCAGATCCCGCGTGGGAGCCTGGTCGACCAGGGGAAGCACCACCTCGGAGAGCAGTGTCTCGGGTTCGGCGGCCTCGTCGATGTTGTTGATGATGATCGAGCGCGGCGTCGTCTCGATGGCCCGATCGTTGCCCAGTGCCGTGGTCGCGGCAGCGGCCCCGCCGGCCCAGTCGGCGATCCGCTGGGACACCTCCCTCGTGCTTCTGGCCGCCGCGTCCACCGCAAGGTCGATGCTGCCGATCGGCGGGGCGGCGGCGCTGTGGTGCGGGTCGCTCGGTGGTCGAAGCTCCCGACTGGACAGCACGGCGGCCTGACGCACCGCCGCCGCGATGCCGGATTCACGGTGGTTGATGACGATGACCAGCACGTTGCCGGGCAGCTGGCGACCGAAGAAGTCCACGAGTTGGCTGGCGACCCTCGGGTCCACCGGAGTGTCCTCGGGCGACCGGAAGCTCGGGTCGACCGAGGACTCCCCGGGCACCTGGTCGCGCATCCAGGAAAGGCGGCTCAGGATCGTCTCGACCGGGATCATCCACGACAGGCCGCTGCCCGGGTCGGCGCCGCCGATCACGTCCCGGTTGCGGTCGCCATCCTGGTACGTGCTGACCACCATCCCGACGACGTGCCCGGTGTCCGCGTCGACCACCGCCGCGCCGCTAAAGCCGGGGCTGACCTGGGGACCGGTGGTCGCAGAGACCATTTGGATCCGTTCCCGTCCCGCCCCGGACCGACCGGTGAGCCGGGCCTCGACGAATACGCCGTGTTCCAGCGTGTCCGGGAAGCCGTACATGATGACGCGGCGGTCCCAGGTCCGCAGCATGCGGCGCAGCGGCGCGAACGGGCCCTGCAGCCCGGGTCCCTCCAACTCGAGCAGCGCGATGTCGTCCTGCCCGTCGTGCGTGGGTGGCCACCAGCAGCCGGGCACGACCCGGGCCGGCACCGTCCGGCTGACCGGCTGGCCGACGAGGTCGACATAGACCGTCCATGGCGGCTCGGTGCGGGGTGACTCCGTTTCGCCGCCTGCGCTGACAACGTGGGCGCAGGTCAGGACGCGGCGATCATCCAACGCCATCCCGGCGCCCAGGACCTCGCCATGTTCGCTACGGACACGGACCGGCCATCGCTCGTCGCCATGGCTGAACGTCACTTAGCTGAGGGTAATGGAACCGGATAATATCCGTTGACCGCCGTCATTACGTTTATACCGCTTTGCGACTATTTCTGGCGAATAGTCGACAAGCTTGACGAGCGTTGTCCCGGTCAGGTCGCCGTTGGCGCGGTGATCGCCCAACGCTCGTGGTCACGCCAGGCGCCATCGATGAACAGGTAGTCCGGTGAGAAGCCCTCCAATCGGAACCCGAGCTTGCGGGCCACCCGCCGGGACGGCTCGTTGCCCGGCTGGATGTTCGCCTCCAGCCGATGCAACCCGACCGTGTGGAACGCGTGGTCGATCACCAGGGCGATACCCGCCGAGGCGTGCCCGGTCCCGCTGTACGGCTGGAACGCCGCATACCCCAGATACCCGCCACGCAGCGCACCCAGCACGATCCCGGTGATGTTCACGTAACCGGCGATCTCGCCGCTGGCCCGGTCACAGATCAGGTAACCGGCACTGTCGCGGCGGCGCATCCGGCTCAGGTAGCTGTCGTACTCCTCCGGGCTGGCCGGCGCGGCCAACCAGGGGTGGTGCAGGTCCCGACTGCGCCGCGCGGCAGCGACGAACTCGTCGGTGTCGGTGGGCCGGGGCCGTCGGATCCCGGCGGGACCGCCAGTACGCAGGTATCTCACGGCCGAACACTCTGAACGACCGGTGCCGCCGTTGTCCAATTGGTCAGGGCGGGGCGGCCTCGCCGCACGCCCGGCGGCGGACTACCGAGGTGTCAGTAGACCGAACTCGGCGCCGTCGGGGTCGGCCAGCACCAACCGGTTGACCGACGGGTCCTGATCGCTGCCGATCAGGGTCGCTCCGAGCGAGAGCAGACGGTCGACCTCTACCTGCCGGTCGACCCCGGCACGTACAGCGAGGTCGAACTGCACCCGGTCCCTGCCTCCGTTCGGCATGTACGGTGGACCGCCCCACGAGATCTTCGTGCCGCCGTTCGGTGACTGGATCGCCGTTTCCTCATCCTGGTCCCAGATCAGCGGCCACCCCAGCGCCTCGCTCCAGAAGTACCCGACCTTCTGCGACCCGTCGCAGGCCAGCGCACCGACGAACCCACAGCCGGCGAGGAAGTTGTTGCCCGGCGCGATGACGTCGAACTCGTTGCCCTCGGGGTCGGCGAGCACCACATGATCGATTTCCGGGCCCTGCCCGATGTCGGCGTGCCGCGCGCCGAGTTCCAGTGCCCTGGCCACCGTCTGCCGCTGGTCCTCCAGCGAGCTGCTCGTCAGGTCGAAGTGCATCCGGTTCTGGACGACCTTCGGTTGCTGGTTCGGGGCGAAGCGGATGTGGAACTCGGTGTCCTTGGCGGGCGGGAGCAGGAGGCCGTCGTGTGGATCGTCGATCATCTCCCGGCCCAGGAGCCCGGACCAGAACTGCGCGAGTCGCAGAGGCTGGCTCGCGTCGAAGCTGATCGCGAACAGATGTGAAGTCATCGCTTCGCTCATCTCCCATCCGACCGGACGTCGTGTCAGCCGTTGGGGCGGGAGCCTAGGTGTGTGCCCGGTCGACCGCATCCGAGTTTTCCGGTCAAGCGGTTGAATACGCCGCGGCGGTAAAGGCGCGCAGGGCGATCTCGGCCGACTGTTCCAGTTGGCCGCGCTGTGCGCCGGCTGCCGCGTGGACGGCGTGGCCTTCGGTGACGACGCTGAGGAACCGGGCCAGGGCGGTGGGGTCGACCGCCGGCGGTAGGTCGCCTTCGTCGACGGCGCGGGCGAAGCGGGCCGCCAGGGCATGTTCACCGGTCAGCCGGCTGGCCGCCAGAAATTCGGAGATGGCCGTGTTTTCGGTGCCGCAGGCGGTGCCGCCCTGAATGGAGAGGCATCCGGCGGGACGGTCGGGTCGGGTCAGCGCGACCACGTTCTCCCGGAGCAGCACCGCCGCCACCTCCTGGGCGGTGGGCTGATCCAGCGCGTCGCGCGCGTACGCCATCTCGACGTCCGCGTATCGGGCCACCACCTTGCGGAACAGGCCCTCCTTGTTGCCGAATGCGGCGTAGAGGCTGGGCTTGTTGATGCCCATGGCCCCGGTGAGCTCCGTCAGGGACGCGCCCTCGTACCCGTGCCGCCAGAACACCTCCATGGCCCGGTCCAGCGCCTGCTCGGTGTCGAAACCCCGCGGTCGTCCGGTCTGTGTCATGTCGTCCACCCCCTCGCGTGCCAAGACTACCGCCGCCCAAACCGATCGGTACAAAAGTTGGGGAATGGCGGCGGGCGCTGCTAGGTTACTTCTATACCGAGCGGTACAGAAGCCTGGAGGGGGTGGCCATGAACGACGTGAAGCGCACGCTCGGCACGGTCGGAATCTGGAGCATGGAGTTGCGCGGGGCAGCCCGACCCGAGGTCCGCGAGGCTGCCGCCGAGCTGGATCAACTCGGCTTTCCCGCGCTCTGGATCCCCGGCCTCGACGGCCCGGGGGCGCTGGACGACGTCGAGCACCTGCTGGACGCCGCACCACACGCCACCCCACTCCAGATCCCCGACATTGCGGTATCCGAGGCGGTTGACACACCAACCTCGGCGAAGTGGTGTCGATCATGCCGGTCTGGTTCGTCTTCCTCGCCGGAATCTGGTGGATCGGCTGCGACGGCCGCAGGCCCTGTACGACTGGAGTGCCGCGCGGGCCGCACGTGCCGGTACCGCCATCGACGAACCTGCCCGGCTAGATCTCCCGACGAGCGGCACCTGATACGGCTCGGGAAGGACAGAGGTTCGGCGCGCTGTTAGCTTTGCACCTCCAGCGGAGGGAGCCCAGGTGACATCGAAGATGTTCCGTATCGGGGGCGATCTGGAGGTGCGTCGACTCGGATTCGGTGCCATGCACCTGCCGACTGAGGCGGGTCCTGCCCGCGAGTCGTCTCTAGCGGTGGCCCGGCGAGCAGTCGAGCTCGGCGTCACGCTGATCGACACCGCCTACATGTATGGCTGGGGCACCAACGAGGAGCTTCTCGCCGAGGCCCTACACCCCTATCCGAATGGGCTGGTCATCACGACCAAGGTCGGCGTTGCGCGATCAGGTCCGCATGGCGAAGGGAAGCTGGACGGGCGGCCAGCCATCCTCCGCGCGCAAGTCGAGCAGGCGCTGCGCCGACTGCGCGTCGAGCGGATCGAGTTACTCCAGTTGCACCGGATCGACCCGGAAACGCCGTTCGCGGACCAGCTGGGCGTGCTGCGGGACATGACGGCTGAGGGCAAAATCGGCCGGATCGGACTGTCCGAGGTCACCGTCGCCGAACTCGACCAGGCGCGGCAGATTGTTGACGTGGCGAGCGTGCAGAACCGCTACAACCTGCTCGACCGCGAGCATGAACCCGTACTCACGGCCTGCGAGCATGCAGGGATCGCCTTCCTGCCGTGGCGGCCTGTCGCGGCCGGCACGGCAGGGGCAGCGGCGGGGATCGCTGCCGTGGCGTCCGAGGTTGGTGCTACCGCCACCCAAATTGCGCTCGCCTGGCTCCTCAGCCGCTCGCCGGCCATGCTGCCGATCCCCGGCACCGCCCGGGTCGACCACTTGAAGGAAAATCTCGCTGCCGAGGAACTCCACCTAACTCCCGCCCAATACGCCACCTTGGACCGGCTGCACGAGCCTGCGTAGCGCCTGTCGCGCTTGCACGGCCACGCACTCACCTCGGCACGTGTCCGCACTGGGGCGGCTCGATGCCTGTGGTGGACGCCCACGGGAGATGACGGGAGTTCTACCTCCCGGTGCGCACGGTCGGCGGCATGTGCGGACGACTAGTCAGGTCTTCATGAACGGTCGATCTGGTCCAGGAGATTGTCCACGCTGGGCGTGCTCGAGGAGGCAGAGCGCAGTCGCTGCGAAACTGCCGTGCTGTCGGAGCGATGACGACTGGACATCCCGGAAAATTCTTCAAAGAAGTTCGGGGGTGAGCTGCAGGTGCACGGGAGCGGCCACGCGGTCGCCGGGCTCGCCCTCGTGGCATCATTTTGCGCTATGGATCATCAAGGGCAGCTTCGTCGTGCAGCGCTCGCGTTGGGCATCCCGGACGACGAGGTCGGCCGGTTCATCCAGCACCTCCGTTTGTCGATCCGGTTGAGCGGAGGATCCAGCGGTGTTCCGGTCGGGCAGTTCGGCGGGTTGCCCCGGCTGCCGGTGGGCATGGACTGGCCGTCCGACGGGGTCAGTCCGTTGCCGTTCATCTTCTCGGTCGACTGTGCGGCGCTGCCAAGAGTCGACGGCTTCGGCCTGCCGGCAGACGGCTCGCTGCTGTTCTTCCTGAACCACGAGCAGGCCGCTGCCACCGGAGAGCGGAGGTACGGGCGAGTCGTGTACGTGCCGGCCGGCACCGATACCGAGGTGGCGGCAGGATCCACCGACGACGCGTTCGTCGACAAGCAGTACGACGTCAGCGCCACGTTGCGCGCGGAGTTCCCCGATTGGTTCGGGGTGGACGACGAGGACGACGAGGATGAGGAAGACGAGGACGACCTGTCGCCCTTCCAGCAGCAGTTGGCCCGTGACCTCGAGCGTGACCTGCCGCACCTGGACGAACTCTGTGCTCTGGCCAACGATCTCTGGCCACCTGACAACGGGTACGCCAGCGCCTATGTCGGCGGGTATGCCGACGCGGAGGTAATCAAGAGTTTTGCGGAGCAGACCCTCGCGTGGCGCGAGAAGATCGGAGAGATCGTCATCCCGGTCGCGAAATGGTATTCCCATGTGGAGGAGGAGACGCACCGGCTGACGAGTGAATGGGTGTCGCTCGCCCGCTTTCCCGTAGACAACGAGCTCTACTACCGGAGTGACGGGAGTTTCGTGATCCGTCACGACGACCTGGCCGCTGGTCGGCTGGACGAGGCGCTTTCCATGGCTGAGTTGATCCCATAGAGACATCGATGAGGTACGGGGACCGCAGGCCCCTCGTCTCGCCTCCACCGGCCTGACTCAGTGACGCCGGGTCATGGACCGAATGAACCACGGGGCCAACCATGGGGTGAGCGCGACGAGGGCGACGGCAAGGGCGGTGATGACCGCCTGCCCGATCCGGCCCGGGGTGACACCGTCCGCCACGTCCAGGACGTAGTTGGCGTACCAGTTGGCCGCCGCGTCCGTCGCCAGCACGACACAGCCCAGCGCCAGGCCCTCCACCCGGCGAGCCGCCAGGAGCAGCGCTGCCAACGGGTCCCACAGCGTCAGTGACACGAAGTAGACCGTGAGCCACCCGGGCAGGTCGAGCTGTGGCCCGAACTGGGGCATGAGCAACTGGACGACGTGCACCACGCCGCCGTAGGCGAAGACCAGCACGGCGACCGACACGACCAGCCGGACCGCGAGGGGCGTATCCCGCCATCGACCGGCACTCATCCGATCAGTGCGTCGGCGAGACGGGCGATGCCAAACTCGTATGCCTGGTCGATGTCGCCGCCAAGCTTGAAGGCGCCAGCCAATTCCATGCTGATGAACCCGTTCGCCCACGCGGTGAGCGTGCGCGCGGCGTTCAGGGCCTGAGCCTCGCCGGCGAGGTTTGCGGCCACCTGCAGCACGGGCTCGACGGCGTGGGTGAGGGCTTCGGTGCTGGGCCCGGTGCGGTCGGGTCTTGGTGCGAAGATCAGCTGGTAACCCCTCGGACGGGCGTGCGCGAACGCGCGAAAGGCCCGGGCCAACTCGGCCAGATCGCGGCGCGAATCGGTGCCGGCGCCGATGGCCGCGAGCCGTTCTCCGAGATCGCGGACGGTGGCTTCGGTGATGAGTCGCACCAGGTCGTCGCGGCTGCGCACACGCTTGTACAGCGACGGTGCGCGCACGCCGACCCGGTCGGCGACGGCCTGCATGGTCAGGCCGGAGAGGCCTGCTGACTCCAGGATGTCCTGTCCAGCGCGGACGATGGCATCGAGGGAGGTGCGATCAGGCGTCGGCATGCCACTGCCCTCCGGATCGTCGGGTCAACCCCATGGCTATTGACCATAGCCATGATGGCTACGTAGCATAGCCATCATGCTGACGATAGCAATCCCGGTGCAGGTGCGGCGATGAGGCTCGCCCCGCACCTGCACCGCATCGGCAATGACATCGTGGCCGCCTACCTCGTCGACACCGACGAGGGCGTAACCGTCATCGACGCGGGCATGACCGGGCACTGGCACGACCTGCGGGCCGAACTGTCGGACATGGGCCGATCGGTGGACGACATCCGGGGTGTCGTCCTCACCCACGGCGACAGTGACCACCTCGGGTTCGCCGAACGGCTCCGGCGCGACCACGGCGTCCCGGTCTATGTGCACGAGGCGGACGCCGCCCGCGCGCGAGGCGAGGTCAAGGCCGACAATTCGTGGGGACGGATGAAGCTCGGCGCGACGGTCGGCTTCTTCTGGTACGCGATGCGCAAGGGCGGGCTTCGCACCACCCATCTCACCGAGGTCGTCGCCGTTCACGACGGCCAGGTGCTCGACCTGCCCGGCGCACCACGCATCATCGGCGTCCCCGGGCACTCGCCGGGCAGCATCGCCATCCACGTTCCCGTGGCCGACGCCATCTTCGTCGGCGACGCCTTGACCACCCGGCATGTGTTGACCGGACAGCGGGGCCCGCAACCCGCGCCCTTCACCGACGACCCTCGGCAGGCGCTGGCCTCGCTGCACGGCCTCGAAGGCGTTCAGGCATCGTGGGTGCTACCCGGCCACGGCACGCCGTGGTCCGGTGGAGTCGCCGAGGCGATACGCGCGATCAGGACCGTCGCCAGTCCCTGATACGGCCAAATCGATCGTGAGAGTGAGCCGGGGAACGTCGGCCGACACCGGCAAGCACCTCAATCCGCATGGCACGCCAGAGCAGCAACACGGCGACCAACACCGCCGCCGCGTCCGCCCAATCCGCCGCACGCTCCTCGGCGACACCGAACTGACGCAGGGCAAGGTAGGTGGCCAGCAGAGTCGAGATGGTTGCCCACACGACCCCAGTATCGGGTCGGCACTAAGCGCTACAAGGCCGTCGACGGCCTACCGACAGGTCATGCTCGGTCGACCCGTCAGACCGGGCTGGGGAAAGTCTGCTCCATCGGCATCGGCACCTGAAGGTAGGTGGTGCCGCGCATGTCCAGCCAAGCCCGGTCGGGCCCACGGACCAGTCGCACCATCACCGCCTCGCAGGACGGGCAGCGGGCGACGAGGCCGGGCGCGTTCGAGTAGACGTGCAGGCTGGCCATCGAACCGGTCATCCCACAGTTTTCGCAGCGACCCATCGCGGTGCTCAGGTCGACGGTGAACAGCTCGCGCATCGCGCCGTCGAGCATGTTGCCGTCCAGGTACGACATCTCGGTCATCAAATCTCCTCGACCTTGCGTGAGCGGGCGGGCGGTCAGCCGGTGGGGCCGAAGCGTTCGGTCTTGACCCGCCGCGACGGATGGCCCAGCCCCACCATCAGGTCGGCTACGGTCTCCACGAACGCGGTCGGACCGCAGATGTAGCTGAGCGGTTCCAGGTCCGGTGGCCAGCCGTGCGTGTTGACATCGGCGAGCCCGATCCGGTGCGGATCGCCGCGCCAACCCTCGGGCGCCTCGCGCGTGTAGACGTACGCGATGTCCAGGCCGAAGTCGTCGCGGATCCGGCGGCGCAGCTCGTCGGCGTAGATCACGTCGCCCGGGGTGCGTACCGAGTAGATCAGCCGGAACGGCGCCTTGCTGCCGGCGGCCCGCCGGGCCCGGATCATCGCCATCAGCGGCACGATGCCGGAACCACCCGCGACCAGCTGCACCGGCGCGGTCTCCTCCGGCCGCCAGATGAACCACCCACCGAGCGGTCCGCGGACCTCCAGCGGGTCGCCGTCACCAAAGACATCAATGAGGTACGGGGACACCTCGCCGTCGGGCACACGCTGGACGGTCACCTCGATGCGCGGGCCACCCGGGCCGTCCACGGCGGGCCCGGCAATGGAGTACGACCGCGCCGCCTGGTAGCCGTCCGGGGCGGTCAGCCGCAGGTCGACGTGCTGCCCCGGCAGGTGTCCCGGCCAGTCCGGCACCTCCAGCACCAGGGTCTGCGCGGTCGGCGTCTCCACCCGGCGCTCCACCAACCGGCCGACCTGCCACCGGTTGGCCGTCCGGGGAGGTTTGCTCGTCGCCACGGCGCGCTCAGTCACCCTGGTACCGCTGTTCGCGCCACGGGTCGCCGTAGTCGTGGTAGCCGGCGGTTTCCCAGAACCCTGGCTCGTCCATCGTCTTGAGCCGGATGCCGCGCACCCACTTGGCGGATTTCCAGAAGTAGAGGTGCGGCACCAGCAACCGCGCCGGCCCGCCGTGCTCGGCGGGCAGCGGCGCGCCGTCGAAGGTGTGCACCACCCAGGCCCGGCCGCCGCGCAGGTCGTCCAGCGGCAGGTTTGTGGTGTACCCGCCGTAGGAGTGCGCGAGCGCGAAGTGCGCTCCCGTGTCGACGCCGGCGAGCAGGGTGTCCAGTGAGACGCCCTGCCAGTTGGTGCCGAGCTTGGACCAGCGGGTGACGCAGTGGATGTCCACCATTGGCGTCTCCTGCGGCAGGGCCATCAGCTCCTGCCACGACCACCGGTGCTCGCTGCCGTTCTCGGCGGCGATGACGAACTCCCAGGTGTCCAGGGACACCCGGGGCGTCGGGCCGGCGGAGAGCACCGGGTAGTCCTCGGTCAGGTATTGACCGGGTGGCAGGGCAGGCTCCTGTGTTCGGGGCCGACCCTGAAAGCCCGGTGACACGATTCCCATTGCACAGTCGTACCACCCACGCTGGCCGGGCCGGGAGCTTTCCGGCGTACCTCCTTGTCGTCCCTGCTCGGCGCGGTCAGTGCTGCTCCGTGACGACCTCGCGTTCCTCGGGCACGTCGTTGCCCCGGGTGGCGCGCAGGCTGGTCAGGGTGACCACCACCAGCACACCGATGATCACGCCGAGCGAAGCCAGGGTGGGGATCTGCGGGACTCTGTCCCAGATGCCGTGCGCCCAGTGCAGACCGAGCTTGAGGCCGATGAACGCCAGGATGATGGCCAGGCCGTAGCTGAGGTGCACCAGCCGGCTCAGCGCCGCGTGCAGGACGAAGTAGAGCGCCCGCAGGCCGAGCAGGGCGAACGCGTTGGTGGCGAAGACCAGGTACGGGTCCTCGGTGATGCCGTAGACCGCCGGCACCGAGTCGACCGCGAAGACGATGTCGGTGGCCAGCACCGCGACCACCACCAGGGCGAACGGGGTGAGTGCCCGCTTCGCGCCCTGCCGGATCGTCATCTTGGTGCCGTGGTAGTCGTCGATCACCGGCATGATCTTGCGCAGGAGTTTCACCGAGCGCATCTTGTTGATGTCGACTTCCTGCTGATGCCCGGACATGGCGTCGCGCAGCAGCTTCACCGCCGTGGCGATGAGGATGATCGCGAAGAGCAGGAAGGCGAAGTCGAGGGTCTGCAACGCCGCCGCTCCGAGGGCGATGAAGACGGCCCGCAGCACCAGCGCCCCGGCGATGCCATAGAGCAGCACCCGCTGGGCGAGCACGGCCGGCACCGCGAACGCGGCCAGCAGCAACATGAAGACGAAGAGGTTGTCGACCGAGAGAGACTTCTCCACCAGGTAACCGGTCAGGTACTGCACGCTCTGGTCGGAGCCGTAGCGGGACCAGATCCAACCACCGAACGCCAGCGGCAGGGCTATGTAGAACGCCGACCAGCCGAGGGCCTCCCGCATGGACACCTCATGCGGACGGCGCGTGACCAGGAAATCCAGCACCAGCAGCAGAATGACGCCGACGATGGTCGCCGCCCACAGCGTGGGCGTGCCCACCGACGACAGCTCACTGGCGGCGGACAGGTACGACACTTCGCTCATTGGGGTCTCCTCGAACACCGTCATGTTCGAGGTCTCCTTCACCCATCACCTGATGGGCAACCACCCGAGGCGCGCCGGGCGCGCCGTACTGACCGGAATGATTCGTGGGAAGTACTCCCCTCGCACCACAAGGTTAGGCCAGGCCGAATCGCCATGCCAAGCGGGACATCGATGGTTGCCCTGGTCAACCGCTGTGCAGGGCCGCAGTCAGGCGCGGCGCAGCGTCGCCCCCGGGGCCATCGCCTGCTCCACCAGACCCCGATAGTCACGTGGCAGCTGAGTGGCCACATCATCGAACTCACCACCGGTGATCGCCTCGCGCAGAGTGGTGAAAACCGCCCGGGCGGCATCACGAGCGGCGGGCTCCTCCACACGTGCGCGCAAGGCGACCCGAGCAACGAACTCGGCCGCCCCGAACCGGTCCGCCTGCTCGGTGCTCGGGCTCGGTTTGAGCACCAGTTGCAGCGGCTGGGGCAGCTGGGCGGCCAGGTCCAGAACCTCACCGCCGGTCAGCCGCTCGGCGAACGTCTCCAACACGGCCCGGGTCAGCTCGACCGCCCGCTCAGACGACGTCGCGGTGCGCTGGGAAACCTGGTCGATGAAAGTGTCGTAGTTCATCGCGTACTCCCTTGGGCTCGCGTCGGCGCCTGCGGGTACCCGCGGCGGCAGGATGGAAACGGCACCGGGATTCCTCCGCCCGAGCGGGCGTGACCGGCCGGCGGGCGGGTAACCGCCGCCGGTCGTGACCACATCGATGTCCCGAGGGAGCCCAAGCCATGGCGAGCTACGCCGACGTCCTGCAGTACCTGTCGAGCCTGGACTACCCGGCCGAAAAGAACGACGTGGTCCGCGAGGCCGAACGCGAAGGCGCCCCGCCGGACGTACTGAAGGCGTTGCGCGCCCTGCCGCCGGTGGACTACGCCAACGGCACCGAAGTGGCCCGATCGGCCGGCATCGAGGCAGCACCCGAGGTGAGCCCCGCACAGAGGGCCGAGCAGGCCCGGGACAAGAAGCACAACCGCGTCTCGCAGCATCTGCGCGGCATCTGACCCGGTGGTGGCGGCCACAGCCCGGACGCGCGGGCGCGGATGACCCGCACCGGCCCACCATCCCGGCCAGCCGACGTGCGATTCCCGGCCGCGGTGCAACTCGCCGTGGTGGCGGTGGTCGGCATCATCGCCGGCTTCCTCTTCGCACTGATGCTGCCACCGCCGCTCGCCGCGCTGGCCGGCTGGGACGTGGGCGCGCTCAGCTGGCTCGTGCTGGTCTGGCACAAACTCTGGCCCATGGACTCCGAGCGGACCGCCCGGCTGGCCGTACACGAGGACCCCAACCGGGCGGCCCGGGACGCGCTGCTGCTCGTCGCCTGCCTGGCCAGCCTGCTGGCCGTCGGACTGGTCGTGGCCAGCGCGCAGAGCGCACCACCCGGCCTCAACCGCGAAGCGCACAGCGGCCTGGGCGTCCTCAGCGTGGTGCTCTCCTGGTTCGTGGTGCACACCGTGTTCGCCGCCCGGTACGCCCGGATCTACTACACCGGCCCGGACGGCGGGGTCAACTTCAACCAGCCCGAACCGCCGTGCTACTCCGACTTCGCGTACGTCGCGTTCACCATCGGGACGACGTTCCAGATCTCCGACACCAACCTGACCAGCAACGAGATGCGTCGCACGGTGCTGCGGCACTCGATGGTGTCGTACCTGTTCGGCGCATTCATCATCGCCGTGACCGTGAACCTGCTGGCGGGGCTGGCGCGCTGAGCGGCTTGCTCTGGTGGCTGGGCGGCTTGCTCTGGTGGGCTGGGCCGCTTGCCGCGGTGGCTGGGCTGGGGCCGTTTCCGCGGTGGCTGGGCCGCTGGCCCCGGTTACGACACGGGGCGGGCCGGATTGAACGCCGGGACAGGCGGGCGCCCCTGGTCACGAACCGCGACCCAGGGCGCCACGCAAACCTGCCCAGGCGGTGAACCGCGTCCGAACCGGTCGCGGCCACCAGGCGGTGGATGCCCCCTCGAACCGAGCGGCCAGCACTGCCGGGTCCAACCATACGACAGAACATCCTCCGTTTGGTCAGATTTTGGCGAAGTGTGGGCCAGCGCACGTCACCGTCGGCTGGTGACCTCCGCGTACCGGTGTTCCAGGTCGACCCGAGCCAACGCCCCCACCAGCCAGGCCAGCCGCTCCGACTCGCCGCTGGCCAGGCCGGCCAGGTCGTCCGCCGACCTGCCCAGCCCGAGCCTGCGGGCGGCGACCAACGCCCGCCGGTCGGCGACCGGGGCCACCTCCCGCCACAGCGCCTGCGCCTCGCGGAGAAACAGGTCGACGACCTGATCCTCAACGCCGGGAAGCTGGGCGAGGAGCGCACGTTCCCGGGCCGGGTCATGGTGCGCCACCGCCCGCAACCGGCGCAGATCGCCCCGGTACCGCTCGACCACCACCCGCGCCAGATCACCCAACACGTCAGCCAGCGCGTCCACGTCGCCACGCTGACCGCTGGCGCGCAGCACCCGCACCCGGTCCTCGTGCAGCGAACGGGCCAGCCGGGCGGCGCTGTCCCACCCCTCGTCACGCAACGCCCGCGCCCCGTCCAACGCCCGGCGGAAGTCGCCCCGACGGGCCAGCAACACCGCCAGATACAGCACCTGGAACAGGCTCGCCGGGTTGTTGGTCACCCGAAAGCCGTACTGCTCGGCGAAGCCCCGTCCACTGCCCGCGAGCCGGCGCGCCAAGCGCTTCCGGTCCTCCACGGGAGTGATCAAAGTGGTCGGCATGCCCGCGACTACCCGCGCGGCAGTCGGTCACACGCGCGACGCAACGCCGTCTGCGTGGCGGCGGTACGCCGTCTGCATGGCGGCGGTACGCCGTCTGCATGGCGGCGGCAGGCTGTCTGCGTGGCGACGTGTCAGCCGCGGCGTGCGAGCTGCCGGGGCGATGCGGTCAGCCGTGCAGGCCGGGCGATGCGGTCAGCCGTGCAGGCCGCCGATGCGGTCGCGGGCCTTGAGGCGGGTGGTGGGCAGGGCAGGCGCTGGCAGCGGCGGCGCAGGATCGTCGGCGACCACACCGAAACGTGGGTTCCCCGCCATCCAATCCTCCCGGGCGGCGGCGACCTCCTCGTGCGAGCGACCGACGAAGTTCCACCACATCACCAACGGCTCCTCGAACGGCGTACCGCCCAGCAGCAGCAACCGGGCCCCGGCCCCGCCACGCACGGTCACCTCGCGGCGGCCCGAACCCAGGTAGAGCAGCGCCCCCGGCTCGAACCCCACCCCGGCGGCCTCAGCGGACCCGGACATCGCCAACAGGGCGTACTCGAAATCGGGCCGCAGCGACAGCGTGGCCGGCGCCTCGCCGCTCAACTCCAGCTGCACACCGACCAGCGGGGTGTGCACCACCGCCGGTGACCGCTGCCCGGCGAACTCGCCGACCAGCAGGGTGAAGTCCAAGTCACCGTCACGCCAGCGCGGCAGGTCGGCGTGGTGGGCGAAATCGGCCGCTCCCGCTCTCGCCGGGTCCGGCAGTGCCACCCAGAGCTGCACGCCGTGCATCACCGGCGGATGGGTGGCCGGTGACCGCTCGGAGTGGGCGATGCCGTTCCCCGAGGTCATCACGTTCAGCTGACCGGGCCGAATCGGCTGGACGTTGCCGAGGCTGTCCCGGTGCAGGATCTCACCGTCGAGCAGCCAGGTCACCGTCTGCAGGCCGGTATGCGGGTGCGGCGGCACCTCCATGCCGGGTCGCTGCGCCACATCGTCCGGCCCAAAATGGTCCACGAAACACCAGGCGCCGACCATCCGGCGGGGGCGCTGCGGCAGCAGCCGCCGCACAGTGGTGTACCGACCCAGCGGCACATCGTGGCCGGGCAACAGCACGCTGCCGGGATCGACGTCGGCCACACCAGGTGGTCGGGTCTGCGCCAGCATTGATTCAGTACGCTCCACCGCCCGACTGTACGCTCACGCCCACCCAGGGCCCGCAGCGCTTCTGGCAGGGTCATCGACCAGGGCTGACCGAGTGCCGGACACCGTCACGCTGATCGCGCCCGCGACCGAGTCGCGACAGATCCGCTCGGCCGCGCGGGTGCCGAGCAACCGCCGCGCGCCGCACTGCCTACCCTCGTCGATCAGGAGTTGTGGTGGGGGACAAAGCCGTCCCAAGCATCCCCGACCAGGCACCACAACTCCATGATCGACCTGGTCTTTGGGCACGGGCGTGCGCGAGTGCCTGGGGGCGTGGGCGGTGGCGCGAGTGCGGGGCAGGGGTATGCCGCTGGCGCGGGGCATGGACGGTGGCGCCCGTGCGGGGCGGGGCCGAGGCGCGAGCACTGGGGCACGGGCGCGAGCACTGGGGCGCGGGCGCGAGCACTGGGGCGCGGGCGCGAGCACTGGGGCGCGGGCGCGAGCACTGGGGCACGGGCGCGAGCACTGGGGCACGGGCGCGGATACGGGGGCGGGTGTCGGGGGCGAGAGTCGGAGCGTGGGTGTGGGCGCAGTTGGGGTGTGGGTATGCCGGTGGCCGGCACCCCGGGTTGGGGGTGCCGGCCAGCGGTTGTCTTGCCGTTC
>NZ_JBNCKP010000027.1:0-74994 GCF_049841575.1 Micromonospora sp. DT201 | reverse complement strand
CGACAACCTCTGCCCCGGCATGACCCCTCATCCTGACGAGAATCCACCCCGTTGCAACAACCACTTGAGCCCAAGCGGGACGGGATACCGCGATGTCGCCGATCCTGTGTTGATCTGCCCGGCACGCGCCGGTGTCGGACGGCCGGGCTCCGCGACCTCCGGCCGCGCCGCCCGTGTTTGCCGGCTAACGTGTCGCCATGCATGGTGGTGGCACATCGGTGCCCGTGACAGCAGATCTCACTGTTCGGCTGCGACCGGTCGCCGAGCACGACCTGGCGATGTTCCGCCGGTTCTGCGTCGAGCCGGAGCTGATCGGGCTGGACTGGGCCGGGTTCCGCGACGCTGAGGCGCCGGCTCGGCGGTTCGCTGTCGACGGCTATCTCGGCGAGAACGACGGGCGGCTCATCGTCGAGGTGGAGCAGGAGCGGGCCGCCGCCGGTCTCGTCAGCTACACCTCCGGGCGCTACGCCGGGCGGGCGTCGTACTGGGAGATCGGGATCGTCCTGTTGCCGCCGTGGCGCGGGCGCGGCATCGGCTGGCGCGCGCAGGCGCTGCTCTGCGACTACCTGTTCCACCACACTCCGGCGCAGCGCATCCAGGCCGGCACCCACCCGGAGAACATCGCCGAGCAGCGGGCGCTGGAGAAGGCCGGCTTTCAGCTTGAGGGGATCGTGCGGGCCAGCGAGTTTCGGGCTGGTCAGTGGCGCGACGGGTACCTCTACAGCCGGTTGCGCGACGACCCGTCCCCCTGGGATGCAGGGACGGGAGGCTAGCGCGGAGGGACTCCCGGCTTGGCGCAACAGCGGCATCGGCCCTGCTCAGCTGACAACCCGAGTGGCGTGCGCCTGGTTCGCGCCGGCTTGTGCGGCTCCGCCCGCCGATGGCGGGAAAGTCCGGGTCGACACGTGACCCCGTTTGCGGCCAGGGAGCCTGGGAACTCGCCTCGTTCGTCCGCCGGCAGGCCTGACGGCCGGTCGAGGAGACGGAAGGAGCGGGTCATGGAGTACGAGCAGATGATCGCCACGGTACGACGGCGCGCGGGCCTCGGGGAGAACGAGGCCGTGCGGTCCATACAGGCCGTCCTGTCTGTGCTCGGCGAACGGCTCGCCGGACAGGAGGCCGACAACCTGGCGGCACAGCTACCGGATCGGCTGGACGCATCCGTCACCCGTAATCCACAGGGTCGCCGGTGGGACGTCGGTGAGTTCCTGAAGCACGTCGGCGACCGGGAGCAGGTCGCGGACGCGGACCAGGTGCGTCAACACGCCCAGGCGGTGTTGCGTACCGTCGCTGAGGCGCTCAATGACGATGAGCGTCACGACCTGCTCGCTCAGCTTCCCGGCGGCATCATCGATCTCTTCGGCGTGCCCACCCCGCGCGGCTGAGCACCGCCCCGGCCGCAACCGGCGCGGAGCAGGTCAGCGTGGGTCAGGTCTTGCGGACCGCGCTGGTGAAGCCGGCGATGAAGAGGGTGGCGAAGCTCCAGGCGAACAGTTGCAGGAGCCAGCCGGCAATGGTGAGAGTCTGACCGGCAGCGGTGTCGGTCGGTTGGCAGCGATCCCGGGCACCGGTCTTGAGCAGTGGAGCGCCGAGGTCGAGGCCGACACCGATCTGATCGATGCTCGTGCAGGCGGCGGCGGCTCCGCTGGTCAGCGGCTTCTGCGCGAGGCCGCCGTGGTGACCGCCGACGACGCTGAGCGCGACGGCGACGGCCAGTGTGGCGAGGAGCAGGAGCAGGGCCCGCCAGGGCTGGTAGCCGTAGCCGAGGATGATTCCGGTGAGGCGACCCCAGGCGCGTTCGGCGGCGCTCAGCCCGGCGCGTTGGAGCTGGTCACGGCGTTGGGCGATAAGGATGGTGCGGGCGTCGCGGTCATGGCCGGCGGCCCGGTAGGCGGCGGCGAGATGCTGGTAGGGCTGGGCGCTGTAGCGGGGCGTGTGCTCGCGCAGCAGGGTCAGCCAGTGCCGCAGTGACGCCGGTCGCGGCAGCCCGCTGTAGGTGAGCCCCTCCAACTCGACAAGCGGTCCCGGGCCCGGTGCCGTACGGCCCACCCGATCGGTGTCGAGGCGGAGGGTCCCACCGACCCTGGCCCCGGCCAGCAGCAGCACCACCGCCTCGTCACCGCCGCTGGTGGCACTTAACCCGTCATCCAGGAGCACGTCCTGGTCGACCCGAAGGCCGTTCAGGTCGACGGCGGGGCCGATCGTGTTCTCCAGGTGCGCCCCACCGCAGGCCAGGAGCCCACCGATGTGGGCGCCGGCCAGGCCGACGGTGCCCCACCCACTGGCGCCGCTGGCGGTGAAGCCACGATCCAGGGCCACGTCCCGGTCAACGGTGAGGCCGTCCGCGTCGAGGACCGGTCCGGCGGTGTTCGTGAGCCGCGCACCGCCCGCGCTCAGCGACCCGATGTGCGCGCTGATGAGCCGGATGGTGCCCTGCTCGCTGGCGCTGGTGGCGCTGAAACCGTGCGACAGCAGCACGTCCTGGTCGACTCGGAGGTTGTCGGCGTTGAGCGCTGGGCCGACGGTGTTCTCCAACCGTGCCCCACCGCAGTTGAGCTGGCCGCCGATGTGGGCGCCGAGCAACCGGACGGTGCCGCGCACGCTGGGGCTGGTCGCGGTGAAGCCGTCATTCAGGAACACGCTCTGGTCGACGGTGAGGCCGTCGGCATCCAGGGCTGGTCCGGTGCTGTTCGCCCACCGCGCGCTGCGGCAGTCCAATGTGCCGACACGGGCGGCGGCGAGACGAATGGTGCCGGCGGCGGCGTCAGCGCTCACCGTGCTCCGGTCGAGCGAGAGCGCCCAGGCCGTGCAGCGCGTCGCCTCCAGTGCCGCATCCGCTGAGCCGGGCGCCTGCTCGATGCGGCAACCGCTCAGGGCGACCGTCGACAGGCGGGCGTTGCGAAGGTTCACGCCGTCGGGCAGCAGACAGTCGCGCAACTCCAGCGCCAGGTCACTGGTGATGTTCTCCAGGTCGATCTGGCCGATGATCCGGGCCCCGCGCAGCCGCAGGCCGTGCGGGTCGGGTTCGCTGACCAGCCGGCCGCGCACCAGCTCACGGATGACCGAGGCCGAGATCGTGTGGTCGTCGCCCCAGGAGCGCATCGCCTCCTCGTCGACCGGCCCGTCACCGGCCAGGTCGAGCACCTCGCCGCGGGCGACGGACTCGATCAGTCGTTGCTCCGCGGGACTGTGCGTCGCGCCGTTCGCATCCCGCACCCGCTGGGCGCCCACTGACGTCATGGCACCCATCATCGACGACAGGTGCGCCGTGGGGCCGGAGGCGGGCGGGGCACCGCCGGTCGAGCCGTGCGGCCAGGGGCTTTGACACAGGCCCTAGCGGGGACGGACTCCGGGCTCCACCGTCAGGGTCCCCGCCTCGGCATCGATCGTGGCCCGCGCCCCGAGCGGAATGGTGAGCTGCCCGTTGCCGTGCCCCAGCCGGAGCCCACCCAGGACCGGCACGCCAAGGTCGTACAGGCGGTCCTTCAGCACCGCCGCCGCATCCCACTCGTCCGGCTCACCGACGCTGTTGGTGATCTGGCCGATGACCACCCCAGCAACCCTGGACAGCACGCCCACCCGGCGCAGCTCGGTCAGCATCATGTCGATGCTGTACGGAGCTTCGTCGACGTCCTCGAAGAACAGGATGGCGTCGTCGAACTTCGGGGCGTCAGCCGCACCGAGCGAGGTGGAGATCAAGGTGAGGCAGCCACCGAGCAAGGGCCCCGATGCGCGCCCTGGCACCAGCACGGGGGCGGCCGTCTCGGCTGGGTCCCTGACGATCGTCACGGGTGCGGTGGTCATCACCGCCTTGCGTAGTGCCTCGGCCGACTCGGGACCGGTGCGGCTGTCGCTCCAGTTGACCATCGGGCCGTAGAAGGTGGCCAGGCCGGTCTCGCGCCAGAGCTTGCCGTGGATGCTGGTGATGTCGCTGAAGCCGACGACCACCCGGGGATCCCGGCGCAGACCGGAAACGTCGATGCGGTCGACGATCCGTTGGGTGCCATAGCCGCCACGGGCGGCGAAGACAGCACGGATCCCCGGATCGTTGAGCGCGGCGTTCAGGTCGGCCAGCCGTTGCGCATCGGTGCCGGCCAGGTAGCCGTACTTGGCGAAGACGTGCCTGCCCAGCTCGACCACCAGGCCCCAGCTCCGCAGGATCTCGATGCCGCGGGCCATGTTCGTGGGGTCGGGAGTGCTGCCGGGCGACACGACCCGAACCCGGTCCCCGGGTGCCAGCGCCGGTGCCCGCAGCACACGCTTCGCACCACCCGGCGCGGCCTGCGCGGACGCGGCCTCCGCACTACCGACGAGCACCGCGCCCCCGGCAGCCGCCGCTCCCATCCGCAGCATGTGCCGACGGGACAGCGCCGCACTTCGGTCTGTTCCGGAACTGGCCACAGGCATCCCCTCATCGTCATCAACCGATGTCCGAGGTGCCTGAGCCTACGACAAACGTGAATGGCTATGGGGGTCTACAAGGGACGCACCCGGATCAACCCGGGGGAGTGGCCTTGGTCTTACGGGATCGGCCACTCGTGCGCGGGCCGGTTGCTGTGCA
Organism: Micromonospora sp. DT201; assembly: GCF_049841575.1. NCBI lineage: Bacteria > Bacillati > Actinomycetota > Actinomycetes > Micromonosporales > Micromonosporaceae > Micromonospora > Micromonospora sp. DT201. The sequence continues at coordinate 70,433 of NZ_JBNCKP010000027.1, read as the reverse complement.
TCAGGTCGACGTAGTGGCGGACCACCTCGCGCAGCGCCGCCGGCCGGTCCAGGTGGTCGGCGGCTTCCAGCCGGTGCAGCGTCTCCACCTGCCAACTCGCGCCGTTGCGGCCGGTCAGACAGCGCTGCTCGATGACACTGAGCAGCCGGTCACGTTCGCCCGGGTCGAGCCCCCACCGGTCCAAGCCGTGGTGCGCCATCGGCAGCAGCCGGCGCAGCACCAACTCGGTGACCGGCAGGTAGCCCAGGCCCGGCCAGAAGACCTGCGCGTCGATGCCGTGCCGGGCGCAGTTGGTGAAGTTTTCCTCGGCGGCGCTGAACGACATCTGCGACCACAGTGGTCGGTCCGACTCGGCCAGGGCCCGGACCAGCCCGAAGTAGAAGGCGCCGTTGGCGATGGTGTCCAACACGGTCGGGCCGGCGGGCAGCACCCGATTTTCCACGCGTAGGTGCGGTCGGCCGCGCGACACGTCGTACACCGGGCGGTTCCACCGGTAGACGGTGCCGTTGTGCAGGCGCAGCTCGGCGAGGTTGGGCACCTCGCCAGCCGCGAGGGCCTGCGTCGGATCCTCCGGGTCGCAGACCGGCAACAGCGCCGGGAAGTAACGCACGTTCTCCTCGAACAGGTCGAACACGCTGGTGATCCAGCGTTCGCCGAACCAGACTCTGGGGCGTACCCCTTGGGCTTTGATTTCTTCCGACCGGGTGTCGGTGGCCTGCTGGAACAGCGGGATGCGGGTCTCGCGCCACAACTCCCGGCCGAAGAACAGCGGCGAGTTCGCGCCGACCGCGACCTGGACGCCGGCGACCGCCTGGGCGGCGTTCCAGTAGTCGGCGAACTGGGCCGGGCTGACCTGCAGGTGGAACTGCGTGCTGGTGCAGGCCGCCTCCGGGGTGATCGTGTCGGCGGTGACCGCCAACCGTTCGACGCCACTGATGGCGATCGGCAGATCCTCACCGCGGGCGGCGAAGATCTGCTCGTTGAGCAGCCGGTAGCGGGGATTGGCCGAGAGCGTCTCGGCGGTCAGGTGCTCGGGGCGCAGCGTCGGCAGGATGCCGATCATGACCATGTGGGCGCCGATGGCCCGAGCCTTCACCTCGGCGGCGTTGAGGCTCGCCCGGACGCCCTCCTCGAAGTCGGCGGTGCCGGTGCCGGTCAACCGGCGCGGCGGCACGTTGATCTCGACGTTGAACTGGCCCAGCTCGGTCTGGAAACTCTCATCGGCGATGGCCGCCAGCACGTCGGCGTTGCGCATCGCCGGGTTCGACGCCTCGTCGACCAGGTTCAGCTCGATTTCCAGACCGATCATCGGCCGGTCGGCGTCGAAACGCGACTCGCGCAGCATCTCGGCGAAGACATCCAGGCAGCGGCGGACCTTGTCGCGATAGCGGGCCCGATCCTCCCGGCTGAAGGTTCGTACGCCGACGTCCTCGCCCATGGTCACCACCCTGTCACCGCTGGTCCCCCTAACCTCGCACGTGATCTGCGGGCGGGGAAGAACCCGATGGGTCATTCCTACCCAGGTGCCGGCCCCGGTAGCCCCGCCAACCGGCCCCGATAACATTGCGACCCGAGAGGTGGTGGCGTGGGGATGCGCGAGAAGGTGACCCGGCTGTTCGTCGCGGCGGCGATCGCCGAGGCCTGCTCCTGGCTGGCCCTGCTGGTGGGCATGCTGGTCAAGTACGGCCCGCCGGACAACGAACTGGGCGTGAAGATCTTTGGGCCGATCCATGGCGGCCTGTTCATCGCGTACGTCCTGCTGGTGCTGGCCGTGGCCCGGCTGCACAGGTGGAGCCTGCTGGCCACGGCAGTGGCCCTGGCCAGCGCGGTGCCGCCGTTCGCCACCCTGGCGTACGAGCGCTGGGCCCGTCGCCGGGGGATGCTCGGCGTCGACCGCCAACCGGCCCGCGAGCCCGCCCCGGTCGGCTGACCCGCTGGCCGCCTGCCTGACCGATCAGGTCAGGTCAGGTCAGGTCAGCGCGGCGCAGGCCGTGACGCCGGCCAGCAGCAGTGCGCCCAGGAACGCCTGCAACAGCAGCGGCGGCCCGAGATGCGACCAGAGCGTCGCGGTACGCGGGGTGAGCAGCTGCCCGGTGGTGAGGTTGACGATCCGCTCGATGCGGGGCGGCAGCTCCGGGTCGCTTTGCGGACGCAGGGTGAGCTGCACCTGGTCCGCCGGATGCAGGGCGCTCTGCGGCAGGTGACCGTGCAACTCCACCTCGCAGAGCTGGCCGGCGGTGTTGCGCAGGCGCACCGGGACGACCAGGTATTCCGGGCCCTGCTTCAGCTGCTTCCACCGTCGACGGGCGCCGCCACCGCCGAACGAGAAGAACGAGCGCAGCAGCAGGGCGGGTAGTCCGGCGATCGCCGCCGCGGCGAGCACCGCCACCAGCACCGGCTGACCGATGCGCACCTCCCGGGTGTAGCCGTCGAGCAGGCGGACCAGGCGCCCGGTGACGATCCGTTCCGTCGGGTGCACGATCCGTCGGGTATCGAGTCCGCTGTCCATCTTCACCACCGAGAGTCCGCATGTGTTCACAGATCGTATCGACGTCCAGGGTTGAACGACGTGAATGAAACCTGGTCACGGGCTCACGGCTGCGAGGTGACATCCAGGGCGAGGAGGGTAAGCGGGGGGCCGAGCTGGAAAGGGGTCGAGCATGCAGCTGTCCTTCCTGCGCCCGCTCTACGACCGTCCCGGGCCGTGGTGCTCGGTGTATCTGGATGCCTCCGCGGACACGGAGGATGCCAAACCGGCACTGGACCTGCGCTGGCGTGCCTTGCAGAGTCGGCTCACCGAACAGGGAGCGGACGAGGCGAGCGTCGCCGCGCTGGACCGGGTGATCCGTGGTCACGACCCGATGGTCGGGGACTACGGCCTCGCGGTCTTCGCCAGCCACGGTCGAGTGGTGCTCTCCGAGTACCTGTCCGCGCCGCCACTGCGCGATCTGGCCGCGTACGGGCCACTGCCGCACGTGATGCCGCTTCTTGCCCAGCGTGGCGAACAGGTCGCCTGGGTGCGGGTCGTGGCCGACCGTCTCGGCGCCGACGCGATGGCGGTCAGCGCCGGCGGGGTGCCCCGGCGGGCGCACGTCGCCGGCCGAAACGAGTTCCCGCTGCGGCGGGCGAAACCCGGCGGTTGGTCCCAGTCGCGCTACCAACGGGCGGCCATGGAGGCGTGGCACCACAACGCCGGCGACGTGACCGCGGCGACCGTGGAGCTGGCCGACCGGGTCGGCGCGGACGTGGTGGTGGTCGCCGGTGACGTCCGAGCCACCGGGATGATCGCCGCACAGATGCCGGAGCGCTGGCAGGACCTGGTGGTTCGTACCGACGCCGGGTCACGAGCCGGCGGCGCCGACCAGACGATGCTGGACGACCTCACCGTACAGACCATCGCGGAGATCGCCGACCAGCGGATCAGCGCCGCTTTGGACAAGTTCGGCGTGCAGGAGGACGTGGGCGCCGGGCTCGACGCGGTCGTCTCGGCCCTGCAACGCAACCAGGTCGACACCATGCTGATCGTGGACGACCCGTCGGCCGACGGCGAGTTGTGGATCGGCTCGGAGGCGACCGAGATCGCCGTCGACCCAGGGCAGTTGGCCGCCATGTCGGTGGGCGAGCCGCAGCGGGTACGCGCCGACGCGGCGCTCATCCGCGCACTCGTCGGCACCGACGCGGCACTGACCGTGCTGGGTGCGGACGAGGCACCCGAGCTCACTGACGGCGTCGGCGCGGTGCTGCGCTACGTCGACCCCAGCACGCCGGGGCGCGGCAATGGCTGAGCGCCGTGTGGCGGATCTGGTGGTGGAGCGGCTGCTGGCCTGGCGGGTGCCCCGAGCCTTCGGCTACCCGGGCGAGGCGATCGCCCCGTTGGTCGACGCGCTGGACCGTACCGGCGGCGAGCCGGCGTTCATCCCGGCCCGGCACGAGGAGACCGCCTCGTTCATGGCCACCGGGCACGCCAAGTTCACCGGCGGCATCGGGGTCTGCCTCGCCACCCAGGGGCCCAGCGCTGTCCAACTGCTCAACGGCCTCTATGACGCCAAGTTGGACAGCAAACCGGTGGTGGCGATCGTCGGGGAGGACATCTCGGGGCCGCTCGGCGACGCGCACCAGGAGATCGGGCTGAGTCGGCTCTTCGGCGACGTCTGCAACCAGTTCGTCCGATATGGCCGCAGCCCCGAGGACGTGGCGGCGCTGCTGGACCAGGCGTTCCGTACGGCGGCGGCGACCCGCAGCCCGACCTGTGTCGTGCTGCCCCGGCAGTTGCAGGAAGCCCTGGTGCCCGACCTGCAGACGCCCGCCGCAGGGGTGATAACGGCCACCCCGGGTGAGCCGCTGGCCCGGGTGCTGCCGCACGAGGTGGATCTTGACGCCGCCGCCCAGCTGCTCAGCGGTGGTCAGCGCACCGCGATCCTGGTGGGCCAGGGCGGTCGGGACGCGGCCGCCGAGATCATCGAGATGGCCGACCGGCTCGGCGCCGGGGTGGCCACCTCGTTGCTGGGCAAGCCGGTGCTCGACGAGCGGCTGCCGTTTCACACCGGGGTGCTCGGCGAGGTCGGCACCCCGGCCGCGGCCGAGCTGATGGGCGGCTGCGACACGCTGCTGATGGTCGGCACCAACGACCCGTGGACCGACTACTTCCCGGTGCCCGAGCAGGCCCGCACGGTGCAGATCGACATCGACGGCCGGCGGATCGGCACCCGCTACCCGGCCGACGTGCCGCTTGTCGGTGACGCCGCCGAGACGCTGCGGGCGCTGCTGACCCGGGTGCGCCCCCGGTCCGAGCAGCAGTGGCGCGCCACTGTGGAGAGCTCGGTGGACCGGTGGCGTCAGGTCGCCGCGGATCGGGCCGCCGCGCCCGCCGACCCGGTGAACCCGCAGCTCGTACTCCAGGAGCTGTCCGCCCGGATGCCGGGCACCGGCGCGGTCGCGGTCGACGTCGGTTCGGTCCTCTACTGGTACGCCCGGCACCTCGTCCTGCCACCCGGGGTGAACGCGCAACTGTGCGGCACCCTCGGCTCGATGGGCTGCGCGCTGCCGTACGCGGTGGCCGCCAAGCTCGCCGCCCCCGACCAACCGGTGATCGCGCTGCTCGGTGACGGGGCGATGCAGCTCAACGGGCTCGCCGAGCTGATCACCGTGTCGCACCACTGGCAGCAGTGGCGTGACCCGCGGCTGGTGGTGCTGGTGCTCAACAACCGGGATCAGAGCGGCATGGGCGGCGGGCGGGAGACATCGTCGGACCCGGCCCAGCGCCGCCCCGACGTGCCGTACGCCGGCTGGGCCCGCCTGCTCGGCCTGCACGGTGTGCGGGTGGACCGCCCGGAGCTGGTCGGCGCGGCCTGGGACGAGGCGTTGGCCGCGGATCGTCCCTGCGTACTGGAGGCCGTTGTCGACCCGGCGGTGTCCCTGGCGCCGCCGGAGCCGGCGTTCGCCGACCTGCGGGGCCTGTACGCCGACGGTGCTCCCGCCCGGAAGGTCCGGGAGCAGGTGGAGGTCACCGCGAACGCCGACGATCTCGTTTAGCCGCCCTGGCCCCGGGCATCAGTAGCGGCCCGACGACGCTGGAGGTCCGATGTCCGAGCCCGCTGACCGCCGCTACGGTCCCGCGACCCTGCCGCGGCCGCGCGGCCCGATCTCCGCGGCGGTGCTCGGGGCGCTGCGGCACCCGCCGCACGACCTGCCGCCAGGTCTCGGCACTGACCTCGACCCGGCGGACCCGATCACGGACGAGGACCTCCAACTGACCCTGTTCCTCTGCTACGAGCTGCACTACCGGGGCTGGTGCGGGGTCGACGAGGCGTGGGAGTGGCAACCGACGATGCTCGCGCTGCGAGCCCACGCCGAACGGCCGTTCGAGGCGGCGCTGCGCCGGCTGGTCGGCGCACCGTCGGTGCCCGCCGCCGGCGTGGCGGCCGGCCTGGCCGAGCTGGTCGCGGCCGACAACGGGCCGCCGCTGGCCGCGACGCTGCAACGCCGCGCCGACCTCACCCAGTTCCGCGAGTTCGTCACTCACCGCGCCGTGTACCACCTGCGCGAGGCGGACCCGCACAGTTGGGCCCTGCCCCGCCTCGGTGGCCCGGCCAAGGCCGCCCTTGTGGAGATCCAGACCGACGAGTACGGCAACGGCCGGCTGGACCGGATGCACGCCGAGCTGTTCCGGCGCACCCTGGAGCGGCTGGGCCTGGACACCACCTACGGCGCTCACCTGGACGCGGCGCCCGCGGTGACCCTGGCGACGAACAACCTGATGTCGCTGTTCGGGTTGCACCGACGGCTGCGCGGCGCGCTGCTCGGGCATCTGGCCGCGTTCGAGATGACCTCGTCGCTGCCCAACCGTCGCTATGGCAACGGGCTGCGCCGGCTCGGCTTCGACGAGGGGGCCACCCGCTTCTACGACGAGCATGTCGAGGCCGACGCGGTGCACGAGCAGATCGCCGCCCACGACATGTGCGGCGGCCTGGTCCGCGTCGAACCGATCCTCGCTCCCGACGTGCTCTTCGGCGCGGCGGCCGGGCTTGCGGTGGACCGGCTGTTCGCCGCGCACCTGCTGGACAGTTGGGCCGCCGGCCGCAGCTCGCTGCGCCCGCCCGCCCCGCCGCCCCTGCCGCCCACCGTCTCGCTCGCCGTGGCCGCGTCCGCCGCGGTGGCCCCGCCGGCCCGGCCCGTCGTCGTCTGACCGCCGCGACGGTGGTGCCGCGCCAGGGTCTCGGCGCGGCGCCCCGCCGACCCTTGCGTGCCGCCTTTGCTCTGCTTCAACCCAGGCAACGGTACGGGCCTGAAAGTGTTGCTTCCGTTGAAGCAGAGCAAAGGTCGCGGGCCGGGGGGCCTCTCGTCCTCGCCTCTTCGTCAGGAGGCGCAGCGACGACGCGTCACGACTGCCGATCGGTGCCAGCGCGGAAGTTGACCGCCTTGTGGGTGCCATCGCAGAACGGCTTGAGCGCCGACTTGCCGCACCGGCACAGCGCCACCGTGCCCCGGCGCGCATCGATGGTCTCACCGTCGGGGGTGACCAGGTCGAAGTCGCCGCGGACCAGCAGCGGTCCGTCCTCGTACGGGGTGATCGTGGCGGCGGCGGGCTCGCTGGTGTCGTCGGTGCGCATGGCCCCCGAAGTGCCCGACCTGACCTCGGCGAAACCCGCGCGACCGAACGCCAGTGATGACCGGCGCACCCCTCTGACCAGCGGAATGTACCGCCGGGTGGGTGATGCCCCGTTTGAACCCCATCGGGACGGGAAGCCGGGCCGCGTGGTGAGCGAACGAGGCAAGGTGGGGCCGGTGCACAAGGTGCACAAGGGGCTCACGGCCGATGGCGCCGGTCTGGCCGGCGACCGGGTCGTGGCTGCGGGCAGCGCCGCCCGGGTGCTGGTCGCCGCCACCGCCCGGGCGCTACGTGGGGTGGACTGTGCCGACCTCGGGCACACCGGGCCGACGTCACGGTTCCCAGGTGCCCCGGAGCCGGTACGCCGTGCCGCGGTCACCCGCGCCGCCGGTCGGGTCGCCCTCACCGTGGCGCAGGTCGACGAGGTGGACGCCGCACGGGTGGCCCGCTGGTTCGTCGACCAGTACCCCCGCCAGCGCTACCCCGGCGTGCTGATCGGCTCACCGCACGGCGCGGCGGCACACCTTGCGGCAGCCCTCGGTGTGCCGTGGTTACCGGCCGGCTTCGAGATGACCGTGCACTGGTCCGACGGTGCGGTGGACCGCCCGGCGGACGCCCTGGAGCACGGCACGGCACTCGCCACCCGGCTGCTCGCCGGCAACGCCGACCTGCACCTGCGCCAGGTGCACTGCCCGGCCAGCCGTGGCCCGCTGACTGGGGCGACCGTGTCGCTGGCCGCCGCGTGGAGGGCCCTGCCGGCCGCGTACGCGCAGTTCCTGGCCGACCGGCTGGTCCCGGGTGCCCCGGTGCTTCTGCTTCGCGACGCGCGCACCTGGCCGGTGTTGGAGCGCAGCCCCGGGCACAGCTTCCAGGTCGGCAGCCCGGCCAGCGGGCTCGACCCGGTCGACTTCCACCCGGACAGCCACGCGCTGCGACAGGTGCTGCGCTCCGTCGGCGGCGACGCCGCCCGGTGGGAACCACCGGAGATGTCCGTGCCGTCGGGTTACGCCGAGTACGGCGTCGACTCGGGCTTCGAGTTGGCCGTGCGGGACTGGTCCGCACGGCACGAGCACCCACTGCACCGGGTGCTGGTGCCCCGGCCGGCGGCGCTGAGCGCGGGTGTGGCCGACCTGTACCGACGGTGGCTGCGCGTTGCCGGCAAGACCGGTGACCGGCTGGTGGTGGAGTGCGGCCGGCTGCTCGACCCGTGGCAGGTGCTGCGGGCGGGGCTGGTGCCGTACTGGTGCGAGAACGCCACCCGGCGCAGTGTCGACGAGGCCGAGTGGTGGCTTGCCGGCAGCGAGGCGTTCAGCTCGGTGGACGTGCTGCCCGAACCGCCCGGGTTGCGCTCACCTGCCCTGGCCGGGCTGCCGCAGTGGCTGGCCGTGGCCGGGTTCGGACGGCGCCGTCGGGCGTTGGACCGGACCACCGCCCGTGGCTACCCGGTCACCTCGGTGCCCACCCGCCGGGCCACCGAGGTCCTGCGTGCCCAGCCGTACGACCTGCCCGCGCCGCCCCCACTGGGGGTCGCCGAGGCGCTGGCCGTGCTCCGCGACAGCGGCGGCCACCAGGGGTTACTGGTCTCCTGAGGCGGAGCACGCCGAAACTTCCTCGCGAACCCGGGGTCCCGTGATTGAGTACCTACGGAGCGGGAAAATCGCTGGCTGCGACGGCCGTATTGCGCTGCGTAGAGGCGGTGTCGCCCGCTGGCATCCCAGTCACTGACCCACTTTTCCGGCCCGGTGCGTGGCTCGACCACGCGCACGACCGGTTTCCCGATCCGGGCGGGGGACCTTCCTGAGGGAGGCGCGGATGTTCGGACAGACGAGCACGAGCACGACCACACCACCACCCACCGATCGAGGTCTGGAGGATCTCGACGCGGCGGCACTGGCGTACGCGGCCCGAATCGCCGGACTTCCGCCGGAGCGGCGGGGGGAGGCCCGGGACGACCTGGTGCGCTTCGCGCTGCCGTTCGCCGGCCGCCTGGCCCGCCGGTACCGGGGACGTGGTGAGCCACTGGAGGACCTGGAGCAGGTCGCCCGGCTGGGGCTGGTCAACGCCGTCGACCGGTATGACCCGGAACGGGGCTCGTTCACCGCGTACGCCGCGATCACCATCGTGGGGGAGATCAAACGACATTTCCGGGACCGCACCTGGGGCGTACACGTGCCCCGCCGGCTGCGTGACCTGATCCTCGAAGTGGGGCAGGCCACCGCCGCACTGACCAGTGAACTGTCCCGCGCCCCGTCCGTGGCCGAGTTGTCGGCCCGACTGGAGACGCCGCAGGAGGAGATCCTCGCCGCGTTGGAGTCGGCGGCCGGCTACAGCCCGGCCTCGCTCAACGCCCCGGTGGGCGGGGAGAGCTCCGCGGAGTTCGGTGACCTCGTCGGCGAGTCGGACAACGCGTTGGAATCGGTCGACGACCGGGTCACGGTGAGCGGTCTGCTGCACCGGTTGCCCTGGCGCGAGCGGCGAATCCTGGCAATGCGCTTCTACGGCAACCAGACCCAGGCGGAGATCGCCGCCCGGTTCGGCATCTCGCAGATGCACGTGTCCCGGCTGCTGTCGCGGGCGCTCACCTGGCTGCGGCAGGCGATGCTCGCCGACGCGCCGCCGCCGTGGCAGAACGGTGCCGCCGAACCCGACCCGGGCAAGACCCGGATCTCGGTGAAACAGAACGGCGACCGCGTGTTGGTCGAGGTCGGCGGCGAGATCGACCGCGACGGCGCGGACCAGCTACGCCGGGCCATGCTGGAGGCGGTCACCGGTCAGCCCAGCGAGGTGGTCGTCGACCTGGTCGGCGCGGGTGGGTTCGACGCCGGTGGGATCGCCGCGCTGATGGCCGGGCACGAGGCGGCAGAGCGGACCGGGGTGCCGCTGCGGCTGACCCGGGTCCAACCCGCGGTACGCCGCTCACTCACCGCCGCCGGCCTGGCTCCCGTCCGGGACTGAGCCGCCCCCGGCCTGGCTCCCCGCTCGGAGTCGGCCGCCGCCCGAGACCGAGCCAGGCACGTCGCACGCAACGACACGATCAGGAAGGCCTACGCGACGAGGGCCGACACCCACCGGGTGTCGGCCCTCGCGGCGTACACCGGTCAGTGGTCCTCGGGGTTGCCGTCGCTGTGCGGGTGACGCCAGCGTTCGTGCGGCTTCGGCGCGTCCTCGGCGTCCTTGGGCGCGTCGCTCTGCTCGAAGCTCGGCCGGCGGACGCCCTCGGGCTCCGGCACATCCACCGGCCGGGCACCGGAGCGCGGTGCCGGCTGGTAGTCGGTCGCGTCCCGGGCGCCGTGCGCGCCCTCGGCGGCCGGTGACTCCGGTGCGTGGTGCTCCATTCGCAACTCCTCGGCGAAGTGCTGCGGCGGCTTGGTGGTGCGCTGCGGCAGGTCCCGGCCCAGATCGGCGACGAGCGGGCCGTACTTCAGGTCGAACGCGGGGCGTTCGGACCGGATCCGGGGCATCCGGTCGAAGTTGCGCAGCGGCGGCGGGCAGCTGGTGGCCCACTCCAGCGAGTTGCCGAAGCCCCACGGGTCGTCCACCGTCACCATCGCGCCGTAACGCCAGGACTTCCAGGCGTTGTAGATGAAGAACAGCGTGGACAGACCGAGGATGAAGGCGAAGATGCTGGAGATGGTGTTGAGCGTGGTGAACCCGTCGGAGGGCAGGTAGTCGGCGTACCGACGGGGCATGCCCTCGGCGCCCAGCCAGTGGTGCACCAGGAAGGTGCCGTGGAAGCCGATGAACATGGTCCAGAAGTGCGCCTTGCCGAGCCGCTCGTCGAGCAGGCGCCCGGTCATCTTGGGCCACCAGAAGTAGTAGCCGCCGAAGAGCGCGAAGACCACGGTGCCGAACACCACGTAGTGGAAATGTGCCACCACGAAGTAGCTGTCGTGGGTGTGCCAGTCGACCGGCGGGCTGGCCAGCAGCACCCCGGTGAGGCCGCCGAGCAGGAAGGTGACCAGGAAGCCGATGGCGAACAGCATCGGCGTCTCGAAGGTGAGCTGCCCCTTCCACATGGTGCCGATCCAGTTGAAGAACTTCACGCCGGTGGGCACCGCGATCAGGTAGCTGAGGATGCTGAAGAACGGCAGCAGCACCTGGCCGGTGGCGAACATGTGGTGCGCCCAGACCGTCATGGACAGCACGGTGATCGCGATGGTGGCCAGCACGATCCCGGTGTAGCCGAAGAGCGGCTTGCGGGAGAAGACCGGGATGATCTCGGTGATGATGCCGAAGAACGGCAACGCGATGATGTACACCTCGGGGTGGCCGAAGAACCAGAACAGGTGCTGCCACAGCATCGGGCCGCCGGTGGCCGCGTCGTACACGTGCGCGTTGAGCAACCGGTCGGCGGACAGCGCCAACAGCGCGGCGGCCAGCAGCGGGAAGACGAGGATCACCAGCACGCTGGTGAACAGCATGTTCCAGGTGAAGATCGGCATCCGGAACATGGTCATGCCGGGCGCGCGCAGGGTGAGGATCGTGGTGATCAGGTTGACCGCGCCGAGGATGGTGCCGAGCCCGGAGACGACCAGACCGACCACCCACATGTTCGGGCCCACGCCGGGGCTGTTCTCGACGCTGCTGAGCGGGTTGTACGCGGTCCACCCGAAGTCCGCCGAGCCCCCCGGGGCGAGGAACCCGCCGACCACCATCAGCCCGCCGAACAGGTACAGCCAGTAGGCGAGCGCGTTGAGGCGGGGGAACGACACGTCCGGTGCGCCGATCTGGATCGGCACGATGAAGTTGGCGAACCCGAACGCCGCGGGCGTGGCGAACAGCAGCAGCATCACCGCGCCGTGCGAGGTGAAGAGCTGGTTGTACTGCTCGGAGGAGAGGAACTGCATCCCCGGGCGGGCCAGTTCGGCGCGCATCAGCATCGCCTGTAGCCCGGCCAGCAGGAAGAACCCGAAGGACGTCAGCAGGTACAGCAGGCCGATCTGTTTGTGGTCGGTGGTCGCGAGAAACTTGATCAAGGAGCTGCCGGGGACCGGTGCTCGTACCGCTCCCGGGAAGCCCCCGAAGCGGGCCGGTGCCAGGATCGCTGGGCCCCGATCTCGACCGGGTTCCGTGGTTACCCGCTTGGGCATGGTTGCTCACCCCGTCGTGACGGCAGAAAGGACGGGCGTGCCTACCCGACCCTCTCACCATGTAACCAGGCCAGAGCGGAAATTTCGGTCAGATCGCCGGTACCGGTGCAAGCACCTCGAACGCTCAGGTCACCGGCAGCATCGCCCAGACGGCTTTACCCTGACCGGCCGGCACGCTGCCCCACCGCTGAGCCAACTCCCGGACCAACAGCAATCCCCGGCCACCCTCGGCGTGCAGGTCCGTCCCGCCGCCCGGGCGGGCCTGGGCGCTGCTGCCGTCCACCACCGCCAGGTGCAAATAGGGCCGGCGCAGGGTGACAGTCACCTGCATCGGCGTTCCGGCGTGCCGGACCACGTTGCCCACCAACTCGCTGAGCACCAGCGCGGCCGGGCCGGACGTGTCAGGCAGGTTCCACCGGGTGCACGCGTCGGTGACCAACTCACGAGCACGCCGGCAGGCCTCGGCCACCGGCTCCAGTCGGGCCCGCATCCGCAACGTGGCCGTCGCACCGGCCACCCGGGTCGCCTCCGCGCAGTTGCTGGACACCGGGACCACCCGGCACGTGGTCGTCTGGGTCAGCCAGCGCGCGGCGATCGGCGACGGGGAGCAGAGCACCACCGGCACGGCCCACTCCTCGGCGCGGCGGGCGGTCGCGGCGAAGACGGACAGCGCCAGCGGGTCCTTGACGTTCACCTCGGCCATGTCGATCACCAGCGCCTCCGGCTGATCGACGAGCGCGTCGCTGAGCGTCTGGTGCACCGACCGCATGGTGCCCAGATCCAGTGCGCCGCTGAGCCGGACGAGGGCCACCGGTGCCGTGGCGCGCACGTCGCAGGTGATCCGGCTGGACATGTGGCGCCTCGATTCGCTGCTGGGTCGGGACCTGCCAACTACCCGAGGCCACGCGACGCCAAACCGGACCGAAGGCGAGGCGAGGCAGGTCACGGCCCGCATCCGGCAGGTCACGGACGGGGTCGCCCGGTGAGGACCCCCAGCGCGATCATGCCGGCACCGAGGCCCAGGTGCAGCCAGCCGTCGGCGTCGTTGACGGGCAGGACGTTCGCCCCGGTGTCGTGGTCCACCGCCAGCCCGTAAAGCCACAACACCAGGTAGATGGCGCCGCCGCCGATCAGGAACGTCCGAGCGCCGGTGACCGTCCGCGCCAGCACCAGACCCGCCACCCCGAACGCCAGGTGCACCAGATTGTGCAGCACCGACACCTGGAAGACGCCGAACAGGTACGCGCCCGAGCCGTGGCCGGCGAAGCGGAGGGCGTCCATCCCGGTGGTGATCCCCGGCACGAAACCGAGCAGGCCGACCAGCAGAAACAGCACGCCCACCGATGCCGCCGCACGGCGCACCGGCGGCTTGCCGTCGGCCGGGTTGGGGCGGGCCCGGGAATGCGCCATCGGTCCGACCATCACCGGCTCCTCGCTGGGCGGCGGGCATGAGCGCTGCGGGCTACCCGCCACCGCCGCCGACAAACCGCCGCCGACGGTCCGGGCGCGCCGACGGTCAGGCCGGGAGCAGCCGCGGCGCGCTGGCCCCCTGGCGGACCCGCTCGTACAGCTCGACGTACCGCTGGGCCATCACCGCGGGAGTGAACCGCTGCGCGGCCACCTGCCGGCACTCGTCGGGGTCGAGCAACTCGGCGGAGAGTACGAGATCGCCCAGCTCCTCCTCGTCGGTGGTGAGCAGCCCGGTGCCGCCGTGCTCGATCAGCTCCGGCAGGCAGCCCCGGGCGGTGGCCACCACCGGCGTTCCCAGGGCGAGGGACTCGACGACCGCCGTACCGCCCGGCTCCTCCCAACGCAGCGGGAACAGCGACGCGCGGGCGGTGGCAAGCAGATCGTCGCGCTCCTGACCGGCCACGGTGCCGACCCAGCGGACCAGCTCACCATCGACGTGCGGCGCCACCTCGTCGAGGAAGAACCGCACGTCCGGGTTCTGCCGGGCCTCGTCGCCGGCCGCGGCCAGATCGGCCGGCCGATGGTACGGGCCGACCGGCCCCGCCAGCACCAGCGGGAAACCGACGCGATGGGCGAGACGGGCGCCCACGTCCTGCCCCTTGCCCGGGTTGATCCGACCCAGGATGAGCACGTGCTCGCCCTTGGCCGGTCGGGGTCGCCGGTCGGCGTCCACGGCGAGGGGAGTGGACAGGTGCACGTGCCCCACCGAGTGCTCCCGCAACGCCAGTGGTGCCCGGGCCAACTGCGACGCGGAGACGCCGTTGACCCGAACCCGGTCGCCGCCGTCCAGAGCGCCGTAGAGCGCCGGGTGCTTGGCCAGGTCCCAGTGCAGGGTGTGCAGGGTCGGCGGGCCGGCCGGTCCCATCGCGGCGAGAGTGGCCAGCCCGACCGCCTCCACGTGGTCGTGCACCAGGTCGATGTCGTCGCGGGAGTGCAGCTCACGGACCACCCCGGCCAGGTGCGCCTGGGCGATCCCGCAGACCTGGTTGTACGGCCGCTGCAAGGCGGCGAACTGCCCGTCGGGGAAGACCGACACCTGCTCGTCCACCGGCAGGGTGCTGCTGCCCACCGAGGCGAGCACCACCCGAACGCCGAGACGCCGCAGCTCCGGCACCAGCGTGGCGATCACGTTCTCGATGCCGCCGTAGCCGGGCGGGGGCACCGACAGCCACGGGCCGGCGTTCATCAGTACGGTCAGGCTCATTCCGCCCGTCCCTTCCGGCCGGCTGTATCTCCGGGTCGCGACTGCGGGGCTCGCAAGATCGGCTCACTCCTCGCGCTCACGGTGCCTCCGGTTCGCGACTGCGGGGCTCGCAACCCCGGCTCACTCCTCGCGCTCACGCGGCGGCCACCCGCCGGCGGGGCACCCGGTGGCGCAGCTCGGCCAGCGGCGGGCGTTCCTCGATGGACACGTCGCTGACCACGATCTCGCGGTCGAGGTTCGGCAACGTGTCCGAGCCACCGCGACGGAACTGGGTCAGCAACGCCTCCGGTGCCAGCCCGGGGGTCGCCCACCCGCGCCGCTGCAACCGGGACCAGGCGGTCAACATGATCTGTGCGGACATCCGGCCGAGAGCCGCCGTGTCCTGGTGCCGGTGCTTGCGCTCACCGAGGTCGACCTGCGCCATCGCGTCCAGGCCGACCAGGTCGAGCAGGTCGATCATCATCGCCGTCTCCACCCCGTACCCGGAGACGAACGGCACCTGGGCCAGCACGTCCCGGCGGCCCGCGTACTCGCCGGCGAGCGGCTGCACGAAGCCGGCCAGCTCGGGCCAGAAGAGGTTGAGCAGCGGTCGGGCCATCAGCTCGGTCACCCGGCCCCCGCCGTCCTGCTCCACGTTCGCGGTGCCCACCAGGGGCCGGTGGTAGAAGCCCTTCACGAAATCGACCGACGGATCGGTCAGCAGCGGGCCGAGCAGCCCGCTCACGAAGTGCGGCCGGAACTCCCGCAGGTCGGCATCGATGAACGCCACCACGTCTCCCTCGGCGGCGGCCAGACCAGCCCAGAGAGCGTCACCCTTGCCGGTGAGCTGGGGCAGCCCCCGGGTCATCGCGTCCTGGCTGACCACCTCCGCACCAGCGGCGCGGGCCACCTGCGCGGTGCGGTCGGTCGAGCGTGAATCCACCACGATCAGCTCGTCGACCAGGGCGACCCGATCCATCAGGTGCTCCCGGATGGTCGACACGATCGCGCCGACGGTGGCCTCCTCGTTGCGTGCCGGCAGCACCACACTGACCCGGGTCGCTCCTTTGGCGCGCAGCAGCCGACGTGCCGGCCAGTCCGCCGCCGACGTCGTCCGGTACGTGGCCCAGGCCTCCACGACCGGTGACACGCTCGGTGTCGTATCCCGCACGGGCACCCCTCCGTTCGTGCGTGGAAAAACCGAAATTGGTTGTTCCCACTCCTCATCACGCGCTAACCGCTTCCTTGGCAACAGCTTGATCACGGAGGTGACATCGCTGCGTTCCCGGGGGGTGAACGTTTGATTGCGCACACCCCAGGGGACTGCTCCCATCGCATATGAAACGTCGTAGGAGGGGTGTCGGATGCGTGCATGCCGGGTGGGTCTGGTCGGAGCCGGCGGAGTGGCACAACGTCACGCGCGGGTGCTGACCGAGTTCGACGACGTCGAACTCGTCGGGGTCACCGACGTCGCGCCGGAGGTGGCGTCCACGCTGGCCGTACAACACGGCGCGCGCGCCTGCGCCGACGTCGCCGAGCTGCTGGCCACCGGACCGGACGCGGTGTACGTCTGCGTGCCGCCGTTCGCGCACGGCCCAGCCGAGGAGGCGGTGATCGACGCCGGCGTGCCGATGTTCGTGGAGAAACCCGTCGCGGTCGACCTGGGCACCGCCGAGCGGATCGCCGACCTGGTCACGCGCAGTGGCCTGCGCACCGCCGTCGGCCACCACTGGCGCTACCTGAGCGTGCTCGACGAGGCCCGCGAACTGCTCGCCGACCGCCCGGTGCGGATGGTCAGCGGCGCCTGGCTGGACAAGGTCCCCCCGGTGGCGTGGTGGTCGCGGCGGGACCGCTCCGGCGGCCCGGTGGTCGAGCAGGCCGCCCACGTGCTGGACCTGATCCGCGTGCTGGCCGGCGAGGTCACCGAGGTCACCGCGTACGGAAACGGCACCCCGCCGCCGGTCGACGGCGCCGACATCGACTCGGTGACCACCGCCGCGCTGCGCTTCGCCAACGGCGCGGTCGGCACGCTCAGCGCCGCCTGCGTGCTGGGGTGGAAGCATCGCGCCGGCCTGGAGATCCTCGCCGACGGGCTGGCCCTCGCTCTCACCGAGGACGGCCTGTCGATCCGGGACGCCGACGGTGAACGACACGTCCCCGCCGACCCGGAAGCCGCCCGGGTGGCGGTGGACCGCGCCTTCATCGACGCCGTACGCGGCATCGGCGACGACGTACGCGTCCCGTACGCCGAGGCGCTGGCCACCCAACGGCTGGCCCTCGCGGTGGCCGACTCGGCCCGCAGCGGCGCGACCGTGCGTCTCGCCACCACGACCGGGCCGGCGGTGCTCAGCACGGGGGTGACCGTCGATGCGTGACAAGGTCGTGGTCGTCACCGGCCCCGGCCGGGTCGAGCTGGTAGAGCAGGACGCCGCGCCGCTGCGCCCCGGCACGTTCCGGGTCCAGACGCTGTTCAGCGGCGTCTCCGCCGGCACCGAACTGAGCTACGTCAAGGGCACCAACCCCTACCTGAACGTCACCTGGAACGCCGAGCTGGGGCTGTTCCAGCCGGGCGCGGCGAGCACGCCGTACCCGGTGACCCGGCTCGGTTACATGCAGGTCGGCCGGGTGGTGGAGAGCGACACCCCAGCCGTCGCGGTGGGCACGGTCGGTGCGATGACGTACGGGCACCGCACCGGCTGGCTGGCCGACCCGGTCGCCGAGCGGTTCGTGGCGCTGCCCGACGACCTGGACCCGCTGCTCGGCGTCTACGTCGCGCACATGGGCCCGATCTGCGCCAACGGTCTGCTGCACGCCGCCGCCGACCTGCACGGCGCCGACGTCCGCGCGCTCGGCGACGGGGTACGCGGCCGACGGGTCGCCGTGGTCGGCGCCGGTGTGGTGGCGCTGCTGACAGCGCTGTTCGCCCGGCGCAACGGCGCTGCCTCGGTCGTGGTGCTCGACCCCACCCCGCAACGCCGCCACGTCGCCGAGGCGCTCGGCCTGGAAACCCTCGACCCGGACGCGGACGATCCGGCGGTCGTGCTCAAGACCCGCTGGGCGCACACCGCCGGTGACCGGGGCGCCGACGTGGTGTTCCAGTGCCGAGGGCAGGCGTGGGCGTTGCAGCTCGCCCTGCGGCTGCTGCGGCCCCAGGGCACCGTCATCGACCTCGCCTTCTATCAGGGCGGCGCGGAGGCGGTCCGGCTCGGTGAGGAGTTCCACCACAACGGGCTGTCGCTGCGCTGCGCGCAGATCGGTCGGGTCCCGCGCGGGCTCGCCCCCACCTGGGACCGCGAGCGGCTCTCCGCCGAAACCATCGACCTGCTCCGGGCGTACGGGGACGTGATCCGCAAGCACCTCGTCTCGGCGGTCGTGCCGTTCGACGAGGCACCCACCCTGCTCACCGACCTGGCCGACCGTCGCCGCCAGGAGCAACAGGTGGTGCTGTCCGCCTGACCTGGGGCCGGAGCACGCTCGTCGGGTGACGGGGCGGGCTACCGTTCCGGCCATGAGCACCCCGAATGGCCGGTCGGTCGGTCTGGCCGCGCTGCTGCCGTACCTGCGTGCGCACCGCGGCACCCTGGTCGTGGTGGGCGCGCTGTCGCTGGTCGGCGCGGCGGCGTCGCTGGCGCAACCGCTGCTCACCCGGTCGGTGCTCGACCGGATCGGCGCCGACCATCCGGTGTCCGACCTGGTGGCGGTGCTGGTGGCCCTCGTGGTGCTCGGCGCGGTGATCGGCGGGCTGCGCGACTACCTGTTGCAACGCACCGCCGAAGGGCTGGTGCTGGGCACCCGGCAACGACTGGCCGGGCACCTGCTGCGGCTGCCCATCGCCGAGTACGACCGCCGGCGCACCGGCGACCTGCTCTCCCGGGTCGGCTCGGACACCACGCTGCTGCGAGCGGTCGTCACCTCCGGGCTCTTCGAGACGGTCACCGGGGCGGTGATGGTGGTCGGTGCCGCGACGGCGATGGTGCTGCTCGACCCGCTGCTGTTCGGTGTCACCCTCCTCGGGGTGGCGTCGGGGCTGGGCTTCGCTCTCACGTTCGCCCGCCGGGTCCGGGCGCTGGCCCGCACCGCGCAGGAGCGGATCGGCGAGATGACCTCGGCGATCGAGCGGGCCATCTCCGCCGCCCGGACCATCCGGGCCAGCCGCGCCGAGGGCCGGGAGACCGAGACCGTCACCGGCAGCGCCCGCGACGCGTACGACGCGGGGGTGCGGGTGGCCCGGGTGCAGTCGGTGGTCGGGCCGATCGGCTCCGTCACCGTGCAGGGTGCCTTCCTGCTGGTGCTCGGCATCGGCGGGGCACGGGTCGCCGCCGGGGCGATCACCGTCGGCGACCTGGTCGCCTTCGTCATGTACCTGTTCTTCCTGGCCCTACCGCTGGCCCAGGTGCTGCGGGCGTACACCCAGTTGCAGTCCGGTCTGGGCGCTCTGCAGCGGATCGAGGAGATCCTGGCCGTGCCGGCGGAGGACGCGGCCGACCGGCCGGCACCCGCGGGCGCGACGGCGACCCGGCGCGGCCCCACCCCGATGATCGAGTTTGATCGGGTGGGGTTCGGCTACCCGGGCGGCGACCCGGTGCTGCACGAGGTCAGCTTCGCGGTGCCCGCCGGCACCCGTACCGCGCTGGTCGGCCCCTCGGGCGCCGGCAAGTCGACGCTGCTCGCCCTGGTCGAGCGCTTCTACGAGGTGAGCGCCGGAGCGGTCCGGATCGACGGCAGCGACGTGCGGGACCTGCCCCGCGACGCGCTGCGGGCCCGGCTCGGCTACGTCGAGCAGGAGGCGCCCGTGTTGGCCGGCACGCTGCGGGAGAACCTGCTGATCACCACCCCTGACGCCACCGACGACCGGCTGCGGGGTGTCCTCGACCAGGTCAACCTGAGCCACCTGGCCGACCGCACCTCCCAGGGCCTGGACGTCCAGGTGGGGGAGGGGGGAGTGCTGCTCTCCGGGGGCGAGCGGCAGCGGCTGGCCATCGCCCGGGCGCTGCTCGCCGGCCCACCGGTGCTGCTGCTCGACGAGCCGACCAGCAACCTCGACTCCCGCAACGAAGCCGCGCTCCGCCGCGCCATCGACGCGGTGGCCGTCCGCCGAACACTGTTGATCGTGGCGCACCGGCTCGCCACCGTGGTCGACGCCGACCAGATCGTCGTCCTCGACGGCGGCCGGGTGGTGGCCGTGGGCACCCACGCCGAGCTGACCGCCACCGATCCGCTCTACCGCGAACTCGCCACCCATCAGCTGCTCGTCGGCTGACTTCGTCGGGTCGGGGTCGACTTGCCGGCAGCCGGGCCGCGCGAGCCGGCGCGAATCGCGTACCGTTGCCGCTCATGGGTGTGTCGCAACGGTTCAAGAGCAAGTTCCGGCGGTTCCTCCAGCGCCCCGGCTCGACCGTGGATCTTGCTCCGCTGGAGAAGCTGCTGCCGGCGATCGCGGCGCGCGAGGACGAGCTCGCCGCGCTGGACGACGCCGAGCTGACCGAGGCCGCGGGTGCCGCCGTCGGCTACGAGGAGATCTGCGCCGTCGGCCGCGAGGCCGCCCGTCGTGGCCTGGACCAGCGGCCGTACGACGTGCAGCTGCTCGGCGCGATGTCGCTGCTGTCCGGCAAGGTCGCCGAGATGGCCACCGGTGAGGGCAAGACACTCACCGCCACGATCGCCGCGTACGGGCATGTCCGGCTCGGCAACGGGCCGGTGCACGTGCTCACCATCAACGACTACCTGGCCCGCCGCGACGCTCAGTGGATGGAGCCCGTCTACACCCTGCTCGGCCTCACCGTCGGCTGGGTCAACGAGGCCTCCACCCCGCAGGAGCGGCGCGACGCGTACGCCTGCGACGTCACCTATGTCTCGGTCAGCGAGGCGGGCTTCGACTACCTGCGCGACCAGTTGGTCACCGACGTGGACGACCGGGTGCAGCCCCCGCTGGCCACCGCGATCGTCGACGAGGCCGACTCGATCATGATCGACGAGGCCCGGGTGCCGATGGTCCTCGCCGGCGCGGTGCCGGGTGAGCAGGACCCGGTGCACGCCGCCGCCGCGCTGGTGCGCGGCCTGCGCAAGGGCAAGCACTACACGGTCGCCGAGGACGGGCGGAGCGTGGCGTTCACCTCCGCCGGCCTGGCCGCCGTCGAGGCCAAGCTCGGCATCGACCTGTACGACGAGGAGCACGTCGCGCAGCTCTCGGCGGTCCACGTTGCGCTGCACGCGCAGGTACTGCTGAACCGGGACGTGGATTACATCGTCCGGGACGGCTCGGTCGAGCTGGTCGACGAGATGCGCGGCCGGGTGGCCCAGCGCCGCCGCTGGCCGGACGGGCTCCAAGCCGCGGTCGAGGCGAAGGAGGGCCTGGACGCCACCGCCGAGGGCGAGGTGCTGGGCACCATCGCCATGCAGGCGTACATTGCGCTCTACCCGAAGGTCTGCGGGATGACCGCCACGGCGGTGCTGGTCGGCGACCAGTTGCGGGAGTTCTTCGGCCTTGAGGTCGCGGTGATCCCGCCGAACACCCCGTGCATCCGCGAGGACGAGCCGGACCGCATCTACGCCACCCGGGCGGAGAAGGACGAGGCGCTGATCGACGAGATCCAGCGCTGGCACGCCAAGGGGCGGCCGATGCTGATCGGCACGCTGGACGTCAAGGAATCCGAAGGGCTGGCCGCCGGGCTGAACGCGGCCGGGGTGCCCTGCGTGGTGCTGAACGCCAAGAACGACGACGAGGAAGCGGCGATCATCGCCGAGGCCGGCGCGTACGGCGCGGTGACCGTCTCCACCCAGATGGCCGGCCGGGGTGTCGACATCCGGCTCGGCGGCAGCGACCAGAGCGACCAGGAGCGGGTCGCCGAGCTGGGCGGGCTCTACGTGATCGGCAGCGGCCGACACGACAGCCGCCGGGTTGACGACCAGTTGCGCGGTCGGGCCGGCCGGCAGGGCGACCCGGGTGGCTCGGTCTTCCTCGTCAGCCTGGAGGACGACCTGGTCGTCCGGCACGCCGCCGACGCGGTGCCGCCGTCGCCGCGAATGAACGCCGACGGCCTGGTGACCGACGAGCAGGTGGACTACGCGGTGGAGCACGCCCAGCGTGTCGCCGAGGGCGTCAATCACGAGATCCACCGCAACACCTGGCGCTACAGCGTGGTGATCGAGCAGCAGCGCATCGCCCTCGCCGCACGGCGGGAGCGGCTGCTGACCAGCGACGTGGCCGCGGTCATGCTGCTGGAGAAGGAGCCGGAGAAGGCCAGCGAGATGGACGAGGACCTGCTCGCCCGGGCGGCCCGGTCGATCGCGCTCTACCACCTGGACCGGCTCTGGGCTGAGCACCTGGCCGAGCTGTCGGAGGTCCGCGAGGGCGTGCACCTGCGCGCGCTGGGCCGGCTCGACCCGCTGGACGAGTTCCACCGGGCCGCGGTGCCGGCGTTCAACGACCTGATCCCGGAGATCGAGGCCCGCACCATCGCCACCTTCAACGAGACCGAATTCGATGAGGACTGGCAGCCCGACGACGGCACCCTGGTCCGGCCCACCGCCACGTGGACGTACCTGGTGCACGACAATCCGTTCGGTTCCGAGCTCGACCGGCTGATCGCGTCCATCGGTCGGCGGCTCAGCGGCGCGTCGCGCTGACGTAGGCAGTCAGGCCCCTGTCGCGCGTCCGCATGCGGCAGGGGCTCTGATTTGCACCGTTTCGACCTGAGCTTCGCAGGGTAGTAGGGCTGGTCGGTCAAGTCGGGGGAGAGCAGACGATGACACAGGTGACGATGCCCGCTGGGCTGGCACGAGGGTGCACGGAGGCCGCAGACCGGTGAACCTCGACACGCAGGAACCGGTGGTGCAGAACCTCGGGGTCCTGGAAACCGCAGCGCTGTTGCGCGAGCTGACCGCCGGCCTGATTGCGCTGACCGATTTCGATGAGGCGCTGCTGGCGCTGGTCCGGGTCACCCGGGACGCGGTGGCCGGGGTGCACTGGTGCGGGTTCACCGCCCTGCGCGCCGGCGAACCGGCCGGCGTGGCCGCCTCCGACGAGCGGCTGGCTGGGCTGGACGACCTGCGGCACGGGCCGGACTCGCCGGCGATGAGCGCGATCCGACGCCGCGAGATGATCCTCGCCGCCGACCTGGCCGGCGAGCCTCGCTGGCCGGCCTGGACGGCGCGAGCCCGCGACCTCGGCGTACGCGGGGTGATCTCCGCGCCGGTCGACATCGACGAGCAGGTGATCGGTGCGATCAACCTGTACGCCGATGCACCGGACCTGCTGACTCCACAACACCAGTTGACCGCGATGCTGCTCGCCGAACACGCCGGTTTGCTGCTGGCCGCCGTCCGCGACCGCAACCGGCAACTCGTTCTCGCCGGCGTTCGGGACGCCTCGTTGCTGAACGACGGGGTCGTGGGCCAGGCCGTCGGCGTGATCATGACCCAGCGCGGGTGCCCGCCAGCCGAGGCACTCGAGGTGCTGCGTACCGCCGCGTCGTCGTTGGACATCCCGCTGCGCGAGGTGGCCGAGCGACTGGTGCGTACGGTCTCCCGCCAGCGCGACACCTGACCGTCCGCCCGCCTGGCGTCCGCCCGCCTGGCGTGGGCGCCGTTTGATCGACTCCAGGTCGCCGATGTGGGGGTATCCGGGCGCTGGGACACCCCCATGTCGCCGATACGGAGTCGATCACCCGCTGTTCTCGCGGTCTGACGCGGTAGGGTGCCCGTTCTCCCGGTCCGCGGCGAGTCGGGCGGCGTCGTTTCGTCCGGACCACGCTCGGGTAGCACTCTGGTCAGCGAGGTGCGCCGACCCGGGGGAGGACCGATGCAGAGTCGGCTGCGGGTGCACGGGCACCCGATCCAACCGATGCTTGTGACGTTCCCACTCGGGCTCTTCGTCAGCGCCACCGTCTTCGACCTCACCAACGCCGTCGGTGGGCCGGCGTTCCTCGGCGAGGTCGGCTACTGGACGGGAGTCGCTGCCCTCATCGCCGCCGCGCTGACCGCAATGGCCGGGATGGTCGACCTGTGGGACGTGCCGAGCGACCGCACCCGCCGTACGGCGATCGCCTTCAACCTGGTCAACACGCTGATGGCCGCCATGTTCCTGCTCACCTGCCTGGTCCGGTCACACTCCCCGCAGCGCGGCGCGTCAACCGCGATCCTGATCACCGAGCTGGTCGCGCTGGCCGTGGGTGGGGTCGGCGTGCACCTGGGCGCCCGACTGATGCGCCAGTTCGACACCGGCCGGGTCGAGGCCAGCAGCCTGGACGCGCTCGCCGGCGTCAACTCCACCATCGAGATAGTCCACCCTCGCTCGTGATCCGACCGGGCCTGGCGCGCAGCGTCAGCCCTCGTGGAGCTGGCTGGCTTACCATCCGCGGATGACCTCGTCTCTGGACACGCTTCCGAAGATCGGTGCGCCCGCGACGCGCGCCCTGCACGGCGCCGGTTACACCACACTGCGCCAACTCGCCGGCGTCCCCCGGTCGGACCTGGCGAAACTGCACGGCATGGGGCCGAAGGCCCTCGGCATCCTCCAGGCCGCCCTCGCACAGCACAACCTTGGCCTCGGCTGAGACCTGCGGCTGCCAGCAAACGCCCGCACCGCCTGCCGGCCTGACGGCGCTACCGGCACCTTCGAACCAAGAACTGCAACCGGGTCCGCTTCGGCCCGGCCTGCGGCGGCCGCTCGGTCCTCTTCGGGCCGGCGGCAATTGAGTTGCCGGCCGTGGGGCCGGCCGGCGAGGCTGACCGCCATGAACGTAGATCGTGCTGCCGAGGAGTTGATCGCGGAGGCGGCTGCCGCACCGGTCGACGGTTGGGGCTTCGGCTGGTTGGCCGGCCGGGCCACCGAGGAACGCCCGCCCTGGGGGTACGCCCGGCTGATCGGCGAGAGGATGGCGCGCGCCGACTCGGCACTGGACGTGGACACCGGCGGCGGGGAGGTGCTCGCCGAGGTGCCGCACGCGCCGAAGCTGCTGACGGCCACCGAGGCTTGGCCACCGAACGTCGAGGTCGCCCGGCGGACTCTGCGCCGGGTGGGCGCGACGGTGGTGGCGGTCGCCCAGGACGCGCCGCTGCCGTTTCGTGACGGCTCCTTCGATCTGGTGGTCAGCCGGCATCCGGTGCGTACCGACTGGGCGCAGACGGCCCGGGTGCTGAGGCCGGGCGGGACGTTCCTGTCGCAGCAGATCGGTGCGGGCACCATGCGGGAGTTGAGTGAGGCGATCCTCGGGCCCCTGCCGCCGCCGACCCAGCGGCACCCCGAGCATGCGGCCGCCGCCGCCGAAGCGGCCGGCCTGCGGGTGGTCGACCTGCGTCACGCCACCCTGCGCGCGGTCTTCTCCGACATTGGCGCGGTGGTCTGGTTTCTGCGCAAGGTGATCTGGACGGTGCCCGGGTTCACAGTCGACCGCTACCGCGAACAACTGCGAAACCTGCACCGCCACATCGTCGACGAGGGCCCTTTCGTAGCCCACGCCCAACGCTTCCTCATCGAAGCGACCCGCTGCTGACGCCCGACCGTCGATCAAGGAGGTGTGCTGACGTACAGGAGCCGCGCACCGGGCAAACGGCCCACCACAACTCCATGATCGACGGCGTGCGGGTTGGGGGTTAGTGCGGGTGGGTTTGGTGGTGGGTGGCCAGGATGTCGGCGCCGAAGTCGCTCGCGGGGCGGCGCAGCACGGTGTGCGCGTGGTTGCCGTCCGAGGTGGTGTTGTCGTACTCGATCAGCAGGTCGTCGCCCTGCACCCGGTAGTAGTGCCGCTGCCCGGGGTGGGTGGGGCCGGCCCAGGCGAAGTGCAACTGCCCGGCGTCCAGTCGAGCGGCCTCACGGATGGCCAGCTCGGGCGGCAGCCGGTCCAGGTAGAGCGCGACCACCTGGTCGAGCAACGCGCGGCCGGTCGGCCCCAGCCGATCCGCCGGTACGCCGAGGGGTTCCAGCAGTCCGTCGACCCGCCCGCGGGTGGCGCTGATGATGTCTCCCGGCGCCTCGTCGGCGATGATCGCGGCGGCTCGCTCGGCTGGCCCCAACGCGTCGAGCAGTGCTCGGGCCAGGTCCTCCTCGACGCCGAGTGGGCGGGAAACCGGGCGGCCGGCGTACCGGACCGCGGCCGGGTTGGCGCCGAAGAAGATCGGCGCGGGGGACACCTGGCCGTCCACTACGGTCATGTTCACCGACAGGTGGTGCCCTTCGACCCGCCACGCCCAGCGGTCGTCGCGCGTGGGGTCGCCGAAGACGGCCACCCAGTAGTCACCGCTGTGCCGCCCACGATGCCAGCCCTCAGCCCGATCGAGGACCTCCTCCAGGGCGATGATCGCCATCGCCTGCGCGTACGCCGAAGGGCTGAGCGCGGTGGCCAGCAGCCGGTGTGCGGCCTTGCGGCCGGCGACGTCCAGCTCGGCGAGGCACACGCCGGGTCGGGGCCGGGGCCGGTACTCCAGCCAGCGGCGGGTCGCTTCGTCGTCGAACGGGTGCATGGCGCTTTCGCGGGTTTCCGGGGTGAGCGTGGCCAGCAGCGTGGTGCTGGCGGCGCGCATCTGCTCGGGCAAAGGATCTTCCACCGACCCTGTATACCGCCATGTCCGTGCCGGTGTCAGCCGGCGCGCAGCAGCTCCGTCATCTCCCTTAGGCCGAAGAACTGCGCGGTCTCCAGGGCCGACGGGTCACCGTGTGCCGGGTCGGCTCCGGCGGCGAGGAGGGCGCGGACCGCCTCGGTGCTGCTGCGGAAGACCGCGGCGGCCAGTGCGGTCTGACCCCGGTCGTTGGCCCGGGAGTGGTCGGCACCCCGACTGAGCAGGGCGGCCACCGTGTCCGGGTGGGAGTGGTAGGCGGCCAGGATCAGCAGCGTGTCGCCCTTGTCGTTGGTGAGGTTGACCGGCAGGCCGGCGTCGAGTTGCGCGGCCAGATCCTCGGTGGAGCCGGCCCGGGCCAGGTCGAACATCCGGTGCGCGAACGCCAGCGTCTCGGCGTCGAGATCGTCGGTCACCGGACCAGGATAGGCGCCGGCCCTGATAGGTTGCTCGACCGGCGCGCGGGGAGGGTCCGATGGGTGAGACGGTGTACGTGGGCAACGCGGGTGTCGACGGTGCCTCCAACGCCGGCTGGTTGCTCGGGCACTTCGCGCCGCCGGGGGAGATCCGGCACAGCACCGACGTCGAGGTGAAGTGGGGCGTGCATCCGCCCGGACAGGCCCGGTCGCGGTGGGCGACCGGGGAACGGCGGACCACTCTGCTCGTACTCGTCGAGGGGTGTTTTCGGGTGGAGCTCCCGGACCGGACGGTACGGCTGTCCGCGCCGGGCGACTACGTGGTGTGGGCCCGGGGGGTGGACCACTCCTGGTTCGCCGAGCGTGCCTCGGTGGTGCTGACCGTGCGGTGGCCGTCGCTGCCGGGCTACCGGGTGGACCCTCCGGTATTGCACTGATCCGCTCTGGCCAGGTCGGTCGTCCCAACAGGCGGAATTACCTACTAAACCTATAGGCTTTGCCGTCTAGAGTACGAGGGCACCCCGCCGAACGATCCGCGAGGAACCGCCATGACCCAGCACCGCCCGGAGCCCGACCTGCTCACCGTTGCCGCTCGATGGGTCGACCCGGCCTGCTGGCCGGTCGCGCTGCGCTTCGACCCCGCCGAGCGCTGGTACGCCCGCCTCGCCGTCGGCGACGACCATGAGGTGTGGGCACTGAGCTGGCTGCCCGGACAGGGCACCGATCTGCACGACCACGGCGGCTCCGCCGGAGCGTTCCGAGTCGTCACCGGCGCGCTCACCGAGGAGACGGTCGCCGGTGGTCGACTACGCCCACGGCTGCTGCCCGCCGCAGCCGGTCGCCGCTTCGGCCCCCGGCACGTGCACCAGGTGACCAACCGGGGCGCGACACCGGCGGTCAGCGTGCACGTCTACCGGCCAGCGCTGCTGCGGATGACCCGCTACCACCTCGTGGACGGGCGGCTGCGGGTCGCCGAGGTCGCCGAAGCGGGCCGTTCCTGGTGAGCGCGGCGAGCACCGATCCAACCCCTGTCACCGGAAGGAACCGAGAATGCAGGTAACCGCCGAGCACCGTCCAGCCCCCGTGCCGCCGCCGGGCTCCCGGGGCATCGACGAGATCCTGGTCGCCGCGCGCGCCCAACTGCACCGACTAAACCCGGAGCAGGCGCACCTGGCGTGCCGGGCCGGCGCCCTGCTCGTCGACATCCGGCCGGCCGCGCAGCGGGCCGCGCACGGGGTGGTGCCGGGCTCGCTCGCGATCGAGCGCAACGTGCTGGAGTGGCGCTTCGACCCCCGCTGTCCGGCCCGACTGCCGCAGGCTGTCGACTACGACGTACCGGTGATCATCCTCTGTCAGGAGGGCTACACCTCGTCGCTGGCCGCCGCCGCCCTGCAGGACGTCGGCCTGCACCGGGCCACCGACGTGGTCGGCGGGTTCGCGGCCTGGCGGATCGCCGGCCTGCCGGCCCTCGGCCCCACCCCGCTGCACCGCGCCACTCCTCTCGCGCCCCCGGTCAACACCGGGTGGGCACGCCGCTGACCGTCACGCCCCACCGGGCGTGGCGGGCGTACCGCCACTTCAGGAGGCACCATGTCCGTCGTCGCCATCCCCACCCGCCGTCACCCCGGGGCGCGCCCACCCCGTCCGCGCACCGGCCCGACCCTGACCATCACCGTCGACCTCGTCCCGGGGCCACTGAGCCCGCGGCTGGCCCGGCTGGTGCAGCTGCTCGGTGAGCTGGCCGAGTCGGGGGAGGGCGAGCTGCGCACCGTCGAGGACCTCGCGCCGAGGCCGCGACCGGCCCCGCGCCCCGCGATCGGCGAGCCGTCCGCCGACGCGGACCACGTCCAGATCCTCGCCGGCTCGCGGGTGGTCCGCCGCGGCGACCGGGTCGTCCCGCTGACCCGCATCGAGTACGAGTTGCTGCTGTTCCTCGCCGAGCGGCCACGCCGCGTCTTCACGCGCCTGCAGTTGTTGTCCAGCGTCTGGGGTTACGAGCACGCGGTGGCCCGGACCGTGGACGTGCACGTCCGCCGGCTGCGCGCCAAGCTGGACGGCTCGGAGCTGGTCACCACCGTCTACGGGGTCGGATACCGGCTGGCCGACGAGGCGCGGATCAGCGTGGATCACAGCCGCTGACCCGTGGTCCCGGGTCGGGCGAACGCGCAGGTGAACCGGACGGGGACCCCCGTATCGGGGCATCTCAAGGGCTCTGCTGTAATCATCAGACCTCGTACGCAGAGCGAGCATCCGGCTCCGATGCGTTCGTCAATTGTCACATTCATGCAACGCGGCCGCCTCTTGACCCTCGCCCGAGCGCCGGGAAACATCGATGAAGCGGCGTCCCGGGCCGTGGGGAGTTACCCGGACCAGCCCAAGGAGGACCATGTCGGTCAGCCCTGCCTCGTCGCGCGCCGGATGGCATACGTCCCAACCTCCGGTGCCCGGTCGACCTCCCGGCGGCCAGCGTCGCCCGGCGAACACCGCCGCGCCCGTGCTCACCGTGACGCTGTCCATTCCGCTGGCCTGTGAGGAGTCGCTGACCCCGGCGGCACATCGACTGCTCGAGGCCGCACGCGAAATGCTCGAGCGGGGCGAGGGCGTGATCATCGGGGGTGTTCCGGTCGAACGCCGCCCCGACCAGGTGCCCGCCAACAGGTCGCCGACCCGGGCGCTCAGCCCGACCATCCCCGCCCTGCACATCCTCGCCTCGTCCCGCTCGGTGCTGCGCGACGACGAGCCGCTGCCGCTGACCCGGCTGGAATTCGACCTGCTGCTGCACCTCGTCGCCCATCCGCGTCGGGTGTTCACACGGCTGCAACTGCTCAACGCCGTCTGGGGCTACGAGCACGCCGGCGTACGCACCGTCGACGTGCACGTGCGTCGGCTGCGCGGCAAGGTCGGCGTGGACGTCCCCCTGGTCACCACCGTCTACGGCGTGGGCTACCGGCTGGCCGACGACGCCCGGGTCACCATCGACCGCACCGGCTGACCGGCGGCACCGACCCCAACCGCACGGGGCAGGATGGTCCGGTGCGCATCCGCCCCATCTCGCCCGACCTGCTCATCGACGAGCTGACCGGACGGCTGTCCGACGCGGCGACCCGTGCCGCGACCGCCGCCGCCGGGCCCGCGCGGCTGCGGGTGGCGGTGGACGGCGCTCCAGCGTCAGGCGCTGACAAGTTGGCCGCCGCGCTCGTCGACCCGTTGCGCGCCCAGGGCCGCCCGGTCCTGCACGTACGCGCCACCGACTTCCTCCGCCCCGCGTCGCTGCGCTTCGAGTTGGGCCGCACCAACCCGGATTCCTTCTACGAGACCTGGGTCGACGAGGCCGGGCTGCGCCGGGAGGTGCTCGACCCGGCCGGCCCGGGCGGCACCGGCCGGCTCCTCCCGTCGCTCTGGGACGCCGACGCCGACCGGGCCAGCCGCGCCCGCTACGTCGACCTGCCACCCGGGGGCGTCGTCCTGGTCAGCGGCCCGCTGCTGCTCGGTGGTGGCCTTCCCTTCGACGTCACCGTCCACCTGGAGTTGTCCTCGGCGGCGCTGCGTCGGCGCACGGAGAAGGCCCAGGAGTGGACCCTGCCGGCCTTCGACCGGTACGCGGAGGAAGTCGTCCCAGCGAGCTTCGCCGACGTGGTGGTGCGGGCCGACGACCCCCGCCGCCCCGCGCTGGTGCAGCTCGACGGCGACGGCTGACAACCACCGAAAATTCGTCGGTTTGTGCGGCTGATCCGGCGGGTACTCGCCCGGCTCACAGAGCGCGGGTGATCGCCCGCGCACCTACTGCGACCGTGACCGGGGCCTGACGCCGCCGGCACCCGGTTCACCTTGAGCCTCAGGCCCAGGAAAGGCAGGCAGCGATGGTCGCCCACGACACGGTCGGTACGGCCCGTCCCCAGACGGAGATCGACCAGATCAAGCTCTCCCTCCAGTCGCACTACGACGAGCTGACCGCCGAGTACGACCAGGCCGTGCTCCAGAGCCAGGTGCTGCGGCTCGTGGAGGTCGGCGACACCGCCGGCGACGATCAGGCCGACAGCGGCACCAAGACGGCCGAGCGGGACACCGCGCAGTCCCTGTTGCGCACCATCCTCGACCGCCGCGCCCAGTACGAGCACGCCCTCGGCCGACTTGAGGAGGGCACCTACGGCTGGTGCGAGGGCTGCGCGGCGGCAATCCCGGTGGAGCGGCTGGAGATCTTCCCGTCTGCCACCACCTGTGTGACCTGCAAGCAGACCCGCGAACGGCGGGCGGCCTGAGCGACGCCAGCGGTTGCCGGCCGATCCGGAACGCGATGGACTTCACCCATGGGTGACATCCTGGTGGGCACCGCGTCCTGGACCGACCGCACTCTGCTGGACTCGGGATGGTATCCGCAGACCGCGGACACCCCGGAGAAGCGGCTGGCCTACTACGCCCGGCAGTTTCCGCTGGTCGAAGTGGACGCCACGTATTATTCCCCGCCCGCCGAGGCGACCGCGAGGTTGTGGGCCGAGCGCACTCCGGCCGGCTTCACCTTCAACATCAAGGCGTTCAGCCTGCTGACCGGGCATCCCACCCGGGTCAGCGCCCTCTACAAGGACCTTCGTCCGGAGACCGACAAGAAGAACGTCTACCCCGACGACCTGCCCGCGCAGGCGTACGAGGAGGTGTGGACGCGTTTCCTGTCCGCGCTGGACCCGCTGGTCGAGGCGGGCAAGCTGGGTGCGCTGCTGTTCCAGTTCCCGCCCTGGTTCACCATCAAGCGGGCCAACAAGCAGTACCTGCTGGAGGTGGCGAAGCGCTGCGCACCGCTGCGCGGTGTCTACGAGTTTCGGCACGCGTCCTGGTTCGACGGCGACAATGCCGACGAAACCCTGGCCTTTCTCCGCGAGCACAAACTGCCGTACGTCTGCGTGGACATGCCGCAGGGCCACCGCTCGTCGCTGCCCCCGGTGCTGGCCGCCACCGCGGATCTCGCGGTGATGCGCTTCCACGGTCACAGCGACAAGTGGACCAGCAAGGACATCCACGAGAAGTTCGGCTACCACTACTCCGAGCGGGAGTTGGCCGACTGGGCGCCGAAGCTGCGTGAGCTTGCCGACGAGGCCGGCCAGACGCACGTGCTCATGAACAACTGCTACCGCGACTTCGCGCAGACCAACGCGCAGCAGCTAACGGCGCTGCTGGGTGGGGACAGGTAGGGCAGGCACGCGCCCGCCGCGCTCCCCGTCTCACCCGATCGGGGTGGGGTCGACTCACCCAGCCCGCCGGCAGGGTGGAGACGGTGGGTACGGCGGCCCGAGGCGGCCGACGCCCGGAGACGACACGGAGGTGACGGGGGATGACGGTTCGAGTGGTGACGGATCGACGGCGTGGTGCCGTCCTGCACGTGGTCGGTACGGCCGACAACGCCCGGCGTGCCCCGCAGGGCAGCCCGGTGCGAGCCCGGCGCGGCCCGGTGGGGCCACCGCGTCGCACCGATGACCGACGGTGGGACAGCACGGAACGGGGGTCGACCGATGGCTGACGCGATGATCTCAGCGTTCGAGTCCTCGCTGGACAAGACGAACCTCATTCTCAAGGACATCGAGAACGCCTACGGCTGGCCGAAGGATCGGCGCAACCAGTCGTACGCGGCCCTGCGCACGGTGCTGCACCTGCTGCGCGACCGGTTGCCGGTGGACGAGAGCGTGGAGTTCGCCCAGCAGTTGCCGGTGCTGGTCCGGGGGATCTACTTCGACGGCTGGGTTCCGTCCGACGTGCCGATCAAGCTCAACCGGGACGACTTCCTGTACGAGGTCCGTCAGGGCTTCCCGTACGACGCGGAGGGCGGCCCGGAGCGGGTGACGCAGGTGGTGCTGGACACCCTGCGCCGACACGTCACCCAGGGCGAGTGGCAGGACGTGAAGGACACCATGCCCAGCGATCTCGCCACGATGATGCCGTGACGATGTGACGATGTGACGACGTGACGACGTGACGACGTGACGACGTGACGACGTGACGACGTGACGACGTGACGGCCTGAGCCCGCCCGACGACATCGGGCGGGCTCAGCTGCTGCGCTGCCCGCCGAACCGCCCGTGTCGCCCCGGTTCGACGTCTACGGTGAGGGTTAGAGAAGATCGCGCGTGGGGTACCACCCGCAGCACGACGGACCCCGGCGTACGGCGGGGCGGCACACCCGAGGGAGTACCGATGGCACTCAACGACGACGACATGCAGACCACTGGCGGCGGCGGCCTGGAGGGCCCGGCCGATGGTGGTGCGACGCCCGGTCACCAGGACGGTGGCGCTGACGGTGGCGCGGAGGGCCCGGCCGACGGTGGTGCGACGCCCGGTCACCAGGACGGCGGCGCCGATGGTGGCGCGGAAGGTCCCGCCGACGGTGGTGCGACCCCGGGTCACCAGGACGGCGGCGCCGACGGCAGCGCACGGTAGCGGCACACGATGACGCACCTCGACCCGCCGGGCGGCCACGGCCGCCCGGCGGTTCCGTCCGCAAACGCCACCGCCGCCCTGACCCGCTGCGTCTCGGTCGAACCGGCCAAGTTCGCCGCCGCGCACTGGGGACACACCCCGCTACTGTCCCGCGCGGCCGAGCTGCCCGACCCGGCCGGCTTCACCGACCTGCTCAGCCCCGCCGACGCCGACGAGTTGCTGAGCCGGCGCGGTCTGCGTACCCCATTCCTGCGTGTCGCCAAGGACGGCCAGTTGGTGCCCCCGGCGCGCTGGACCGGCGGCGGCGGTGCCGGTGCCGAGATCGGCGACCAGGTGCTCGACGAGCGGATCCTGGAGCAGTACGCCGCCGGTGCCACGCTGGTGCTGCAGGGTCTGCACCGGATCTGGCCACCGCTTGTCGACTTCGCCCGGGACCTGGGCCTCGCGCTCAACCAACCGTTGCAGATCAACGCCTACCTCACCCCGGCCGGCAGCCAGGGCTTCGCCACCCACTACGACACCCACGACGTCTTCGTCCTCCAGGTCGACGGCCGTAAGCACTGGCGGATCCATCCGCCGGTGCTGCCCGATCCGCTGGAGAAGCAGACGTGGGGTGGCCGCGCCGACGAGGTCGGCGCCACCGCGCAGGGCCCCGCCGCGCTGGACGTGGTGCTCGCCCCCGGCGACGCCCTCTATCTGCCCCGCGGGTGGCTGCACAGCGCGCAGGCACAGGACGCCAGCTCGCTGCACCTGACCGTGGGCATCCGTGCTCTCACCCGGTACGCCCTGGTCGAGGAGTTGCTCGCGCTGGCAGCCGAGGACCAGCGGCTGCGGGCCAGCCTGCCGTTCGGCACCGACGTCGCCGACCCGGACGCCATCGAGCCGGAGCTGACCGAGACGGTGGAGGCACTGCGGGACTGGCTGTTGCGCGCCGATCCGAGTGCGGTCGCCGCGCGACTGCGGCAGCGCGCCTGGTCGGCTGCCCGCCCGGCACCCATCCGGCCGCTCGCCCAGGCTGAGGCGGCGGCCGCGTTGAACGCGGACTCCCGGGTCACCCTGCGCCCGGGTCTGCGCTGGCAACTCGCGCCGCACGGGTCGGACACGGTGGCGCTGCGGCTGTTCGACCGCACCATCACCCTGCCCGCCGACTGCGAGCCGGCGGCCCGTGCCGTGCTCAGCGGCACGGTCACCCGCGTCGGTGACCTGCCCGGGCTGCCCGACGACGCCGACCGGGTGACCCTGGCCCGCCGACTGCTCCGCGAGGCCGTCCTGGTCCCGGCCTGAGCTACCCGGCCTGCGCAAGCAGGCATGAGCTACCCGGCGGTGGCCCCGACCAGCTCGATCCTGAGCGTGTTCGTGACCTCGTCGGTCAGCTCGCCCTCCGCGCCGACCGAGATCGTGCCCTGGTCGGTGACGCCGAAGACGAGTTCCACCGTGCCGGCCTTCAGCACCAGCGGGTCGTCGCCCCCGGTGCCGGCGGCAACCACCGCGCGGATCGTGGTGATCGCGTCCACGAGGGTCGCCTCGACGCCGCTGTCGCGCAGCTCGTGCCGATCCTGGAGATCCTCGGCGACGAGCGTGATGTCGATCGTGTGGGTCTTCTGGCGGGACTGGCTGCCGCCCACCTTGACCTTCCAGCCGATCACCGGGACTCGAAAGTCCACGCCACCGCCGAGCTTCGTGGTGGCGACCACGCTCAAGATCAGTTGAACCGAGCCGACCCGTAGGTCCCGGCCCTCGTCGGTCGCGGAGATGCCGGCCTGCTTCACCGCGTTCTTCACCGCCGACACCAGTTCCTCGACCGGCACGCTGTAGTCGATCACGTCCATGCCGAACCTGCCCCTTCTGCGCGAGTTGAGTTGCCGACCGCTCAGACGGCGGCGGTGGCGAACGGGTCGCCGTACACGGTGTAGGCCAGCCAGGTCGGATCGAGCGGATCGTCCTGCTGCTCGATCCGTGCGGCGAGAGCCGCCGCGCCGAGCGTGGCACCGTCGGCGAGGGACCGGTAGAACGAGGTCGCGAAGCGAGCTGAGCTGTCCGAGCGCACCGCCCAGAGCGTGCCGACGAACGCGCCCGCTCCGGACGACATGAACTGCTGCGCCCAGCCGAGCATCTTCGTGTACGTCGGTGCCACGCCCGCACTCCGGCACGCGTTGATGAAAACGAGGGGGCCGGTTTCCGCCAGCAGTTTCCGGATGCTGGCCTCGGCGAGCAGGGCCGGCTTGAACCGGCCACCATCCATGTCGATGAACGAGCCGTCCGAGGAGAATGTGTTGTGGCAGGCGAAGTGGGTCGCCCCCAACACCCCAGAGTTGATCAAGGCGAGGAGTTCGTCGGCCCTGGTGATGGGCTCGCTGTCGGCCGCGCCGAGGATCGCGCGGATGGCGGCGACCTCGTCGTGCGCGCCGGTGGGAGCCTTCGTCGGCACCACGAAGCGTGGGTTGCGCAGGCCGACCTTCGCGTTGCGGTGCTGACCATAGGTGCGGCGGACCACGGGGACCTGCTCGACGAGGAAGCCGGCATCCCGCTGGGCACTGAGCGGATAGAGCAGTTCCCACGGGACCACGTCGTGGTCGGTGGCGATCGTGAAGGCGCTCATGTCGGCGCCGACCTGCCAGAACTGGTCCTGCACGTCGGCCGGCACCATCTCCG
Organism: Micromonospora sp. DT201; assembly: GCF_049841575.1. Taxonomy (NCBI): domain Bacteria; kingdom Bacillati; phylum Actinomycetota; class Actinomycetes; order Micromonosporales; family Micromonosporaceae; genus Micromonospora; species Micromonospora sp. DT201. The sequence goes on along the minus strand of NZ_JBNCKP010000027.1, from coordinate 34,538 downwards.
ACCACAGTTGGATGCCCGCCGACCGGATGACCTCGCGGGTCATCGTCGCGTTGTAGCGGGAACCACCCCCGGCGAGCTGCTGCAACTCCTTGATCGCGTTCTCCACCGCGGCGTTCGGCGTGTTCGTGATCGACTCGACGACCGGGGCGAACAGGGCTGCGTCGGAGCGCAGTTGGAAGGTGTAGCGGCCGCCGTCGAACCGCACCTCCATGGTGACCTCGCCCGGTCGTGCCTGCGGGGCACCCATCGGGGCCGTCTTCGGCTGGCCGTCACGGAACGGCCCACCGTCCGCGACGGAGACCTCGACGGACACCTCGCTGAGGAACGTGCCGCCGGCCCAGGCCGTCACGTCGATGCGATGCAGACCGGGGGTACGCGCACCGAAGCCGAATCGGATCGGATTCGGATCCTCGTCCGGCAGGACCAGCACGGTCTGCTGGAGCGGGCCCTCGGCGTGCAGGCCGGCGGGCGCGTGGACGGTCACGGTGACAGGTGTGCCGCCGTCGCTGACGAGGAAGTTCGCCAATCGCGCGGTCACGGCGTCCGGGTGAACCGGCCGCCCTTCGGTGACGAGCCGGACGTCGACGCTCAGGTCCCGACCCGCCGGAACCTGGGTGGGCGCGCGCGCCACCAACAGCCGCTCCGCTGCTCGGGTATCGCCCGGGAATGACGAGGTCACCGGCCCGGTATACGTAGGTATCCCCGCCGCCCAGTTCCCGCCGAATACCGGAACGTCCGCCTCATCGGCGGCGAAATCCATGTCGGCCTCCCCGACGAACCGGGGCCGCACCAGCCGGTACGCGGCTCGTTCGTGCAGGTCGTTCCGCTCCCGCTCCAGTTCACGCTCTCGCGCATAGCGACGACCTCGTTCGTCGAGGGAAAGCCGTGCGCCTCTCCGATAGAGGGTGATGCCGTCGAGAGCGTACGTGTCTCGGTTGAGCCGTCGGTCGATGGCTGTCTCGGCTTGGATCACCTCGTCGAGGGCGTACTGCGAACTGATGGGCCGGCAGGCGTCCAGCACGAACTCGCGGATCGCGCCCGCGGCGTCCGTGATCGCGCGTCGGACGACCTGCGCCGGGTCGGTCACCCGGAAGCCGACGGTGATCGACGCCTCGAAATGGTACGCGCCCTTCGCGGGCAGCCGAACGTCGAAGACGACCTGGTGGTCGCTGGTGTCCACCTCGTAGCGCGTCGCGTATCGAGCAACGAACCCTGGGTGCCACCACGCCATCGACCGGCCGCTGTCGGCGACCTCCAGACCGCCCTGGCGGGTCGCGTAGACGATCGCCGCCGCTCGCCCGCGCCTGGGGGGCGGCATGAACCAGCGCACCGGTTCCGCGCTGAGGATCAGCGGGATCGCAGGCCCAGCGGTCTCGGTCTCCGCGCCGAAACTCGTCGCGAGGTCGTCGATCAGGTGGCGGATGTCCGCATCAACGGTGCTCGTGTAGATCCGCCGGTAGTGCTGGTGGACAAGCGGCCCGAGCGCTTTGGGCAGAACCGGCTCGGGTGGCAGCGCGGCGCCGTCCACCAGCACCGGAATGACCGGGACCTGCTGTTCGAAGGCGGCCTCGATCGTCCGGCGGCTGGTGTGCGGAAAGTGCTCCGGGAAGCCTGCCGGAACGTCGATTGAGCGATCTTCGAACACGACGATGAGTGCCGCCGAGGCCGACAGGCGGCGCTGAAGCTCGGCGGAGGACACGACCGCGACCGGATCCTCGCGAACGACGCTGTCGCTGCCGAATCGAGCGGTCAGCGCGTCATCGAGCAGGCGCGCGACGACGTTGTCGCCGTCGGCGCGGTAACTGAGGAAGAGGCTGACCATTTGACCTACCGTATCGAAGATCGCCTCCTGATTTTCGCCGCACCGGCGGTCGGCTATTCGACAGCCCTTTGTGGACTGATTCGACCAGTTCGGTCAGCGGCCCAGCGCCAGCAGCAGCCCGGTGGCGAGCACCCCCGCGCCGACGACCACGGTGATCGGCCGGGGGCCGAGCACCGCGTGCCGGCGGTCGGCCAGCACCCGCGCCGGCACCAGGCCCACCAACGGCCCGAGCAGGGTCACCACCAGCGCCAGCACCGGCAACCCGACCGCCAGGTCGCCGCCGTACCCGACGCCGAGCGCCCGAGCACCCGCGCCCAGCGCGTACGCCACCACGGCACCGGCGACTCCGCAGAGCGCCAGCAGCGGGTTGACCGAGCCCGGCAGCTCACCCGGCTGCCCGGCCCGGTCGAGCAGGTCACGAGCCCTCGCGAGCAACGGCACGGGGTCGGTGGCCCCGGTGCCGTTCGCGGGTGCCGGCGGGCCGCCGAGTCGACGGGCACCCAGTCGGGCGCGTACCTGCTGCCACAGGTGCGCCACCTCGGCGTCGACCCGTTCCTGCTGCTCACGCGCGTCGACCAACTCCTCCTCGGCGCGCTGGACCTCGGCGGCGGCCTCGGCGACAGCCCGCTCGGCAGCCGCGCACTGCCGCTCGTGCCAGGCATGCGCCTCGGCGCGCTGCTCGCGCACCCGCGCGGTCACGTCGGCCAGCCGCCGCAGCTGCGCCGAGTACGTCTCACTGGCCACTGGTTCGTTCATCGCGACGGTCCATACGGGATGATGACCTGCCCGGTGCGGTGGACCGCCCGGTCGAAGAAGAGCCCCCGCCAGGGGCGGGGATACCAGTCCGGGCCGCCGGTGCCCGGGTAGAGCGAAGCACCCAGCTCGCCGCCGTGCGCGTCCAGTGCCACCCAGGCGCCGATCTGGTCGGTGCGGGCGGCCGGCCCGCCCAGGTCGGCGCGCATCCGGGCCACTCCCCGCCACCAGGCCAGCACGTGCGTCCGTCGTTCCGGCCCGTCGTGCATGATCCGGCGGAGCTGCTCCAGACCGGTGCGGCGACCCGCGCGGGCGGCCAGCGCGCCGGCTGCCGCGTCGACCGCGAACAGCAGCAGGTAGTGCGGGCCACCCGGCCCGGTCAGCCCGTCGGCAGTCTCGGCCATCAGCTCGCCCACGGTCTCCTCGTCGTACCAGGCGGCGTCGTCGGCCAGGTCGTCGTAGAGGGCGCGGGCGATCGGGTCGGCGTCCGGGTCGAGACAGGCGATGGAGAACCGGGCGGTGCCCGGCGGGTGCTGGCGGGCCAGCGACCGGGCTGCCGCGTCCAGCACCGCGCACGCCTCGTCCACCCGGGTGCCCAGCACCGCGAGGTTGCGCCCCGGGGCGCGCGGCAGCCGCAGCGCCGCCGAACGGGACTGCACGTCGATGATCTCGCCGAGCAGAGCCACCGGGTTACGTGGCACCGTCCCGTCCGGGGGTACGCCGAGCGCCCGGAAATCCGGTGCGTCCGCCAGGCGGGGGATCGCGTCGCCGTCGAACAGTCGGGCCGGTGCCGCGTCGGCCGGGCGCATGCGCCACAGCCGGTGCTGCAACCCGCTCCACGTCTCCCAGTCGCTTGCCGACGGGATCCGTGCTATCTCGTTGCCCTCCACCATGCCCGACTCGGCGTTGACCACCGCGTGCCAGCGGGGCAGCGACTGCGCCGCGTCGTTGCGTTCGGCGAGGATTCGCAGCGCCTTGGGCAGCGCGATGCGCAGGGTGAACTGGGCGACCAGTGCGGGGCGGCCCCACAGCGCCTCGATGCCCCGCACGTCCTGCGAGGCGAGCACCAGGTGGATGCCCTGCGACCGGCCGCGTCGGGCCAGGTCCTCCAGCAGGTCGGCCGCTTCTCGGGCGACCACGTCCCGGCCGGCCAGCAGCATCTGGAACTCGTCGACCACCGCGACGATGCGGGGCCAGTGCCCGGTCGGGTCGACCGCCCGCAGCTCGGCCAGCTTGGTCACCTCGTGCTTCTTGGCCGCGTCGGCCCGCCGGCGGAGTTCCTCGGTGAGGAAGCGCAGCAGCGCCAAGCCGAACTCCCGATCGGTGTTGACGTTGATGCCGACCAGGCGCATGTGCGGCAACCAGCTCGGGTCACGCCGGCCCTGCGCGAACCGCGCGAAGGACACCCCCTCCTTGAAATCCAGCAGGTAGAACTCCAGCTCGGCGGGGGAGTAGCGGGCCGCGAGGGCACCGATCCACGCGAAGATCAGGTTGGTCTTGCCGGTGCCGGACGGCCCGCCGATCAGCGCGTGCGGTGGATAGTCACCCAGCGTCAGCCGCACTGGTCGGCCGTGCGGCCCCTCACCGATCGGCGCGGTCAGCCCGTCGGCGGAGCCCTCCCGCCACATCAGGTCGGGCGGGGGCAGCAGGTCGGCGAACGGGGTCGGCGGTGGGCCGGCGTTCACCTGGGCGGCGATCTCCCGACAGGTCTCGGTGACCAGCGTCGCCGGTGGCGGCGGGTCCAGCCGGACCGGCAGCCCAGCCGACCCGCCGATCCGCGCGCCGGACACCCCGGCCACCACCCGGGTCACCGTCGGATCCTCCGGCAACGGCACACCGTGGACCACCAGATGCACCCCGCACGCCGCGCCGGCCCGTACGACCCGGTCCAGTTGCCCGCGCTCATGCCGGTTCAGCTCATCGCCGCCGAGCAGCACCGCCACCCGCCACGGTTCGGGTCGTCGGCCGGTCGCCGCGGCCAGTTCGCGCAGCGAGGCGTACTCGCCGGCGAGCACCGTCTCGTTGATCCGGCGGATCTGCTCCACCAGGTCGTCCAACAGTGGGCTCAGCCCGCCGGGGCCGACGAAGGTGAGCAGGCCCGCCGTGCCCAGCGGGGCGAAACCGGCCAGGCCGCCACCGAGCTGCTCCGGGTCGTACCCGATCAGTCGTACCGCCCCCGGGTCGGCGCGGCCGACGGCCCGCAGCAGCAACGCGGAGACCACCGCGTCGCAGCCGGCCCGGTCGTCCCCGGAGAGGTGTACGTGCCCGGCGTCGAGCAACGGCACCAGCGCGGGCACCGGGTCGACGCCGTCGATCCCGACCGTGCCGACCCGCAACGCGCCGGGCGGCTCCGCCCGCCGGGCCGGCGTCGGTGCCCACCCCGCCCAGCCGGCCCCCGCGCAACCTGGCGCCTCCTGACGGGCGGCGTCGGCGGCGCGCCGGGCCAGCTCGGCGATCCGAGTGGAGTAGCGGGCGTCGATCTCGGCGATGCGGCGGTCCCGCTGGGCGCCCACCCGCTCCGGTACGGCGGCTGCCGCCCGCTGCACCCGGGCCAGCCGTTCCCGCCCGGCGGTCAGCTCAGCCTGGGCGGCGGACAGGCGGGTACGGGTGGCGCCCAACGCCTCGGCGAGGGTGTCCCGGACCCGGCTGGCCAGCTGCCCGCGCCGGTCAGCCATCGGAACCCCGGCGAGTCGGGGCGTCCCGCCATGGGCTGCCCGAGCGCGGCGGCAACCCACCAGAGCGCAGCCCATCAGAGCTTCCCGGCCGTGGGCCCACATTGCCGGGCCGCTGGCCCACGCCGCCCGGCTGACCCGTGCCTGGTGACCGGCTGCCGCCCGCTTGCTGTGGCCCGGTGCCAGGCTGGCCTGCGCCGGCTGGCTGCGGGCGGGCGCCCGCGGGCAGATCCCGGCCGAGGCGGGCGAGCAACAACCCGGTCGCCACCCCGGCCGTCACCGCGGAGTCGGCGGCGTGCGGCGGCTCCCCGGACGCACGCGGCGGCGGCATCCTGCAGACCCGGGTCAGCAGCGTCTCCAGCACCGGCGGCGGCAGTCCGGGCAACAGGTCGCGGACGCGCCCGTCCAACTCCCCGCGCAGACGCCCGAGATCGGTGGCGCGGGGCGGGTGCCCCAGCAGCTCACCGGCCAGCTCGCGCAGCAGCGGTGGTGCGAGCGCCGCCATGCCCAGCCCCACGTCGGCCGGGGCTCGGCGCAGCTCGGTACGCAGTCGGTCCCGGTCGCCGGCACGCACCCCACCCACGACGCGGCGCAGCAGCTCCTGGGAGTCGCCCAGCTGCTCGTCGGGTTCGTCGGTGCCGCCGTCACGCCCGCCGGTCAGCTCGGCGACCCGCACCGACCACCAGCGGCGCAGCCGGACCTGTTCGGCCGCCTCCGGTGCCACGGCGGTCGGCCCGGCCGCCGGTGATCTGTCGTGCTGGGGTTCGCGCTGTTGTGGGCGGGGTGCCGGGGCGCCGTCCGCGGCGAGCCCGATCGCACCCAGGTACGCCGACAGCTGCTCCTGTGCCACCCGCAACGCGTAGCCGGCGCTCTCGGCGTGCTCGGTGGCGGCCGACAACTCGGGCACTCCCATCGGGTTGGCCGACTCCTGGCGTACCCAGCGCAGTCGCTCCGCGGCCAGGCCGAACTTCTCCAGCGCCTGCCCGAGCAGGGCCACCGGGAACTCCTCGCTGGCGGCGCGGACCTGCCCACCGACGTCCTCGATGATGGACATGGCGGCCTACAGGGTGGAGACGTAGAGCTGCGCCTGCTCGACCGCGACAAGTGTCGCGGCGAGACACTCCTCCAGCTCCTGGCTGGCCTGGGTCAGCGACGCCTGGGCCGCCTCGACCGTCTCGTGCCCGCTGCCCTCCAGAGCACCGGCCAGGGTCTGCTGCGCCTCGGCCAGTTTCTCGCCGGCGGCCTGCACGGCTGTCTGCCCGTCTCCGATCTGTTGGAGGGCGACATCGATGGCAGCCTTCAGCTCAGCGACGCTGGCCACGGCGGAACCTCCTGGGGGCGGGGAGATCTCCATTAGAGCCTATCGGCGGTCGGGAAAGAACATCCGCCCTGTCGGTGTTCCTGCCCGCCTGTCCGGAAGAGCCCCGGAAGTGCCGGGAGTCCGTTCCGTGGGAGTCCCGGTGCGAGACTTTCTCAGTTGCTGGTCGGTGTGTCGCGCAGCCAGCGTGGGCCGTACACCTCGGCACCCAGCGCGGTCACGCGGCCGCGCAACTCCCGGTCGGCGGTGACCACCAGCCGGCGGCGGCGCGGCGCCCCCTCCACCAGCTCGACCACCGTGTCGTCCCCGGAGCCTGCGGCGGAGACCACCCGGACGCCCTCGGTGCCCGGTACGTCCCGCGCGGCCCCCTCGACCACCAGCACCACCTCCACCGGGGCGGTCAGCCGGGCCGGCAGCCCGACGGTCGCCACCGGGGCGAGGGAGTCACGTAACCGAGCCGCGGCCCCCGCACGGTCGCGCCACCACCCGTTCGGGCGGGAGCCCACCACGTTGGCGCCATCCACGATCAGCAGCGGGGTCTCATCCATCCCGTCAGCCTGCCACCAACGACCGGCCCTGGCCCGACGCCACACCCGGAATGCCGGCGCTCCGCCTCCCGCGGCGTTTGTCGGGGCGCGCGCCGGGTAGCCCCTGCCGACCGTGCCGCGCCCTACTGCGGAGGACAGACATGATGGGACCCGGTGAGACCGGCTCCGACCCGTGGGATGAATTCCTGGCCAGGTACTTCGGTCGGGGCGAGGGAGGGCGCCGACCGCCGCACCGGGTCGACATCACCCGACTGATGACGGCCGACGCCCGGGAGATGCTGGCCGACGCGGCCCGGCGGGCCGCACAACGCCACAGCAGCGACCTGGACACCGACCACCTGCTCTGGGCGGCGCTGCAACGCGAACAGCTGCGTGACCTGATACGCCGGGCCGGCGCCGACCCGGACACCCTGCTCAACGCGCTCGGCGGGAAGGGCGACGGCGCACCGCGCGGGGAGGTGCCGCCGAACCTGTCGTTGACCCCAGCCGCCAAGCGGGCGCTGCTCGACGCCCATCAGCTGTCCCGGGCGATGGGCGCCAACTACATCGGCCCCGAGCACATCCTGATGGCGCTGCCACTCAACCCGGAGTCGCCGGCCGGTCGGATGCTGGCCGCCGGTCGGATCCAACCCGAGTCGTTGCAGGCCGCCAACGCCGAGCGGGGGCCGATGACCGGGCCGAAACCGGACCGTGGCACGCCCACCCTCGACCAGTACGGGCAGGACCTCACCGACCTGGCCCGCAACGATCAGATCGACCCGGTCATCGGACGGGCCGACGAGATCGAGCAGGCCGTGGAGATCCTGTCCCGGCGTACCAAGAACAACCCGGTGCTGATCGGCGAGGCCGGTGTCGGCAAGACCGCCATCGTCGAGGGGCTGGCCGAACGGATCTGCGACGGTGACGTTCCGCAGACCCTGCTCGGCAAACGGGTCGTCCAACTCGACCTGGCCGGTCTGGTCGCCGGCACCCGATACCGGGGCGACTTCGAGGAGCGGCTGAAGAAGGTGATCGACGAGATCCGGGCGCACCGGGACGAGTTGATCATCTTCATGGACGAGATCCACACCCTGGTCGGGGCGGGTGGCGCCGGCAGTGAGGGCGGGATGGACGCGTCCAACATGCTCAAACCCGCGCTGGCCCGTGGCGAGCTGCGGGTGATCGGCGCGACGACGCTGGACGAGTACCGCAAGAGCATCGAGAAGGACGCCGCGTTGGCCCGTCGCTTCCAGCCGGTGCTGGTGCCCGAGCCCAGCGTCGACGACACCATCGCCATCCTGCGTGGTCTGCGCGACCGGTACGAGGCACACCACCAGGTGCGCTTCACCGACGAGGCGTTGGTCGCCGCCGCCGAGCTGTCCGACCGGTACGTCACCGACCGGTTCCTGCCGGACAAGGCCATCGACCTCATCGACCAGGCCGGCGCGCGGGTGCGGTTGCGTACCCGTACGCCCGCCTCCGACGTGCGGGAGCTGGAACAGGAACTCGACGAGGTACGCCGGGACAAGGAACAGGCCGTCACCGACGAGCAGTACGAGCGCGCGTCCGCGCTGCGCGACCGGATCTCCGAACTGGAGGAGGAGATCCGTCGCGCGAACGGCGACGACGGCTCGTCCACCTCGCAGGTGCCCGAAGTGGGGCCGCAGGAGATCGCCGAGGTGGTGTCGCGGGCCACCGGTATCCCGGTCAGCCAGCTCACCGAGGAGGAACGGGATCGGCTGCTGAGACTGGAGGGGCACCTGCACCAGAAGGTGGTCGGCCAGGACGACGCGGTCACCGCGGTCGCCGAGGCCGTCCGTCGCTCCCGAGCCGGGCTGGCCGACCCGGAACGGCCGATGGGCAGCTTCCTGTTCCTCGGCCCGACCGGCGTCGGCAAGACCGAGCTGGCTCGTGCCCTGGCCGAGGCGTTGTTCGGCGAGGCGGACCGGATGATCCGGGTGGACATGAGCGAGTTCCAGGAGCGGCACACGGTCAGTCGGCTGGTCGGCGCCCCACCCGGGTACGTCGGCTACGAGGAGGCCGGTCAGCTCACCGAGGCGGTGCGTCGCCGTCCGTACGCGGTGGTGCTGCTCGACGAGATCGAGAAGGCTCACCCGGACGTGTTCAACATCCTGCTCCAGGTGCTCGACGACGGGCGGTTGACCGACAGTCAGGGCCGCACGGTGAACTTCAAGAACACCGTACTGATCATGACGAGCAACCTGGGCTCCGAGCTGATCACGGGCAGCCAGCGCAGCGTCGGGTTCGGCTCTGGCGCGCCCGGTAGCGAGCAGGAGAGCGACGAACTGCGTGAGCGGCTGATGCGCCGCCTGCAGGAGAACTTCCGCCCGGAGTTCCTCAACCGCATCGACGAGGTCATCATCTTCCGCCGGCTCGAAGCCGAGCAGTTGCGCGACATCACCGCGCTGCTGCTGGAGGAGACCCGCCGCCGCATGCACGCACAGGACCTCCAGGTGGAGTTCACGACCGCCGGCATCGACTGGCTGGCCGAGCATGGCTACCAACCGGAGTTCGGTGCCCGCCCGCTGCGCCGGGTCATCCAGCGGGAGGTGGACAACCACCTGTCCCGGATGCTGCTGGAGTCGGCGATCTCACCCGGGCAGAAGGTCGTCGTGGACGTCCGCGACGGCGCGCTCACCTTCGACGTGACCGCGGGCGAGCGGGGGTACACCGCCGCCACGACCACACACCCGCGATGAGCGGGCCGGCGCGACGAGGCGAACACGAGGACCCGCACGAGCCCGCGGAGTCCGCGAAACCCCGGGACGAGGACGACCATCCCGACCCGATCCTGGCGCCGCCCACCGCGAACCCCCGCAGGACGCGGGTGCCCGCGGAGGGCCTGCATCCGAAGACCCACCAGGACGACCCGGAGACGTCCGGGCCGCCGCCCGAAGAGGAGACCTGATGGTACGCGAAGCGCGGCTCGACCCCGAGGTGGAAGTGCTCTGGGAGGACTTCCACGCCGAGGTCAACGTCCCGTCGGAGCAGCTGCGGACGTGGCTGCTGACCCGGGGTTCGGGGGAGGAGTCGTTCAGCCCGAGCCCGAACCTCGACCTGCCCCAGCCGGGTCGGGAGATCCTCAAGGTGTTGAACAAACGCAAGGTCGATCTCACCCCGGAAGACATCGAGGTGATGCGGGAGGCGGTCGAGCGGATCCGGGAGCTGATGGACGCCAAGCCGTCGCGTGGCAACGCCGACGACAACTGGCGGCACTCGCTGCTCGACCTGGGTCACGACCCGCTCGTCGAACGCTGATTGCTACCACGCGCGACGGTGCCGTCCCGGGCGGGGACGGCACCGTCGCTTCAGGCTATTGGCCCTGGTCGGGCTCCAAGCTGGCGATGGTCAGCCCCGCCGCGTCGGCGGCGGCGTCCCGTTCGGCGCGAGTCTGGTCCTCCCGGGTGAGCAGATTCGCGTACTCGGTGACGTCGGCCGGGTCGGGCACCGCCGGCAGCCGGCGCAGGAACGCCTCCACCTCACGGGTGGCGGCGGTGTGCGCGGCGGCCGCCTGGCGGAGCAGCTCCCGGTCGTCTGCGGACGGGTAGAGATCGGTCATGTCCGCCAGATACCCGGACAGCGGCGGTTCGCACCGCCACCGGCCGGGATACCTCCCGCTCAGCCCGGTCGGACCCCGCTGGGCTGCCGGACACCGAACCCCGGGTTGCGCAGCAGCCAGGCCAGGTATTCGGGATGCGGGGCCAACGAGTCGACGTACGCCGCCTTCGCTGTCTCCAACACCAGGTCGGCCCCCCGGGCGGCGGGGGAGTCCGGATGCCAGCCGAGCAGAAGCCGCCAGCGCAGCGGTATGCCGGCGAGTCGACGGGTGACCAGCCCGGCCACCGGGCGGAACGTCGCCTGGCACAGCGCCACCGCCACACCGGCGTCCACCAGGTCGACGCAGCCACGGATGTCGGTCTCGTACACCTTGCGCGGGGTGAAGCCGGCGCGGGCGCAGGCGGCGGCGAAGCAGTCGCTGAAGCAGCCGTCGCCCGGCGCGGCCACCCACTGCTCGTGACGCAGGTCCCCCAGGCGCACCTCGTCGTGCGCCGCGAGGGGGTGCGTCTCCGGCAGCAGCACCAGCACCGGGTCGATGGCCACCTCCTGCCAGCTCAACCCGAACCCGGCCGACGGGCTGGCGTCGCCGCACACACCGGCCAGCGCGAAGTCCAGTCGGCCGCCGGCCACCAACTGCGCCAACTCGTCCACCGACCAGGAGGCGAACGTGGTGATCTGGGCGGGCGGCTGCTCGGCCGCCAACCGGTGCACCATCCGACCCAGGATCGGGCTGTTCACCCCACCGAACCGGTAGCAGGGTGGCGCGTCGCCGGCCCCGGCCAGACGCGCCGCCTCGTCCTGCAACCCCTTCATCGCCGGCAGCAGCACCCGGGCCCGGGCCAGCACCAGCTCACCGAGCGCGGTGGGTCGGGCACCGCGCCGGTCCCGGTCGAACAGCGGGCCGCCCAGCGTCCGCTCGATGCGCTGGAGTTGGGCGGTGAGCGCCGGCTGGGCCAAGCCGAGCGCCGACGCCGCCTTCGTCACACTTCCCGTCTCCGCGATCGCGCAGACCACCCGCAGGTGACGCAGCTCCAGGTTCATACCGTGACGGTAGGACTACGCGTCAGCCGGCGGAATAGCCCGAGTGGATCGGTGATAATGAATGCAGTGGTGACCGTCGCCACCCCTCAGTCGCGGGGCGGCTCCGGCAGGTCCGCCAGGTACGTCGGTCGGCGGGTCACCGCGTCGAGCACCTTGTCCACCACCCCGACCGCAGGCTCCACGACCCGGTTCCACGGAGGGGTGGCCGGAGTGCCCGGATGTGGACGGGTCGGCGCCGCCTCCTCGGCGATCTCCAGCCGGTTTCCGAGCCGGATCAGTTCCTCCTCGGTCGCGACCGCGCGCAGCTCGGTGACGAGCGCGCCCACCCCGTCGACGTGCCGGCGGACCCGGTCGGCAACCTCGGTCAGCGCCTCGTCCGACATCCCTTTCAGGGCGCTGAGCAGGCTGGCGTCAGCGTTGATCTCGGCATCCACCCGCTCGGCGGCGGCAGGGAGCGCGGCGCGCACCGCCGGCAGCAGGTACTGCTCCTCGGCGGACAGGTGCCGCGACAGCGCGGCGGTGAGCACAGCCAGCCCCTCCTGCCCAGTGGCGTCCGGGCCGGTCAGCTGGTCCAGCAATGTCAGCAGCTGGCGGTGCTCCCGGTCGACGATCTCGGCGATGTTGGGGCCGCCGGGCCGGTAGCCCTCCTCGGGTGCGGGCGCGGGCGGCAGCGGCGGCAGGGGAACGGCGGACATGGTGCCCTCCTCGACTGGCGGGCGGAAGCTCCGGCAGGGACGTGCGGTCACGGGCGGCGGTACCCGAACGCGGTCACGGCGAAACCGACCCGTCGATGCGTCGGCCCGCGGGCACCGGCGCGCCGGCCCGTCCGCGCCGGTGCGCCCGCCGGTCGGCAACCTCCGGCTGGTATGAAGAGGCGATGACGAGCGATGCGGCCTCCAACCGACCCGACCCCACCGCAGAGGTGGTGGACCTCTGCCGCGACCTGCTGCGTATCGACACCACCAACACGGGAGACAACGACACCAGCGTCGGCGAGCGCCGGGCCGCAGAGTACGTGGCGGAGAAGCTCGCCGAAGTGGGCGTGGAGTCCGTCCTGCACGAGTCCGCCCCGGGCCGGGCGAACGTGGTGGCCCGCATTCCGGGCACCGACCCGAGCCGCGGTGCTCTGCTGGTGCACGGCCACCTGGACGTGGTGCCCGCAGACGCCGACGAGTGGTCGGTGCACCCGTTCTCCGGTGAGCTGCGCGACGGCTACCTGTGGGGCCGGGGCGCGATCGACATGAAGGACTTCGACGCGATGGTGCTCGCCGTGGTGCGGCACTGGCAGCGCACCGGCGTACGCCCCCCGCGCGACATCGTGCTCGCGTACACCGCCGACGAGGAGGCGGGCAGCGACTACGGCGCGCGCTTCCTCGTGGAGCACCACCGCGACCTCTTCGACGACTGCACCGAGGCGATCGGCGAGGTCGGCGGCTTCTCGTACTCGGTCAACGACAGCCAGCGGCTCTACCTCATCGAGACCGCCGAGAAGGGCATCGACTGGCTGCGGCTGCACGCCAAGGGCCGCCCCGGGCACGGCTCGATGATGCACGACGACAACGCGGTCACCGCGCTCGCCGAGGCGGTCGCCCGGATCGGCCGGCACCGCTTCCCGGTGGTGGTCACCGATACCGTGCGGGCCTTCCTGACGGAGGTCTCCGACCTGCTCGGCATCGAGTTGGACCCGGACGATCCGGAGACGGCCATCGCCAAGCTCGGCCCGATCGCCAACATCATCGGCGCGACCATCCGCAACACCGCCAACCCGACCCGGTTGAGCGCCGGCTACAAGGACAACGTCATCCCCGGCCGGGCCACCGCCACCATCGACTGCCGCAGTCTGCCCGGCCAGTCCGAGCTGCTGGAGCGGCAGCTGCGTGAGCTGGTCGGCCCGGACATCGCGATCGAGTACGTCCAGCGGCAGCCGGCGCTGGAGACCACCTTCGACGGTGACCTGGTCGAAGCCATGTCGGCGGCCCTGCGAGCGGAGGACCCGGGGGCGCGGCCGGTGCCGTACATGCTCTCCGGAGGCACCGACGCCAAGGCGTTCTCGCAGCTCGGCATCCGCTGCTTCGGGTTCGCGCCGCTTCGGCTGCCCGCCGACCTGAACTTCTCGGCGTTGTTCCACGGCATCGACGAGCGCGTTCCGGTGGACGGACTACAGTTCGGCGTGCGGGTTCTCGACCGGTTCCTCCGGACCTGCTAGCCGTGCCCGGCAGCTGTCGCCGGCACGCAATCTCCCCAACGTGAAGGGACTGCCCCACATGACCGACCAGCACGGTGAGCTGGACGCCGCTCTCGAGCGGGTGATCGAAGCGGCCCGCCACCACCTGGCCGCCGTACGCGCCGCACAGGGCCGCGTCGACGACGACGACGTCTGGCAGGCGTACGTGGCGTTGAACAACGCCTCCTTCGCCTACGACGAGCGGCTGCTCGACGCCTTCGGCGAGGTGACGCCGTGGGATGTCGACTCGATCGACCCGGATGAAGCCGACGAGCGCTTCGGCGGCGCCGAGGGTGCCGAGGCCAGCGACCCACACCCCCGGGTGATCTCGGTGCGGCAGCGCCGTGACTACCGGGTGCCGAGCGTCTCCGCGCTGCTGCGTGTCGCCGAGGCGGCCCGCCGCGAGGGCACCCCGGAGGACGACGAGCCGGCACCGGTGGAGGGCGTCGGCGAGGCGGTGCTGGAGCTGCTGCAGAGCGGCGACGGCTCGCTCGGTGCGCTTGACGTCCCCGAGTTGGAACCGCTCGACGGGGTGGTCATGGTCAGCGAGGTGGGCACCCCTGTCGACCTGGAGTCGTTCGACGACGACGACGCGGTCGGCCCGTTCCAGCCGGCGGTCGACGACCGGCTGGTCGGCCGGCTTGACGAGCACCCGTTCCTGGAGCTCGACGACGATCACGACCACGCCGGGCACCAGCACTAGAAGGCCAGGTCGATCATGGGGGCGTGGTGCCCAGTTTGGTGCTTGACGGGTCGTTTGTCGCCCACCACAGCTCCATGATCGGCGAGGCAAGGCGGCACTAGGTTGGGTGCCGCCCGGGGTCGACTTCGGTCCCGGGCGGCACCGCCCCGGTCGTCAGTAGGACAGACCCGGCTGCGGCTGGTTGACTCGCCGCCGACGCAGCACCACCTGCCGCGTGCCGTCCCGGTACAACCGCACCCGGGCCAACTCCCATCCGGAGAACTCCGCCTGGATCGCCAACTGCGCCGCGGCGGTCAACCGGTCGACGTTCGGCGGCAGCCGCAGCGGCGCGTATTCGTAGTCCATGCCACCCATGCTGCCCAGCCCAGCGGCCATTTGCCACCCCCTCCGGAGTGACCAACGCATCGCTCAGGCGTCGAACTTGCCGCCCCTGATGCCCTGAACAAAGCCTCTCCACTGATTGCCGTAGAAGGACAGCACCGCCCCTGCCGGCCCCTGCCGGCCCCTGCCGGTCTCTGTGACCACCGGTAGAGCGATGCCCGTTTGCCGTGTCGGACCCCCAGGTCGCGCCAAACACCCGTTATAACCCCTTAACGGGCACCACAACTCCATGGTCGACCGGGGCTGGGGCCTCGCCCGCGCGATCTTGCACTTTCTGTCCCGACCTAAGGGGCATGTCACGCAAAACGGCGACCGAAACTGCAAGATCGACGGGACGGGCCTGGGCGGTTTGGTGGATCCTCGGGATGGCAGGGCCCCGCTGTCCTCGTTGACACAATGCGTCGTCTGGTTTGGGTAGGGCGTCAGCCGGTGGGGACGTTCGCCGTCAGCAGGGCCGCGAGGGCCGGCGCGGCCAAGGCGACCGCCCGGACGCTGCCCGGGTCGACCGCCAGCCCCCAGGACGGGTCCGGCCAGTCCTCGAACAGGTCCGCGCAGGGCAGCGCGACGAACGGCACCCCGTCCCCCGTGAACGCCGCGAGCGCTCCGGGCGAGGTGAAGACCGGCAGTAGCGGCGTGCCCGTCGCGTCGCCGACCACCGTCCACGGGAAGCCGGCATCAGGCGCCGGTTCTCCGGCCAGCGGGACGCACACCGTGGCACCGGCCAGCGCTCCGAGGTAGCCGGGCAGGTCACGCCGGTCGACGGCCGCGGCGAGCACCGCCGCCACCGCAGGCTCCGCCGCCCCGCTGGGTGCCGCCCTTACCGGCGTCACCCTTGCCGGCGTTGGCTCGACCTGGGTCACCTCGACCGGTCCAGACTCGTTCGGTGCTGACCGGGTGGCGACCGGCCGCGGCGTCGGGCCGGGGCTCGCAGCCGAGCGTGCCGTCGGGCCAGGGCGCGCGGCCGGTGGCACGACCCGGCAGGAGAGCGCACCGGGCTGGTTGGTCAGCACCTCGGCGGCGGTACGGGCCACGAACACGCTGAGACGCGCCACCTGCTCCGGAGTGCGCGGTGCCTCGTACCACCAGCCCCCGCCGCCGGTCGGGCGGTGCCAGCCGAGCGCGGCCAGGCGTGCCTCGTCATAGCCCGGGCAGAGCACCCCCACCACCTCGCGGCGCACCAGCAGTCGGATCTTGCGCGAACCGGCGGAGAGCTCCAGATCGGTGTCGCCCGCGCATCGGGCGAGCGTGTTTCGCAGCCGCGCGACGATCTCCGGCCAGGTCGGCGACGTCACGTCGGCGAGCCTGGCAGGCGGTCGTCCAACCGCCCGAGCCGGGCGACGGTCTCCTCCAGGCGGCCGAGCGCCGAAAAGTCGCCGGGCTTGCCGAACAGGTCGGTGAGGCCCGCGCCGAGCGCGACCTCCAACCCCTCGGCGTGCTCGTCGACGTGCTCGGAGGCTGCCGCACGGGCACGCCGGTACGCATCGAGCACCAACTCGGCCAACCCCTCGGTGCCGGCGCGCAGGGCGGCGGGCGCAACGGTGAGGCCGGTCAGCGCACCGGTGGCGTCGACGGTCGCCGAGACCAGCCCGCTCTCGTCGGTCGCGGTGCCGGACAGCTCGGCCAGATCGTCGGTCAGGCCCGCGAATCGGCGTTCGATGTCGGCGATCCGCCCGGCGAGCGCATCGAACGCGGACGTCGGGTCAGTCATGAGAATCCTCCCCAGTGGACCGTGCGACCGGGTGGTGCCCGGTGGCCGGGAGATCGTATCGTCGGTGCGCTCAACTCATTGGGGAGGAACGGCATGCCGCCGGATATCGATGTCGACGTGCAGGCGGTCCGTCGATTGGAGACGACCGCCAAGCAGGTCGCCAGCTCGCTCGCCGCGCTGGAGAGCCAGATCACCTCGGCCGGTGACGTGCCGTCGGACGCCTTCGGCCACCTGCCGTTCGCCAGCGACATGCTCCGCGACAAGTACGCCGAGCAGGTCACCGGCGGCGTTGAGCTGTTCGGCGCCGCGAATGCCGCGTTCGACCGTGTAGCCGGCGCGTTGGCTGACACGGTCGAGGCGTACGAGCGTAACGAGCAGGACCTCGACGCCGGGTTCAAGGCCATCGAGTCGGGGCTGCCCGGATGAGCGGGCCGGCCGGCAGCGCCGTTCAGTTGTGGAACGGCCTCGACAGCGCGCTCTCCGGGGTACAGGACGCGGTCGACAGCGTCTGCCGGACCTTGGCCTGGCCGCTCATCCAGCTCGTCGACATGGTCGACGGCGAGCCCGCCGTGCTGCGCGCGAAGGCCGCCGAGTGGGACGCGCTGGCCGCGCAGGTGCGTGACCTGGCCGACGGGCACCGCGGCGTCCGCGAGGCCGCGCAGCCCGGGTGGCGCTCACCCGCCGGCGAGGCGTACGGCCAGCGGCTGGCCGAGGTCGAGCAGCAGATGCTCGACGTGGCCGAGCAGTTCGCCGCGACCGCCGAGTACCTGCGGAGTGTCGCCGACGGCCTGCAAACGGTGCACGACGTGCTCGTGGATCTCTGCGTCGAGTTCGTGAACTTCCTGTTGGTCACGCTGGTCACGGCGTTGCTGATGGCGCCGATCACCATGGGTGCGTCCTGGGCTGCCGGCATGGGCGTCGCCGTGACCAGGGGCATGATCGTGCTCGCCCGGATGATGAAGGTCATCCGGCCGCTCGCAACGCATCTGCAGAAGGTCATCCGTCTGCTCCAGCGGGTCATGCTGTACCTGCGTAAGCTGCGGACGCACCTGGACAAGTTGGTCGACATGCAGAAGGGGCTGCGCGCCGGCAAGAAGTACGCCGATAAGCGCCGCGCCGCAGGCAAGCTCGACAAGTGGCACCACAAGTTCCTCGACCCCTCGAAGGGCACCTACAAGCTGGGCAAGTCCGGTTCACCGTTCGACATGGGTGCCCTGGACCGGGCTGCCGCGCTGCGCGCGCACGGTGTCGCCGACGGCGCCCGGGTGATCGCCCGGGACTGGGCGACCAACCTGCCGTGGAACGTGCCGAACTCGGTCGTGCACGGCGTCACCTGGGGCACGGTCGCCCTCACCAGCGGCCTCTCCGTACCCGGCAGCGACCAGTTCGGCGACAAGGTCGACCAAGCGGTGCAGGGCGGCGCCGACTGGATCGACCAGAATGTCTTCGGGCAACCGCCGGCCGGCCAGCCGGCGGGCCGCTAGGGGAGGAACGCGTCATGGCAGAGGAGCGAGGCCGACTCGGTCGGTTCACCGACGCGGTGCTCGGTGGCGCGCGGGCCGCCCGGGACAAGGCCCGTGAGCTGCGCGACGAGTTCCGCACCAGCGACGAACCCGAACGCGCCCTCGTCGCGCCGCTGCTGCCCGGGCAGCAGCTCCGCTACGTGGGGCTCGGCCCGGTCCGCGCCCCGGAGACACACAAGGCCGGCCGGCAGCTCGCCGACGTGATGGCCAACGAGTTCGTCGACGGGCTCGACCCGAAGGTGCTGTTCGGGCTGCTCAACATCGTCAACCCGGTGGTCTGGGTGGAAGCGGTGCTGACGCCCGTCCGGCTGGCGGCGGGCGTGCTGCTGCTGCCGGGCAAGGCCGCTGCCATCGCGGTGGGTCTGCCCGCGGCGGCCGAGCCGGAGCCGGGCCCGCCACAGCAGCGGGCACAGCGGGAGCCGATTCCGCTCACCGAGGAGCAGGAGGCGTTCCGGGCGCTGTTCCGGCTCAGCCTGTACCGCCCGCTGGCCGACCAGCTCGCCGAGATCGCCTACAAGCGCCGGTTCGTCTTCAGCGGTGACCTCGCCACCCTCGCCGGCAGCCTGCTGCTCTTCCTGGAGCGGTACACGGGCACACCGCTGGCGGTGACCGACACCCACCTTCACCTGCTGCGGATGGGCCCACGCCCCGACCCCGACCGGCCCGACCGGCGTCAACCGCGGGTGCTGTGGAGCGTCGAGCGCGGCCGGGTGGCCCGCATCGACTCCGAGGGGGGCATGGCCGGTCTGACGCGTTTCCCGTCCACCATCTTCTTCGACGACGGCTCGTGGATCCGGATCGTCAACCCCGCGACCCGCGACGACCAGTCGCGGTTCCTGACCGCGATCAACGACCTCCCCGGACAGCGCCCGACGCCGTGACCGGGCCGGCGGGTCGGCCGTGACCCGGCCGGTGGGTCAGCCGTCGCGTTCGGGGTAGCCCACCGGCACCGCCGAGACGTCGTCCAGCGCGGTGGTGATCTCCTCCGGCAGTGTGATCCGTTCCACTTGGAGCGCGCCGAGCAGCTGCCCCACCGTCCGCGCGCCGAGGATCGGCGCGGTCACCCCGGGCCGGTCCCGGATCCAGGCCAGCGCCACCTCCAGTGGCGACACGCCCAAACCACCGGCCGCGGTCGCCACCGCCTCCACGATGCTGGAACAACGCGGCTCCAGGTACGTCGAGACGAACCGCTCGAAGTGCGGCGACGCGGCTCGGGAATCCCCCGGACGCCCGTGCCGGTACTTGCCGGTGAGCACTCCCCGACCCAGCGGTGACCAGGGCAGCAGGCCGAGGCCGAGCGCGTCGCACGCGGGCAGCACCTCCCGCTCCACGCCCCGCTCCAGCAGCGAATACTCCACCTGGGTGGCGACCACCGGTGCCCGTCCCGGCCAGGCGGTCTGCCAGGCGGCGGCACGCGCGGTCTGCCAGCCGGAGAAGTTCGACACCCCGACGTAGCGGACCTTGCCGCTGGCCACCGCGTGGTCCAGTGCGGCCATGGTCTCCTCGAGCGGGGTGTCCGGGTCGTACCCGTGCAGCTGGAACAGGTCGACGTGGTCGGTGCCGAGCCGGCGCAGCGACGCGTCCAACGTCCGCAGCAGGTGCCCCCGGGAGCCGTCGCGGCGCCGGCCGCTGCCCGGGCGCAACCCCGCCTTCGTGGCGATGAGCAGGTCATCGCGGGGCACGAGGGTGCCCAGCAGTGAGCCGATCACCGACTCGGCGTCGCCGTCGCCGTACACGTCGGCGGTGTCGATCAGGTTGCCGCCCGCGTCCAGAAAACTCTTCAGCTGGGCGGCCGCATCGTCGGCGTCGGTGTCCCGGCCCCAGGTCATGGTGCCGAGCGCGAGCCGGGAAACCGCCAGCCCGCTTCGGCCGAGCGGTCGCTGTTGCATGGGTGAACCTTATTTCGAACCTGCCTCCACGGATATCCTCGCTCCCGTCATCTCTGCCGGTTCTGCCGGTTCCGCCGACGGCGGGCACCGCGTCGGCGGGGGATCAAAGGTGTCGAGCCGGTGATCGAGTCCGTTTTCGGCATTGCGTAACCTGGTGCGACCTGTGCCACGGATGGGGGAGGACCAGTGCGACTCGGGCTCAGTCTCGGATACCAGACAGCATGGAGCACACCTGCCGACCACCTGGCCCTGGCGCAGGAAGCGGACCGGCTGGGCTATTCGGTGGTGTGGGCAGCGGAGGCCTACGGCTCCGACTCGCCCAGCATGCTCGCCTGGATGGCCGGCCAGACCGAACGGATCGACGTCGGCGCCGCGGTGATGCAGATCCCCGCGCGTACGCCGGCTGCCACCGCCATGACCGCCGCCACCATCGACGCCCTCTCTGGCGGCCGCTTCCGGCTCGGCCTGGGAGTCTCCGGCCCGCAGGTCTCCGAGGGCTGGCACGGCGTGCGTTTCGCCAAACCACTCGCCCGGACCCGCGAGTTCGTCGACATCGTCAAGCTGGCCATCGCCCGCAAGGAAGTGACGTACGACGGGGAGCACTACACGTTGCCGCTGCCGGACGGCCCCGGCAAGGCCCTGCGGCTGGGCTTCCACCCACCACGCGAGCACATACCGATCTACCTGGCCGCGGTCGGCCCGAAGAACCTGGAGTTGGCCGGCGAGATCGCCGACGGCTGGCTGGCCGTGTTCTACGCCCCGGAGTTCGCCGAGGAGCAGCTCGCCTCGGTCCGCGCCGGGCGGGCCAAGGTCGGCAAGGAGTTGGCCGGGTTCGACGTGGTGCCGTCGGTGCCCGTGGTGATCGGCGACGACGTGGCCTCCTGCGCCGAGCTCGTACGCTGGTACGCCGCGCTCTACGTGGGCGGCATGGGCAGCCGTGAGCAGAACTTCTACAACCAGCTCGCCACCCGGATGGGTTACGGCGACGCCGCCCGCGACGTGCAGGACCTGTACCTGGCCAAGCGGCAGCGCGACGCCGCCGCCGCCGTGCCCATGGAGTTCATCGACCGCACCTCGCTGCTCGGCCCGAAGGAGCGCGTCGCCGAGCGGATGCGGGAGTACGCTGCTGCCGGCGTCACCACGCTGTCGGTGTCCCTGTTCGTGGCTGACCGGGACAGCGGTGTGCAGACCCTGCGTACCGTCGCCGAGGCCCTCGACCTTGCGGGAGTCGGAGAGTGACCTGGGTCGAAGCAATCGTCCTGGGCATCGTCCAGGGACTGACCGAGTTTCTTCCGGTCAGCTCGTCGGGGCATCTGCGGATCACCTCGGCGATCTTCTTCGACCGTGACGCCGGCGCGTCGTTCACCGCGGTCACCCAGCTCGGCACCGAAGCGGCCGTGCTCATCTACTTCGCCAAGGACATCTGGCGGATCACCCGTACCTGGCTGGTCGGCATCAGGGACAAGTCGGTCCGTTCCAGCCTCGACTACCGGATGGGCTGGTACGTGATCGTCGGCTCGATCCCGATCGGGCTGTTCGGTTTCGTGTTCAAGGACCAGATCAAGACCGCCGGGCGCAACCTCTGGGTGGTGGCGACCACGCTTATCGTGTTCGCCTTCGTGCTGGCGTTCGCCGAGTACTGGGGGCGGCAGACCCGCACCCTGGAGAACTTCCGGATGAAGGACGGCATCGTCATGGGTTTCGCCCAGGCGATGGCGCTGGTCCCCGGGGTGTCCCGCTCCGGTGGCACTCTCACCGCCGGCCTGCTGCTCAACCTCACCCGGGAGGCGGCGGCACGGTATTCCTTCCTGCTGGCCATCCCGGCGGTGGTGATGTCCGGTGTGTTCAGCCTCGGTGACGTCTTCGAGCCGTCCGCGCCGGGCACGTCGGTGCCCACCGTGGCCCAGACGATCGTGGCCACCGCCATCGCCTTCGGCATCGGGTACGCGGCCATCGCCTGGCTGCTGCGTTACGTCGCCCACCACACCCTGTACGTCTTCGTGCTGTACCGGGTCGCGTTGGGCACTCTGGTCCTGGCTCTGCTGCTGACCGGCACGATCGACGCCACCTGACCGGCCGACCCGTCGACGGCCCCTGTCCCGCCTGCTGGCGGGCCGGGGGCCGCCCTCGTCCCCGCCGCCCGCCCTCGTCCCCGCCGCCCGCCCTCGGTCCCGCCGCCCGCTTGATCGGCTCCAGATCGCCGACGTGGGGGCATCCCGGCGCATGGAAACCCCCACATCGCCGACCTGGAGTGGAGCCCATGACGACCAGGAACAATGAGCGGGCCTAGGGTGGTCAGCGTGGCAACCCTTCTGCTTCTGCGACACGGCCGGACCACGGCGAACGCCGATGGCGGCCTGGCCGGCCGGCAACCGGTCGAGCTGGACGACACCGGGCGCGCCCAGGCCGCCGCGGTGGGCGAGCGGTTGCGGGGGGTGCCCCTGGCCGCCGTGGTGACAAGCCCCCTGATCCGCTGCCGACAGACCCTGGAGTTGGCGCTTCCGGAGGCCGCCCCGGTCGTCGAGGACGGGTTGATCGAGTGTGACTACGGCAGCTGGGAGGGGCAGCAGCTGAAGAAGCTCGCGAAGGAGCCGCTCTGGCCGGTGGTCCAGCAGCGCCCCAGCGCAGCGGTCTTTCCGGACGGGGAGGCGATGGCGGCGATGGCCGCGCGGGCGGTCGCGGCGGTTCGCTCCTGGGACGCCCGGGTCAGCGCCGAGCACGGGCCCGAGGCGGTGTGGCTGGCGTGCAGCCACGGAGATGTGATCAAAGCCATTGTGGCGGACGCGCTCGGCGTACATCTGGATCTTTTTCAACGGATCGTGGCCGACCCGGCGTCGGTGACCGCGATCCGGTTCACGCCGCTGCGGCCGTTCCTGGTCCGGCTCAACGACACCGGCGGCGACCTCCACGCCCTGGTGCCGCCGCCGTCGCGCAAGCGGCGTCGGCGGGCTCCCCGGGCGGCTGATTCGGACGCCGCGGTCGGCGGCGGGGCCGGTGCGGCCTCGTGACGACGATCCCGACCGCCCGCCGTCCTGGTGCGCGCCAGGCCGCGACACCCGCGCCTGATCATCGGCAGCGGTCGACGGCCGCCAGCGGGTGGGCCGCCACGCCCGGTTATAGCCGCTGGTACGCCGGGCGCGCCGCCCCTGACGCGATTCGGGTCGGTGGGGTGCGCGACGCCATCGCGGGCCGGATAGGGTCGTGGGTATGACCCACCAGGTGCACGCCTTCGAACCGCCGGAGCGGTTCGTCGCCGGGACTGTCGGCCCGCCGGGGGAGCGCGCCTTCTTCCTGCAGGCCCGTGGCGGCGGCAGGCTGGTCAGCGTCGCGCTGGAAAAGGTCCAGGTGTCCCTGCTCGCCGAAAAGCTGGAGGAGCTACTCACCGAGGCGCAGCGTCGCTTCGGGGTGGACCTGCCCGAGCTGGCGCCGGTGATCGGCGACAACGAGCCGCTGGACACGCCTGTCGACGAGGAGTTCCGGGTCGGGACCCTCGGGCTGGCCTTCGACGTGGACACCGCGACCGTGGTGATCGAAGCGATCGCCGCGGGCGAGGTGGAGCCCGAGGTCGAGCTGGACGAAGACGACGAAGACGACGACGAGGACGAAGAGCCGGACGAGGACCTGGACCGGCTCCGGGTCCGGCTCACCCCGCAGGCGACCCGCCAGTTCATCGAGCGGGCCCGGCGAGTGGTCAACGCGGGTCGGCCTCCGTGCCCGCTCTGCGGCCAACCGTTGGACCCCGCCGGGCACCTCTGCCCGCGGCACAACGGTTATCACCGGTGACCTCGTCCGGCCTCCAGCCTCGCCAGGACGGCGACGCCGCGCTGCGGCTGCTGCTGGACGGCGTGCTCGACCTGGAAGGTCGCCTCGTCGACGCGTCGAACACCACGCTGCGCGGCATCCTGACCCTGGACGGGGCAACCGCCCGCTGCGTCTACAAACCGGTCCGTGGCGAGCGTCCGCTCTGGGACTTCCCGGACGGCACCCTGGCCGGGCGGGAGGTCTCGGCGTACCTGGTGTCGCGGGCCACCGGTTGGGGCCTGGTGCCGCCCACCGTGCTACGCGATGGCCCATTCGGCCCCGGCTCCTGCCAGCTGTGGATCGACGAGCCGGACGACGCCGAGCCGCTGGTTGGCTTCCTGCCTGCCGGGGAGCTGCCGCCCCGCTGGATCCCGATCGCCGCCGCCAGAGACGACGACGGCGCCGCGTACGCGTTGGCGCACTCCGACGACCCACGGCTGGCCCGCCTCGCGGTGCTCGACGCGGTGATCAACAACGCGGACCGTAAGGGCGGTCACGTGCTGGTCGGGGCCGACGACCGGATCTACGGGGTGGACCACGGGGTGAGCTTCCACGTGGAGGACAAGCTGCGTACGGTGCTCTGGGGTTGGGCCGGCAAGCAGTTGCCCCCGGACGCGATGGAGATGCTCGACGGGCTCGCCGGGCAGGTCGCCGGGCCCCTCGGCGCGGAGCTGGCCGACCACCTGACGATCAGCGAGGTGACCGAGTTGGCCTCCCGGATCGACCGGCTACGGGAGACTGGCCGCTTCCCCCAGCCGCCGGAGGACTGGCCCGCGATGCCCTGGCCGCCCATGTGACCCGCTGTCATCTTGATCACCCGTTTGGCGCTCCGACGTCGTCCTCCGGCTGGCTAGGCTGATCCCATGGAGTCTTGGGCGGGACACGAGGTGCCACGGCTGCCGGGCAGGGGCGAGCCACTGGCGTTGTACGACTCGGCGCGGCAGGGTGTCCACCCGAGCGAGCCGGTCGACGCGGGAAGCATGTACGTCTGCGGCATCACCCCGTACGACGCCACGCACCTTGGTCACGCCGCCACCATGATCACGTTCGACCTGGTGCAGCGGATGTGGCGTGACGCCGGGCGTCCGGTGCGCTACGTGCAGAACGTCACCGACATCGACGACCCGCTGCTGGAGCGGGCCGCCCGCGACGGCGAGGACTGGGTGGTCCTGGCGATGCGCGAGACGGCGTTGTTCCGGGAGGACATGGAGGCGCTGCGGATCATCCCGCCGGCGCACTACGTGGGAGCGGTCGAGTCGATCCCGGATATCGCCGACAAGGTCGAGGTGCTGCTCAAGGACGGCGCCGCGTACCGGCTCGACGACGGCACCGGCGACGTCTACTTCGACATCTCCGCCACCGGCCGGTTCGGCTACGAGTCGAACCTGACCCGCGAACAGATGCTGGAAATCTTCCCGGAGCGTGGCGGAGACCCCGACCGGGCCGGCAAGCGTGACCCACTGGACCCGCTGCTGTGGCGCGGCGCCCGCGAGGGCGAGCCATCCTGGCCGGGCGGCGAGTTGGGTGCGGGCCGTCCGGGCTGGCACATCGAGTGCGCGGTGATCGCGCTGAACCTGCTCGGTGACCAGATCGACGTGCAGGGTGGCGGCAACGACCTGCTGTTCCCGCACCACGAGGCATCCGCCGCGCACGCCGAGCGGCTCACCGGTCAGGCGCCGTTCGCCGCGCACTACGTGCACGCCGGGATGATCGGCCTGGACGGCGAGAAGATGTCCAAGTCCCGCGGCAACCTGGTCTTCGTGTCCCGGCTGCGCGCCGACAAGGTCGACCCGATGGCGATCCGGCTGGCGCTGATCTCCGGGCACTACCGCAGTGACCGCACGTGGACCGACGAGTTGCTGTCCACCGCGCAGGAGCGCCTGGACCGCTGGCGGCGGGCCGCCGCCGCGCCTGCCGGGCCGTCCGGGGCTGAGCTGCTGGCCGGGGTACGCGAACGCCTGGCCGACGATCTCGACACCCCCGGAGCCCTGGCGGTGGCCGACCGTTGGGCCGATGCGGTCCTCGCGGGTGCCACGGATGACCCCGAGGCTCCAGCCCTCTTCGCGAACACGGTGGATGCCCTCCTGGGAGTCCACCTGTAGTCCCACCTCTGCCCTGCGTGCTCTGCCCTGCTGTGCCCGGCGGGCTCCGGCCGGGCACCGTGACTTTCCCGCGATCTTGCAGATTCTGTCCCCGCATTTGGGGCAGACCCGGGCATAACCGCGACTGAAAGTGCAAGATCGGCGGGCTGGGCCGGGCCGGGCTGGGCGGTCAGCCTAGGACTAGGCCGGGGTTGGGGTCGGGGTCTGGGGTTGGGGCGGGGATCTTGTACTCCTCGGTGAGGGTGGTCATCGGGCCGGGCCAGGTGGCCTGGGAGACCTCGATCGGCTTGCGGTGAGCGTCGTACGCGACGTGCAGCAGGTGCAGCACCGGGGTGTCCGGCCGGATCTGGAGCGTCTCGGCCTCTTCCCGGCTGGGCTGGCGGGCGCTGATCGTGTCGGTGGCGGAGACGTACCGCCGCCCGGTGACCTCCTCGGCTTCCTGGTAGAGAGGCCGGCCGAACGCCTCGGTGCGCTCCAAAGAGGTGCCTGCGGTGTCGGTGGGTAGGAACCAGGAGGCGCCAACCTCGACGGGGGAGTCGTCGGTGCGTACGAGGTGTCGGCGGCAGAGCAGGTTGGTGCCGTCGGGCACTCCGAACGCGTCGGCCACCTCGGCGGGGGCGGGGGCGCGACCGACGGAGACGAGCTGCTGACGGTATCGGGCGGCAAGATCGGTGTGGTAGCCGCGGAAGCCGCCGTACCGGCCCCGGGAGAGGCGGTTGAGTCGGCGTCGGGTGCCCCGGACGTACGTACCGGAGCCCGGCTTGGTGATCAGGATGCCCTCGACCCGCAACTGGTCGACGGCGCGTTGCACGGTCTGCTTGGCGACGCCGAACATTTCGGCGATGGCCGGGATGGACGGCAACCGCTCGCCGGGTCCCCAGTCGCCGCGGCGGACCTGGGCCTTGAGCTGCGCGGCGATCTGTCGGTGCGGGAACTCCGCAGCCCCGGGATTGATCTGCACACCCGCCTCCTTGATCACATCTAGGTTCCTAGGATGCCTTAGAGGGTGTGACGGCGCTACCCCTGACACGCGAAAACGGGACTGCGAGCAGGAAAACAGGACTGCGAACACGAAAGCGGGCCCCGGACAGATCCGGGGCCCGCGACAGAACTGGGGGAGAGGCGTCTACCAGGAACCGGCGGTGGGGCCGGCCGAACCGCCCCGTCGGCGCAGGTACTTCTCGAACTCCTGAGCGATCTCGTCACCGGTCAGCGGGGTGATCCCCTCGTCGCCAACCCGTTCCTCCAGCTCGCGGACGTACTCGCCGAGCTCGGCATCCTGCTCGGCGGCGCTGCGCACGCGCTGCTCCCACTCGGCGGACTCCTCGGCCAGGTCGGCCATCGGCACCGGCAGGTCGACGACCTCCTCGACCCGGTGCAGCAGGGCGAGGGTGGCCTTGGGGCAGGGCGGGTTGTTGGCGTAGTGCGGCACGTGCACCCAGAACGAGACGGCATCCACGTCGGCACGGGTGCAGGCGTCATGCAGCACGCCGACGATGCCGGTCGGCCCGTCGTAGCGGGTCGGGGTGAGCTGGTAGCGCTCGGCGGCCTGCGCGTCGGAGGCACTGCCGCTGATCGGCAGTGGCCGAGTGTAGGGAACGTCGGCCAGTAACGCGCCGAGCAACACCACCCGTTCCACCTCGAGGCTGTGGCAGATCTCCAGCACCTGCTCGCAGAACGTCCGCCAGCGCATGCTCGGCTCGATCCCGCGGATCAGCACCACGTCGCGCTCGGTGCCCTCCGGGCTGGCCACCATGAACCGGGTCGTCGGCCACTCCACCCGACGGGTCTCCCCGTCGGCCATGGTGATGGTGGGCCGGCTGACCTGGAAGTCGTAGAAGTCCTCCGGGTCCAACTCGGCGACCTGTCGGGCGTTCCAGACCTGCTCAAGGTGCTCGACCGCGGCGGTGGACGCGTCGGCGGCGTCATTCCAGCCCTCGAACGCGGCGATGGCCACCGGGGACCGCAGCACCGGCAGTCCGTCGAACTCGGTCACGCCGTCACCTCAACCTGCTTGTCGCGGCCGGCGCCGGGATGGCGCCCGGTCGTCCTACCGTGGGGCACGGCGGCGTCCCTGTTGTCCTTCACGTCCGTCAGCCTACGTGCCGGGCGGGGGTACGGCCTGTCGGCCGCGCCGGTCGGCTCCGCCGAGGCCCGGTCATACACGAACGAACCAGACAGCGTGATCCCGCTGACACAATATGGGATCGGGTGCTGACGGGGGTTGGGTGCGGCGGGTGCCGCACTAACCTGAACGGGTGCGGACTTCGTTGATGGATGTGCTGGCCGACCGAATTCTCATCGCCGACGGCGCGATGGGCACAATGCTGCAGGCCGCGGACCTCACGCTCGACGACTTCGACGGCCTCGAAGGGTGCAACGAGATCCTCAACGTCACCCGGCCCGACGTGGTGCGCGGGGTGCACGACGCCTACCTGGCCGCCGGCGCGGACTGCGTCGAGACCAACACGTTCGGCGCCAACCTCGCCAACCTCGCCGAGTACGACATCCCGCAGCGCATTCGGGAGCTGTCCGAGGCGGGCGCCCGCATCGCCCGGGAAGCCGCCGACGCGGCCAGCACCCCGCAGCGGCCCCGGTTCGTGCTCGGTTCGATCGGGCCGGGCACCAAACTTCCCACCCTGGGGCACGCCGCGTACTCGACCCTGCGCGACGCGTACCAGGAGAACGCCGCCGGTCTGATCGTCGGCGGCGCGGACGCGCTGATCATCGAGACCTGCCAGGACCTGCTCCAGGTGAAGGCCGCCGTGGTCGGGTCCAAGCGGGCGATGGCCGAGCTGGGCCAGTCGGTGCCGATCATCTGCCATGTGGCCGTGGAGACCACCGGCACCATGCTGGTGGGCAGCGAGATCGGCGCGGCACTGGCGGCGATCGAGCCGCTCGGGGTGGACCTGATCGGGCTGAACTGCTCGACCGGCCCGGCCGAGATGAGCGAACACCTGCGGTACCTGTCGCAGCACTCCCGCATCCCGCTGTCGGTGATGCCGAACGCCGGCCTGCCGGTGCTGACCGCCGACGGCGCGTACTTCCCGCTGACTCCCGTGGAGCTGGCCGAGGCCCTGGAGCGGTTCATCACCGAGTACGGCGTGGGGCTCATCGGCGGCTGCTGCGGCACCACACCGGAGCACATCCGGGTGCTGGCGGAGCGGCTGCACGGCGTCACCGCCCCGGCCCGCGAGCCCCGGCACGAGGCGGGCGTCTCCTCGGTGTACCACCCGGTGCCGTTCGCCCAGGACGCGTCGGTGCTGATGGTGGGGGAGCGGACCAACGCCAACGGCTCGAAGGCGTTCCGGGAGGCCATGCTGGCCGGCGACTGGCGGGCCTGCGTGGAGATCGCCCGTAGTCAGGCGCGCGACGGCTCGCACCTGCTGGACCTGTGCGTGGACTACGTCGGCCGCGACGGCACACAGGACATGCGGGAGCTGGCCGGCCGCTTCGCGACCGCGTCGACGCTGCCGATCATGCTGGACTCCACCGAACCGAACGTGGTGGAGGCCGGGCTGGAGATGCTCGGCGGTCGATGCGTGGTCAACTCGGTGAACTTCGAGGACGGCGAGGGCCCCGACTCCCGGTACGCGAGGGTGATGCCGATCGTCCGTGAACACGGCGCGGCGGTGGTGGCGCTGCTCATCGACGAGGAGGGGCAGGCGCGTACCCAGGAGTGGAAGGTCCGGGTCGCGGCGCGGCTGATCGACGACCTGACCGGTCGATGGGGGATGGACCGCTCCGACATCCTGATCGACGCGTTGACGTTCCCGATCGCCACCGGGCAGGAGGAGACCCGCCGCGACGGCATCGAGACGATCGAGGCGATCCGGGAGATCGCCCACCGCTACCCGGGGGTCAACTTCACCCTGGGCATCTCGAACATCTCCTTCGGGCTCAACCCGGCGGCCCGGCAGGTCCTCAACTCGGTGTTCCTGCACGAGTGCGTGCAAGCCGGCCTGACGTCGGCGATCGTGCACGCCAGCAAGATCCTGCCGATGTCGAAGATTCCCGACGAGCAGCGCGAGGTCGCACTGGACCTGGTGTATGACCGGCGCCGCGAGGGGTACGACCCGGTGCAGCGCTTCCTCGAACTCTTCGAGGGTGTCGACGTGACGAGCGCACGGGCCAGCCGCGCACAGGAGTTGGCCGCGTTGCCGCTCGACGAGCGGCTCAAGCGGCGGATCATCGACGGTGAGCGCAACGGCCTGGAGGCCGACCTGGACGAGGCGATGGCCGGCGGCCGGGCCCCACTGTCGATCATCAACGACATCCTGCTGGACGGCATGAAGGTCGTCGGGGAGCTGTTCGGCTCCGGGCAGATGCAGTTGCCGTTCGTGCTTCAGTCCGCCGAGGTGATGAAGACCGCGGTGGCCTACCTGGAGCCGCACATGGAGACCACCGAGGACGGCGGCAAGGGCCGCATCGTGCTCGCCACCGTGCGTGGCGACGTGCACGACATCGGTAAGAACCTGGTCGACATCATCCTGTCCAACAACGGCTACGAGGTCGTGAACATCGGCATCAAGCAGCCGATCAGCGCCATCCTCGATGCCGCGGAGCAGCACCGCGCCGACGCGATCGGCATGTCCGGGCTGCTGGTCAAGAGCACCGTCATCATGAAGGAAAACCTGGCCGAGATGGCCACGCGTGGGGTCGCGGAGCGTTGGCCCGTCCTGCTGGGTGGGGCGGCGCTGACGCGGGCGTACGTCGAGGACGACCTGCGGTCGATGTTCCCCGGGCAGGTGCACTACGCGCGGGACGCGTTCGAGGGCCTGTCCCTGATGGACAAGGTGATGACCGCCAAGCGCGGCGGCGCCCCGGTGATCGACCCGGAGCGCGAGGCAGCCCTGGCGGCGCGGCGGGCCCGCCGCGAACGGCAGCGGTCGATGGTGTCTGAGTCCCTGCCGGAGCTGCACGACTCCTCGGTCCGCTCCGACGTGGCCGCCGACGTGGCGGTGCCCACCCCGCCGTTCTTCGGCACCCGGGTGGTCAAGGGCGTGCCGATGGCCGACTACGCGGCGCTGCTCGACGAGCGGGCCACGTTCCGCGGGCAGTGGGGGCTGAACGGCGCCCGTGGCGGCAACGGTCCGTCCTATGAGGAGCTGGTCGAGACTGAGGGTCGGCCGCGTCTGCGGTACTGGTTGGACCGGCTGATCGCCGACCAGGTGCTTGAGGCAGCCGTGGTGTACGGCTACTTCCCCGCGTACTCCGAAGGCAATGACCTGGTGGTGCTCGACGAGAACGGGCACGCGGAGCGCGCCCGGTTCTCCTTCCCCCGGCAGCGGCAGGAGCGCCGGCTCTGCCTTGCGGACTTCTTCAAGCCCCAGGGCGACCAGCTCGATGTGGTCGCGTTGCAGCTGGTCACCGTGGGGCAACCAGTCAGCGAGTACGCGGCAAAGCTGTTCGCCCGCAACGAGTACCGCGACTACCTGGAGGTGCACGGGCTTTCCGTGCAGCTCACCGAGGCCCTCGCGGAATACTGGCACCGGCGCATCCGTACCGAGATGACCCTGCCCGACGGCCGTCCACTCGGCCACGACGACCCGGCGGACCTGGCCGGGCTGCTCCGCAACGACTACCGGGGCTGCCGGTACGCGTTCGGCTACCCGGCCTGCCCCGATCTGGAGGACCGGGCGAAGATCGTGGACCTGCTCGGGGCGGATCGGATCGGGGTTGAGTTGTCCGAGGAGTTCCAGCTGATGCCGGAACAGGCGACCGACGCGATCGTGGTCCACCACCCGGAGGCCAGCTACTTCAACGCCAAGTAACGGGCGCAGGTGCCCTGACCTGCGCCTGAGGCTGTCAGGAAGGCCGTTGAACCATGATCATGCCGTCTCCAGGCCGTCAACGGCTTCCGGGCCGTCCTTAGCGGCCTGGTCCTCGTCGAAGGCGGTGTCGATGGCGCGGCGAGTGCGGTCCTCGCTGGTCGGCAGGAGATGCGTATAGGTCCGCAGAGTGAAGCCCGGGTCGGCGTGGCCCAGATAGGTCGGCAGGGCCTTGATGCTCTCCCCGGCGTTCAGGCTTCGGGCGCACTGTGGACGCTGGCGAACGGGGGCCATTCGATGCGGCTCATGGGCGCAGAAGGTTTCATCCAAGCCGCCTGCGATCTATCTGCCCAGACGGTGCTGGCCTTCGGTGGTGACCTGAACGACCTCCCGGAGTGGCCCGAGCCAGCTCGATCAGGGCTCTCGGCGGAACCGCGCCCGGCGCTGAAGCTCTTGCCTGCCGACGCATAGATTTGCCCCCACCGCCGGCGGGTTGGACACCCTGACCGGCATGGGGCCCGGCGCCGACAGCAGCGCTGACAGCAACCGGCCGGGACGAGGGCAACCGCCGGCGGCCGATCACGGACAGCCGCCCGAGGTCGCAGACGTGGACGGACCTTGCCGGACGGAGCGCCCAGAACTTGTAAGCAGGGCGTCATATCCCGTGCCGAACAGTCGCAGGGCACCGAACGCTGCAGCGGTAGCTTGCCCGTTGTTCGCCGTGATGACCTTTCATGGGGACTGATTGTGGTGACACGAACCATTACGCTCGCTGACCATGAGTGGTGGACTGGCAGGCCCCCGTGGACGCGACACGGGTCTGGTGTGGGGGATCGTCGCCGCGGTGTGCATCGCACCGGTCCTCTTCGCGTCGCTTCGGTCGTCTGACACGACAGACGACGTGGTGTTCGACCGTCCGGTTTCGCTCACGGTGCTGGTCTTGGCCCTGTTACTGACAGCGATCGGTGCGGTGGTGTCGGTGGTCGTGTGGTATGGCGGGCAAGACTGGTCGTCCGGCCGCCGGTGGAGCATTGCTGGTCCGCTGCTTGCTGTCGCGGTTGCGGTGGTCGTGCTGGGGATTGGCAGCATGGCCGGCTCTGAGACAAGCGGTGACGTGGTTTTGGGTGGGCTGCTGCTGGTGGCAACGGCAGGGATGGCGGCAGTCGCAGCGCACCTGGTCCGGGTACGAGCGACCGGGGGTCGCGACCGGTTGCGGGAGCGGTTCGAGCAGATACGAGAGGACCGCTCGTGACCGACGACATCGTGATGTCGCTGCAGCAACTGCAGCGGTATCCCGGCGGGATCCAGGACCTTCTTGCTCAAGCCCAGTCCGGTGCGCCGGAACGGGTGGAGGTACAGATGCCAGCGGTGCCGTCCGAGCGGTGCTCGGCCCTGACGGGTTGCCGGAGTTTATCGTGGTGGGGCCGGCCTGGCAGCGCGGTCTAACCGCTGATGAGTTCCCGGTGGCGGTGATGGAGGCTTGCCAGGTAGCTGCCGGTGAGCGCATGGCTGCCGTCTCCCAGGTGTTGCACGACGAAATGGCACACCCCGGCGCCGAGCGGCTGCGCGAGCACCTGGCCGAGCAGGCGGAGCCGGCGCCAGTCGAGCCGCTGCCGGCCCAGTGGCGGGATCAGGTGAACCGCGTGCAGCCACGCCCGCTTGAGGACCTGGTCGAGGACGTGCTGCGCGCCGCCGATGATGTCGACGCGCTCGCTGCGGCGTCACCGTTGGCCGCTGTCGGCACCGGCACGGACGCATCGGGCCGAATAGTTGTCACGGTCTCTCAGGCGATCATTGCGGCGGTCGGTGCTCTCGTCGCCGTACTCGGCGCCCAGGCCAGCCAGATGGTGGTCCTACACGGAGAAGCGATCGATGTCAGTGCCTTCCCCGGCGGCAAATGGCCCAACGCCACCCCAAGCCAGTTCAGCGATGCCACGGTCAAAGACGGCGACGCCGACTGGTCACTCCAAAGCTGACCCAATCACAGGGGTCTGCTGCACCGATAGGTGACAGTTTCAGTCACGCGGCCTGACTGGCCGGTGGGGTCATGATGGTCTCGTACTCGATAGGGGTCAACCGGGACAGGGATCGTTGGCGTCGGCGGCGGTGGTAGGTCCGTTCGACCCAGGTCACGATCGCGGTCCTCAACTGCTGCCGGGTTGTCCAGGTCCGGCGGTCGAGGACGTTGTTCTGTAGCAGGCCGAAGAACGATTCCATGGCGGCGTTGTCGCCGGCGGCGCCGACTCTGCCCATCGACCCGATCATGTGGTGCTGGTTGAGGGCACGGACGAATTTCCGGCTTCGAAACTGCGACCCGCGGTCGGTGTGCAGCACGCAGCCAGCCACGTCACCACGGCGGGCTACGGCGTTGTGCAGGGCGTTGACGGCCAGCCTCGATGTCATGCGTGAGTCGATGGAGTAGCCGACGATCCGGTTGGACCACACATCCTTGATCGCACACAGATACAGCTTGCCCTCACCGGTGCGGTGTTCGGTGATGTCGGCCAGCCACAACCGATTCGGGCCGTGGGCGGTGAAGTCGCGGCGCACCAGATCGTCGTGCACGGGCGGACCGACCTTGCCGCCCTTGCCCCGACGCTTCTTTTTGCTGAACGCGCTGAACCAGCCCATGCCGGAACAGATTTTCCAGGCGGTGCGCTCGACCATCGGCTGGCCGGCAGCGCGGGCCTCATCGGCCAAGAACCGGTACCCGAACTCCGGGTC